>JAFGJR010000147.1 GCA_016928975.1 Sedimentisphaerales bacterium | reverse complement strand
TCACGCAGTTGCCTACGAGCCCTGCTCAGGCGCGTTTGCACGGCGGCCTGCGACATACCCAGGGTCTGGCCGATGCTCGCCGTGCTGCGACCATCGAAGTAGAATAACAACAACGGAACGCGATAGTCACTGCTTAACTTGGCCAAGGCAGCTTCGAGGCGACGACTGTCCTCGCTGTCTATAGTCCTCTCTTGGGCTTGGATGTCAGCCAGCGGCGGCGTCAAACGGCCGGATCGGCGAGTGGCATCAATACACAGGTTCCTGGCGATCGCCGCGATCCACGGCCCGAACCGTTCCGTATGGCGAAGCGTGCGTATCTGCATGAGGCCCCTCAGAAACGTCTGCTGTGCGACATCTTCCGCGTCGTGGCGGTTGGCGAGCATGCCGAGGCAGATGGCAAAGACGCGGCCGGAGTGCGCCCGCACCAGATCGGCATACGCCTGCCTGTCGCTATTTCTGCATAAGGCAATCAGATTCTTCTCTGTCGCCGCGTCCAACACGAGCTCCTGATCTGCGGTTTCGCTATCAAAGACGCAGGTCACACATAAAGCTGACAGGTTTTCTTCGCAGGGCGGACGAAAGAAGTGAGTGCCGCCGAGTACTCAGTGGATGAGGTTCGGCAGGAACAGACACAAGCGAGGGAACACAATCAGAAGGATCGCCGCGACAGCCATAGCTAACAGAAACGGCATGGCGCCCCGGAAGATGGTCTGCAACGGTACATCCCGCTCGATCCCGCTGACGACGTACACGCACACGCCCACCGGCGGCGTGATCACGCCCATTTCCGTCACCAGCACGATCATCACGCCGAACCAGATCGGGTCAAAGCCCAGGTTGGTCACCACGGGGTAGAAGATCGGGATCGTCAGCAGGACAAGCGCCAAGGCGTCCACGAAACTACCGGCGATCAGATAGAAGAGAACGATCAGCATCATAATCGCCCAGGAGGGCAGCGGAAGACTCCCCAACCAACTCGCCATCTGCGAGGGAATCTGCGTGACCGCCAGGAAGTGGCCGAAGACCACCGCCCCGGCCACGATGATCATCACCATGACCGAGGTCCGCAGCGTCTCCTGCAGGGACTGGATGAGCATCGCCAGCCCGAATTGGCGCCGGACGGCCGTGATGCCGACGGTGCCGGCGGCCCCGATGGCCGCCCCTTCCGTAGGTGTGAAGATGCCCCAGAACATGCCGCCCATGACGCCTGCGAACAACAGCATCGTTTCCCACGTGCCGCCCAGCGAACGGACTTTCGCCATCCAGGAGGACGAAGGCGCTCGCGGCCCGAGCTCCGGGCGTCGAATGCACTGCACGTAAATCACGAGGCAGAACAGCAGGGCCGTCAAAACGCCGGGCACAATGCCTGCGATGAACAGCTTCCCGATGGACTGCTCCGTCATGATCGCGTAGACGATGAAGACGACACTGGGCGGGATCATCATGCCGATCGTGCCCCCCGCCGCCACCGCCCCGCAGCCCATCTCCATGCTGTACTTGTACCGCTTCATCTCCGGCAAGGCGACCAGCGCCATCGTGGCCGTCGTGGCCGGTCCGGAACCGCAGATGGCCCCAAATGCAGTGCAGGCGCCGACCGTGGCCATGGCCAATCCGCCCGGCAGCGGGCCCAGCCAGTGGTACGCCGCACCAAACAAACGCCGGCTGATCCCGCCGTGGAACGCAACCTGCCCCATCAGCACGAACAACGGAATCACCGTCAGGCTGTATGATGCGAAGGTCTTGTAGAGGTCGAACGTCAGCACACTCACCGCCGCGTGCGGACTCACGACCACCGCAAAACCGGCGAATCCCACGATCGCCATGGCAAACGCCACCGGCATGCCGCTGCACAACAGCAGCACCAGTGCAACACAACCTGCAATGCCGATCTGTTCCGGCGTCACGGCTTCATCAACTCCTTCCTGGGATGCATGCACAGGTACAGAAGCACCGGGATCATCACGGCACAGCAGATCGCCATCCAGTAAGGCAGCCAAAAGACCGGCCATTGCAGCGTCAGCGTCACCTGGCCGCTGGCCTTAAGCTCTCGTCCATACTCGATGAACCGCCAGGTGAGAAAGCCAAACATGGACATGCAAGCCGCCCGCACGAGCAAATCCAGGATGATGCGTCCACGACACGGCAATGCCTGGATGAGAAACTCGATGGCGACGTGGCCTTTGCAGGCGGTCGTGTAGGGCATCGCTCCGGCGATCATGACGGCGCCGAGCAGTTCGACCATGTCATAGGTCCCCTTGAGGGGATGGCCAAGGCGTCGCCCGACCACATCGACGCAGGTCACGAGGATCATGGCCACAATAGCCAGCCCGGCGACCGCGGCCAGAACGTTGACGACCCAGCGCAGACAGAAGACGTATCGCCCGTACAACGGCCGAGGAGTGGCTGTCTGAGTCGAAGCTGGTTCCACTTACTGGCCCACCGGCTTGGAGTACCTGGCGATGAGTTCCTGTGCGTCCTTGAGGAATTGCTCGCCCGGCAATCCCTTCTCCTTCATGGCGACAACATACGCGTTCAGGACCGGCTCCACGGCCCGCTTCCACCGATGCTGCTCCTCGGACGAGAGCGTGACGATCTCCCGGTTCAGGCCCTTGACGAATTCGCGGCCGTCCGCGTCGGCTTTGTCCCATGCCTCGCCGTGCTTGCGCACCCACTCGCGGCTGACCTCGGTGAAGACTTTCTGGATATCCGCCGGCAACTTCTCCCATTTCTGCTTGTTCATCACGACGAACATGGCCGTTGTGTATCCGACCGCCGTGGCGTCTGTGACACAACTGATGACTTCGCCCTGCTTCCAGCCCTTGAGCGTCTCAATCGGACACAGAGTCGCATCGACAACATTCTTCTGCAACGCTTCATACGTGTCCGGCTGAGCCATCGCCACCGGCGTGCCGCCCAGGGCTTCCACGATCTTCAGCGAAAGGCCCGTCCCGCGGACCTTCACGCCCTTCATGTCCTCCAGGACCTTCACCGGCTTCTTGGAGGCCAGCAGTCCCGGCCCATGAGCGTGCAGGTATAGCACGTGCGTATCCGCCATCTCCGCAGGCCTGTACTTCTCCGCCAGCTCCGTGGCGACCTGAGTCGCCGTCGTTCCATTCGGATATCCCAATGGCAGATCCAGACCCTCGAGCAATGGGAATCGACCTCGCGTGTACGCAAGACAGCTCATGCCCAGATCCGAGATGCCGTTGACCACACCTTCGTAGCACTGCGCTGCTTGGGTGAGCGCGCCGCCTGCGTAGATCGTGATCGCGACTCGCCCGTCAGTGCGCTTCTCGATCTCGCGGGCCCAGGCATCGGCCGTGACGCACTGAACGTGTGTCGGTGGGAAGAAAATGCTGTAGGACAACTTGATCACCTGCGGCTGTCCCGGCGTCGACCGCCGACAACCGGAGAACAACGCCACGAGAATCGTGATCGCGAGCGTACAGACAAGCACATTCCGCCATCTCATCATTACATGGTCTCCTGAATACGACACCATCAGACGGGCCAAGACACCAGCGGCGACATTCCTTCGGCAGGCCACCTGTACCCATAGTACTGATGGACGCCCGGCTATGCAACTGCTTCACGAGGCGACGATGCAATACAACAGGAGGTTGACCAAAGCCCGAACGCGTAGTATCATGCAGGTTTCCGACATGACTTTGGAGTACGACTGATGATCAATGTGACCTTGATAACCGGGGACGGCATCGGGCCGGAAATTGCCCAGGCGGCCCGGCGGTGTATCGATGCCACCGGCGTGAAGATCCAGTGGGAAGTCGCCGAGGCGGGCGAGGACGTGATGGCCCGGCTGGGCACCCCACTGCCAGACACGACGGTCGAGTCGATCAAGAAGAATGGCGTGGCTCTCAAAGCTCCCATCACGACGCCCGTGGGGACAGGCTTTCGCAGTATCAACGTATATTTGCGGCAGAGCCTGGATCTGTACGCGTGCCTGCGGCCGTGCCGGAGCTACAAGGGCGTCCGCAGCCGATATGAGGACATTGACCTGGTGATCGTGCGAGAGAACACCGAGGACATCTACGCAGGCATCGAGTTTCAGAAGAGTCAGAGTGATACGTTGGAGCTGATCGACTGGCTGAACCGCCACAGCAAGCGCAAGATCACGACGGACTCCGGCATCAGCATCAAGCCGATCTCCGTCGCTGCGACGGACCGCATCGTACGCTTTGCATTCGACTACGCCCGCAGGTACGGCCGACGAAAGGTCACGAGCGTGCACAAGGCGAACATCATGAAGTTCTCCGACGGGCTATGGCTCGAAGTCAGCCGGCAAGTGGCGAAAGACTATCCCGATGTCGAGTTCGAAGATCGTATTGTGGACAACATGTGCATGCAGCTTGTGCAGAAGCCTGAGTTGTACGATGTGCTCGTTCTTCCAAATTTGTACGGTGACATCATCAGTGATCTATGCGCCGGGCTCGTCGGCGGGCTGGGCGTCGCCCCGGGCGCTAATATCGGCCTCAAGGGCGCCATCTTCGAAGCGACCCACGGCAGCGCGCCGAAGTACAAAGGACAGAACAAGGTGAATCCGACGGCGCTGATCCTCAGCGGCGTGCTCATGCTAAGACACCTCGGCAACACGGCCGAGGCGGACACGCTGGAGAACGCCGTGGCAGCGGTGATTGCCGAGGGCGGTCAAGTCACCTACGACCTGAAAGCCGACCGTAATGACCCCACCGCCGTTGGGACCAGCGAAATGGCCGACGCCATCATCGAGAGGATCAAGTGACAGCAGGAATCAGAATGCAAGAGTCGAATGCGTGGGCTTGTCTTCGATGATCGTCCTTTGATCCTTGGTGTTTCATCCTTTGCCGGGAGGCGACTATGGCCAAGCGAGTGCTGGTTCCAATTGCGAATGGAACGGAAGAGATCGAGGCGGCGTGCATCATCGATACGCTGCGCCGGGCCGGCGCCGATGTCACCGTCGCATCGGTAGAAACGCACGATTCCACGTCTCTGCACGTCGTTGCCAGTCGGGGTATGAAGCTGGTGGCGGACGCCAGGATCTGCGATTGTACGAATCAGACCTACGATTGCATCGCCCTGCCCGGGGGGATGCCGGGCGCCGAGCACCTGAGAGACTGTGGTCCGCTGATCGAGAAACTCAAGCAACAGAAGGAGGCGGGACGCCTGTACGGCGCCATTTGCGCGTCGCCGGCGGTCGTATTGCAGCCGCACGGATTGCTGCACAAGACCCGGGCGACCTGCTACCCGTCCATGCGCGATAGACTGAACCCGGCCTATGCGACCGATGAGCCCGTCGTCGTCGACGGCCACTGCGTGACCAGCCAGGGTCCGGGTACCGCCATCGCGTTTGCGCTCAAGCTCGTGGAGATCCTGCTGGGGGCCGGGAAGGCTCGCGAGGTCGCGGATAGCATGCTTGTAGGACTGTGATCTACGGTCTGCGATTTATGGATCGAAGATCGCAGAGCCAGAGTGGGAACCATCAGTTGAATCAAGAAGCATATCGCAATCTCGTGTCCGGGCATACGTCGGGCCCTCGCGCCATCTTTCTGCGTCTGCTATTGGTGTTACTGTCGTGGCCATATTCACTTGTTGTCCACATGCGCAATAGCCTGTACTCGCGAGGCTTGTTCCGGGCACGCAGAGTCAGCGCGACGGTAATCAGCGTGGGCAACCTGACCGTCGGTGGCACAGGCAAGACGCCGCTGGTGGTCTGGCTGTGCCGGGTTCTGCGGCGGCAGCAGCGACGGTGCGCCGTCCTCACTCGGGGGTACAAGACGCGAAAAGGCGAGCTGTCCGACGAGCCGGCCGTGCTCGCCGCCAACTGCCCGGACGTGAACGTCATTGTAGATCCGAACCGCGTCGCCGGGGCGAGGCAGGCAATCACTGCTCGCGGCGCGGACGTGCTGATCCTCGATGACGGATTCCAGCATCGGCGGCTGGCCCGCGACCTCGACATCGTAACGATCGATGCCACGTTGCCGTTCGGCTATGGCAGGCTGCTTCCGCGGGGGCTGCTGCGTGAACCGCTCATCGGATTGCAACGGGCCAACGCGGTGGTGATCACCCGCTGCGACCAGGTCTCCGAGGAGACGCTGGCACAGATCGAAGGCCAAGTGCGTCAAATCCAGCCGGATGTGGTTATCGCAACGGCCATCCATGCGCCGGTCGATGCGGTCGGCGCCGGGACGGAGATCGGTCTGGAGGAGTTGCGAGGCAAGCGGGTGTATGCTTTTTGCGGCCTGGGCAACCCCGAGGCGTTCTTCGATACCATCCGACGCGTTGGCTGCATGCTCGTCGCGTCTCGACGCTTCGATGACCACCATGCGTACACGAACGACAGTCTCCGCGAGATTCACCGGCGAGCCCGGGAGTGCAACGCCGAATACATCGTCACCACTCAGAAGGACTGGACGAAGATCGTGCGTCTGATCCCGCCCCAGGGTGATCCGCCGATGGTGTACCTGGCCGTCGAGATGGAGTTCGTGGCCGGGGCGGAGCGCCTGGCTGCCTTGATTGACCGCGTCCTCGATGGTAAGATGCTGCGATTGCAGGAACCCGGGAAGTAGGCATTGTGCCGGCTCAGTTGTCGCATATGTACGAAACGCTGCTAAAAACAATAGGGAATCTCGGCTCGCCGAAGATCGTGGTCGTCGGCGACTTTGCTCTGGACGTGTACGTGTACGGCGACGCCGTGCGCATCAGCCCCGAAGCTCCCGTGCCGGTCTTGAAGGTGACGCAGACGGAGTACCGATGCGGCGCCGCGGCATTCGTGGCGGCCAGTGTGGCAGCCTTGGGCGCGACGCCCCTGTGCATCGGCGTCACCGGGCAAGACGGCCACGGCGAAATCCTCCGCGAGAAGCTGGCGACACATGGGGCCGACACCTCCGGCCTACACGAGGTTCCCGGCCGCCTTACTACCACAAAACAAAGGCTGATCGGCTTGGCCCAGCACAGGCACAAGCAGCAGTTGTTGCGAATCGATCAGGAGGCGTCTGAGTCTTTGCCTTCGGCGGCCAGCGATCAGGTCCTGAGGCATTACGAGCAGAGCATCGCACAGGCGGACGTCGTGTGTTTGCAGGACTGTAATCAAGGCCTGCTGGGTCCGGCGCTCTGCCGACGGATGATCTCGCTGGCCCGGGGCGCAGGTCGGAAGGTGCTCGTCGATCCGGCCATCGGACGGGAGTACTCGCAATACCGCGGTGCCACACTGCTGACTTCGAGTCGCCAGGAAGCCGCTGCTGCTGTTGGATTCGCCATTGAAACCGCCTCCGATGCGGCACGGGCTGCGCGACGGCTGCTCGATGATCTGGCACTGGAGGCCGTCGTAGTCACGCTTGACAGAGAAGGCGCCTGCCTGGCCACGAAAGACATGAATGAGTTGGTGCCCACCCGGGCTCGGAGCGTCTATGACGTGACCGGTGCGGGGGATGTGGTCCTGGCGACCCTGGCGGTGAGCCTGGCGGGCGACAGCAGCTATCTGACCGCCGTGCATCTGGCCAATATCGCCGGTGGCATTGAAGTCGGCAAATTCGGGGCGGTCACAGTAACCGTTTCAGAGATCGAGCACGAGATCGCAGAGCAATACGGCGTCAGGAGCACCAAGCTTCGCTCGCTCGATGCGCTGCTGGAGGAGTTGAAATGGCGTCGCAGCCGGGGCCAGACCATCGTGTTCGCCAACGGCTGCTTCGACGTGATCCACCGCGGGCATATCGATTACCTGCGGTTTTGCCGGGCCCAGGGCGACGTGGTCATCGTCGGGCTCAACAGCGACGGCTCTGTTCGCGCCCTCAAGGGGCCGGACCGACCGATCAACAACCAGTACGACCGTGCGGCCGTCCTATCCGGCCTGGAGACAGTGGATCTGATCACGATCTTCGACGATCCGAGCGTGCTCGGTCTTGTCAAAGAGGTCAGGCCGGATGTCCTGGTCAAAGGCGGCGACTGGCGCGACAAGCAGGGCGTGGTCGGCTGGGAGTTTGTGGAATCCTACGGCGGCAAGGTGATGCTCGCGCCGTTGATCGAAGGCAGGAGCTCGACTTCGACAATTGAGAAGATGAAAGCCTTGAAGGCGGATACGTGATGGGTGAGATCAGTCCGAGCAGGATCCGCGACGCGGTGGAGATCCACAAGAAGATGGTCGCGGAGTTCGAACGGGAGGCGGCCGGCGTCCTCATGGCCGCGTCGGAGGCCATTGTCGAGGCATTCAGAAATGGCGGCACCCTGTATCTCTGCGGCAACGGAGGCTCCGCCGCGGACGCCCAGCACATTGCCGGCGAGATGGTGGGCCGTTTCCGAACAGAGCGGCGGCCCTTGCCGGCGGTGGCTCTGTCTACGGATACCTCGGTCCTGACCTGTGTCGCGAACGACTACGCCTACGAGGAGATCTTCGCCCGGCAGGCCGAGGCGCACCTGAAACCGGCAGATGTCCTGTGGGGCCTGTCCACCAGCGGTGCCTCACCCAACGTGGTCAAAGCCGCCGAAGTGGCTAAACGCAAGGGCGCGCGCGTCATAGCCTTCACCGGCAAAAAGAACAGCAAACTGGAGGCGCTGGCCGATATATGTTTGTGTGCAGATTCGCCGGTGACGGCACGCAGCCAGGAGATCCATCAACTGGCGTACCACATCATCTGCGATCTTGTGGAACAGTGTTTCTGTACATGAATTTCCGTTTTGCAGAAGCCCAAGTATGTAGTGGATGCAGGAGGCCATGTCGAGCACGGCGGTATTTTTCGACCGGGACGGAACGCTGATCCGCGATCCGGGCTGCATCAGCCACCCCGACCAGGTGGAGTTGCTGGACGGCGCGGCCGACGCGATCAAGGAGGTGCAGTCGCTCGGCTACAGGACCATCGTCGTGTCAAATCAGCCGGCTGTGGCCAAGGGCATCCTCACAGAGGAGACTGTCGAACAGATTCACCGACGGCTGCGAGAGGAAGTCTGCCGCAACGGCGCATCACTCGACGCGATCTACTACTGCCCGTACCATCCGGATGGGGCAGTGCTCAAGTACCGTAAGGACAGCGATTGGCGCAAGCCCAGGCCCGGCATGCTGCTGGCGGCGGCGACTGATCTGGATCTCGATCTGGCGAAGTCCTGGATGGTCGGAGACAATCTCCGCGATGTGGAGGCGGGCCGAAGCGCGGGGTGCAAAACGATTCTCATCAGCTCCGCTCATACGAGCTGGGAAACTACCGACCGAAACACGCCGGATCATGTTGCTGTGAATATGAGGGAAGCCGTGAATATCATCAAGAAGTACCATCGATCCGCACAGGACGCTCGCATCGTGCCTGTGTTTGCCAACAGGAGCGAGCCGGCACCGGTCGTACCGCCCCCAGAGAGCGAATTGCCACAGCAAGACGAAGCGTCGGGCGGCTCGCCGATGAAGGCATCCTCGACAGAGAATCAGCTCCCCGCCGAAGATGACGCCGTGGAGCAGTTGCTCGGAGGCATCCTGGAGCAACTCAGGCTCCTACAGAAAAGAGAGGTGTTCGACGAGTTCTCTCTGACGAGGCTGCTGGCGGGCATCCTGCAAGTCTTCGTCCCATTCTGTCTGCTCGTCGCATTATGGCTGCTGATGAACTCACGTGAGCCGAATCAGAACGTGCTTGTGGCACTGGGTTTTGCCGCCGTGCTGCAAGGGATGGCGTTGACTTTCTACATTATGAACTGGCGCCGATGAAAATGGCTGCCGACTGAGCCGGCCCGGGCGGCCGACGTCGTGGGTGATGGCATGAGACTTGCAGAAATCAAGACGCTGGCTGTACGCTGCCCGAACTGGGTGGGCGACATCGTCATGGCTACGCCCGTCTTCGATTGTCTGCGCGCCAATCTGCCTCGTGCCAGGATCGTTGGAGTGCTCAAGCGAAACGCGTGGGGCATCGTGGCCGACAGCCCGTGGTTCGACGGGCTCGTGGACGGCAGTGATGCGTGGTGGGCCGATTTTCGCCGGATGCGGGGGCGGCTTCGAGCCTGGTCTCCGGACGCCGCGATCCTCCTGACGAACTCGTGGCATTCCGCGTTGACGATGCGTCTGAGCGGCGTCCGGAAGCTGTACGGATACCGCCGCGAGTGGCGAGACGTGCTCCTGTCTGGCGGCCCGACGCCGCTGCGCAACGGGCAGGGGATTGTCCCGACCCCGATGATCGAGTATTATCTGGAGGTTTGCCGCTGGCTTGGCTTCCGGGTGCCGGAGCAGCCGAGGCCGCGGCTGTATGTCGGGCAGGAGCTTCATCAGCGTGGAGAGGCCCTGCTTCGCAAGTACGGCGTCGGAGAAAACGACCTCCTGGTTGGCTTGAATCCCGGTGCCAGCTTCGGGTCGTCCAAGTGCTGGCCTCCGGAGTACTTTGCCGAGGTGGCCGATCTGTGCTACGGGAACCTCCACGCAAAGATCATTCTGTTCGGCGGGCCGGGCGAGGACCAGATCCTCCAGGCCATTCTGGATCGGACGCGGGCCCCTGTCATCGACAGCCGGCCGGACAGGATCGACCTGGAGATGCTCAAACCGATGGTGAAACGATGCAACCTGTTCATTACGAACGATACAGGTCCGCGACATTACGCAGTGGCGTTGGATGTCCCGGCGGTCGTGATCACGGGGCCTACGGACCCGCGGTATACCAACGCCAACCTGGAGCGCACCGTGGTCCTGCGAAGGGAGATGGACTGCTCGCCCTGTCACTTGAGAGTCTGCCCCCGGGGGCATGAATGTATGAAAGACATCCGGCCGGCCGAAGTGTTCATGGCGGCGGAGCGATTGCTGAATGCGTGCAGATGATATGGACCCTTCGCTCTACAGGAACCGATGGCTCAGACTTAGAGAGGGGCAGACGAATCCCAGTGAGCTGAATCACCTCGCCCGGCAAGTCGCCTTCTCCTTCATTGACAGCTACTTCCAGAGCGGCGCATATGTGGCTGAGTACATCGGCCTGCTCTGCGAGATGGCAACGTTCCACTCGAAGGCCGACCTGAATAGCATCGCCTCTGGCGCGCTGTTCGAGATCATCGTGGAGAAGCTCTGCGACGACTTCGAGGACTTGCCCGTCGAGGTATACAGTCGAGTCATGTGCCAGGTGATCTCGCACTGCCGGACAATCCCGGCGGGCAGAAGCCTCGACCGGCAATTGACCGAGTTCGGCGTCACGTCCTCCGACCAGTTGTACCAGCGGGCGATCGCCACCCACCTGCGACAGTATCGCTGCGACAAGCGTAGGCCGCCACGCAAGATCCTGCTGTTGTCCCGCGTGACCCTCGGCGCGGACGTCGCCATCCTCAGCGTGATGATTCAGCATCTGCGACGACTGTTTCCGGCGGCAGAGATTGTCATCGTCGGCAGCCACAAGCTCTCCGGCCTGTTCGGCGGTAACGCGGACGTACGGATTCGAGAACTCAGCTACGCCCGGCGCGGAGGGCTGTTCGAACGATTTGCCAGTTGGCACGCGACACTGGAAGTCTTGCGAGAGGAAGCGGCTGGCGGCGGCGAGGAAAGCCTCCTCGTGATCGATCCTGATTCGCGCATCTCGCAACTCGGCGTCCTGCCGCTGACGCGAGGCGATCGCTACCTGTTCCTGAACACGCGACACCACATGTTGTCCGCCAACGGCAGGTGCATGGCCGAGTGGACGAACGACTGGATGCGAGACGTGTTTGGGACGGATGTCTTCTGCTATCCCGCAGTGTGGGTGCCGGACGCATTCAGACGCGAAGCCGGCAGGAAAGTCGATGCGCTGCGGGCGGGCGGCGCGCGGCGGATCATCACGATCAACCTGGGGGTCGGCCAGAATCCGCGCAAGCGCGTGGGCCTGGAATTTGAGAAACGGCTGCTGCGAACACTCGTCGCCATTCCCGGCACGGTGATTCTCCTCGACAGTGGCTTTGGCGCCGACGAGCTGGAGCGCACGGCTCTGCTGGCAGCGGACCTTCGGGAGCATGGATTTGCAGCCGTGGAGACCTCCTTCGCAAACATGGATTCCGCCGTGCCGTCCCACGGGGTCATCGCCGTCGAGTCTACGATCGGTCAGATGGCCGCGATGATTGCGCGAAGCGACGAGTACATCGGGTATGACTCCGCGTGCCAACATATCGCCGCCGCCACGCGGACACCGACGGTGACGGTGTTCGCCGGCAGCAACAATGAGAATTTCGTGCGCCGCTGGAGCGCATGCGGCGACACCGATTGCAGGATCGTTCACGTCAACACGCTGGCTGACCCGGAGCATGTCGCCGTAGATGAGATTATCTCGCGAATCATGCAGGAACGGGCCAGCAGGGACTACAAGCTCCACGCTCGCGTTCGGGAAGTGCCTGCGGCCCGGCGTCGCGACAAGCCAACACGGGAGCCAGCGAAGAACGATGCAACGGAGCCCATGGCACGACCCCAATGAAGGTACTCTTCATCTATCCGTCAACAGACTCCCAGGTGGGCTTCAACTACGGCGTCGCCCACATGGCCGCGGTCCTGAGAAGGACCGGGCACCACGTAGCCTTCTGGCAACTGTGCGAGGAAATCGCGCCGCTGCCCACCGAGTCGCAGTTCGTCGACCGGATCGCGTGCGAGCAGCCGGACATCCTGGCGTTTTCCGTAGTGACGAACCAGTGGGCGTACACGCAGACCCTGGCCAAATGGGCCAGGCCGCGATTCAAGATCCCATTCGTTCTCGGCGGCATACATGCGCTGGCGAACGCCGAGGAGATTCTCAGGACCGCGCTGTTTGACTACGTCTTTCGCGGCGAGTGCGAAAACGCATTCCCCCGGTTCGTGAATGCACTGGAGCGAGGCCGGAGCGTGCAGGACATGCCAAACCTGGCTTACAGGCAGGACGACCGGATCAGGGTCAATCCCGTCGGGCCCCTGCCGGAACTGACTACGCTGCCATTGAAGGATTATGAGAGCATGGACCTCCAGCGGCTCATCGATATCAAGCAAGGCTGGGTCGGCCTGATGGCGTCGCGCGGATGTCCCTTCTCGTGCACCTATTGCTTCAATCACGTCATGGTGGAAGCGTACAAGGAGGACCTGCACTCCGGATTCGCGGGCCTGAACTACATCCGCCGGTTCAGTGTCGCACAGATGATCGAGGAAATCGAGTACCTGCTCAAGAACTACCGCAATATCCGCATGTTCATCTTTGACGACGACCTGTTCACGTTCGACAAGGCATACGTTCGCGAGTTCTGCGGCGCCTATCGCAAGGTGACGACGATCCCGTTCGTCGTCAATGCGCACGTGGGTTTCTTCGACGACGAGTGCGCGAGTCTGCTGGCGGCGGCGAACTGCCGGATCGTCAAGTTCGGCGTGGAGTCCGGCAGCCCGACGATCCGTCGGACGATCCTCAACCGCCACATGACCAACGACAGCATCGTCGAGGCCATTGCGGCTGTCCATCGCCACGGGATGCACAGCTCCGTGTTCGTCATCCTCGGTTTTCCCCACGAAGGCAGAGAGGATGTGTTCGACACGATCCGCCTGCTCGGACGGGCCAGGCCCGGACGGTTTCGCTGGACGTATTTCTTTCCTTTCCCCGGCACGCGGGCCCACCAGATCAGCCTCGAAGGCGGGTATATCGACAAGGAGAAGATGGAACGGCTCCACAACTTTACCGATGACTCATGCCTTGAATTCGGCCCCGAGCACAACTTCCTGCTGAAGAAGATCGGCCGGATCATGCCCTGGTTCGTGAACGCACATTCCGATCTGCCGACTGCGGACTTCTACCGGGCCAGGGCGGATGAGATCTTACAGATGAGTGAGGCCGAGTGGCCTCGCGTGGCAGAGGGTCTGCGGCAGCGGGATGCGGAATACTCACGGCGATTCTGCTCCCAGGGGCTGTCGCACTACGCGATCAAATACAACCGGTTCATGGGCGTGATTTCCGACTACTTCCTTGCCGAGGCATGATTGTCAGGTGCGGTGGCGTTCAACATGCGACGTGAACAGAACAAGGTCCTGGCGTTCTGCCTGTTCAAGTACTTCCCGCACGGCGGGCTACAGAGGGACATGCTGCACATTGCCCTGGCTTGTCAGTTGCGAGGCTACACGATCGACGTGTACACCACCTCATGGCGAGGCGCCGTGCCCCCGTCACTGCGCGTCCACACGTGCCGGCCCAGGGCCCTGACCAACCACGGGGCCACCAGCCGGTACCACGCGTGGCTTGTCCGCCGGCTTGTCGAGAACCCGGCCGCCTGTGTCGTCGGCTTCAACAAGATGCCCGGTCTGGACGTCTACTATGCCGCTGACGGCTGTTACGAGGCCAAGGTCCGAGAGCAGCACAGCCGCCTCTATCGCTGGCTGCCCCGCTACCGGCGGTACCAGGCCTTTGAGGAGGCGGTCTTCGGAAAAGACTCCCGGACGCATATCCTTATGCTCTCGAAGATTCAGGAAGCGCTGTACGTGCAGCACTACGGAACGCCGGAGGATCGTATCCACCGCCTGCCGCCGAATGTCGCGAGGGATCGCATGGCCGGCCCGGACGCCCCGGCGGTTCGCCGGGCATTCCGCCAAGACTGCGGCCTCGCTGAGAGCGACAGGCTCCTGCTGCAACTGGGTTCCGGATTCCGCACGAAGGGCCTGGATCGGTCCATTCTCGCGCTGTCCCGCCTGCCGGAGGCCCTGCGGGCAAGGACCTGGCTCTACGTGGCAGGCAATGGGCGAAAGCGCCCCTATGCCCGGTTGGCCCGGCGGCTTGGCGTGGCCAGCCACGTGATGTTTCTCGGCCCCCGGGATGACGTACCACAAATCCTGCTTTCGGCCGATCTGCTCCTCCATCCGGCCCGCTGTGAGAACACCGGGACGGTTCTGCTCGAAGCGCTGGCTTCCGGGCTTCCCGTGGTCGCCAGTGGCGTCTGCGGCTACGCCCACTACATTGAGCAGGCACGCGCCGGCTGGGTGATCCTTGAGCCCTTCAGCCAGGATCTGTTCGACGGCACTGTGCGGTCGGCCCTTGAGGACGCCAACTTGAACGGCTACGGGCGTCGTGGAGCGGAATTCGCGCAGCGCAGCGATTTGTACGGCATGGTGGATGCCGCCCTGGAGGTTATCGAGACGGTGGCACGCGACCGGCTGACCTGATATGATACAACTTTGGCTCTCGGGGCTGCGAATCTCCGGCGTCTGATCTATGAGACAGATTTGGCTATCGAGTGTCTTTGACACCTTGTGGAGGGGACGGGACCCCTTTGACCAGGCCGAGCGCCTCGACGGCGAGGTCTTTCGCCGGATGAAATCTCGCAGAACTGTCCGCTTCGCCGTTGACGGACGCCACTACTTCGCAAAGATCCACTGCGGCGTCGGCTGGCGTGAGATCATCAAGAACCTGCTCTATCTGAGACTTCCTATCCTGGGAGCGCGCAGCGAGTGGCAAGCGATAGACCTCTTGCGGCGGATCGGCATTCGCACGATGACCCCGGTGGCATTCGGACAGGTAGGAAGCAGTCCGGCACGTATTCGATCGTTCCTGATCACGGAGGAGCTCAAAGGCACAACGACCCTGGAGGATCTGTGTGCGGCATGGAAATCACAGCCGCCGCCCTTTGCCCTTCGAAAGGCATTGACGGAGCAAGTCGCCTCCATTGTGCAACGCATGCACGCGCACGGCATGAATCATCGAGACTGCTACCTGTGTCATTTTCGCCTGGATACCTCGCGAGGCTGCGAGCGGTTGGACCCGGGCGACCTGCACCTTCACCTCATTGACTTGCATCGGGCCCAACTGCGACGTCGCACGCCGAAGCGATGGATCATCAAGGATCTGGCCGGCCTGTATTTCTCAGCCATGGATGTCGGCCTGACCAGGACTGACCGACTGCGCTTCATCAGAGCGTACGAGCGGATGCCGCTGCGCGGCGCGCTCCGACAGCACGGACGGTTCTGGCCGCGCGTCGAACGCGTCGCCTTCGCTCTGCGCAGGAAGCTATCCGCATAGCTCCGGGCCGGCCGGCCTCGCCAGCAGCAGGAACGACTCGGAAAAATACCCCCGGAACAGCCCCGGCCAAGTCTTCCAGGCCTTGCGGCCGTGGGACTTGATCCAATACACCGCATACGCGTTCAAGCGCGACACCCGGCAGAGGCGACACAGCGTGATCGGATCAAACCAGCAGATGTGCTCCTCGTGCACCTGCGGCCGGCCATAACGCCAGATCTTGCGGACCTGGCCCACATAAAACGGATTCGGCGTTGTCAGGACCAGCGTTCCCTTGGGCGTAAGATGTCTTGCCATGTTGCACAGAAACAGGCCCGGATTCGCCAGGTGTTCGATGATCTCGCCGGCGACGATCACGTCATACCGCTCGCCCAAATCCATGACCATCGCGTCGGCAGTCCGTGTATGAAAGCCCTGCTGTCGGAGGATCTCGACGCCCCTCTCGTCAATGTCGATCCCTACGGTGTCCGGGTTGATCTCACAGATGCGACGGAATAGCAGACCCGGCGACTTCTCCAGACGCTCGGCAGTGTCCTGCCGGCTGCGGCGGCTGTCGACCACGCCGAGGTCCAGGGTCTTGCGGTCACGCACGAGCGGACCGATGATCTCCATCCGATCTCGGATGGTGCGTCCGGCTATCAGTTGCGTCATATCGCTCATTCGCTGGAGCCTCGGATCAGAGTGAACCTTCCGAGCATCGCATGCGGCCCCCCAGGTCGCGCAGGTAGCGCTTGACGTCGCGTCGGCAGCGGTACCGGCGAAGCCAGCCGGTTCGGTTGACCCGCATGCCGTCGAGGTCCATCAGCACCAGGCGGGTTCCATCGTACAGGATATTCGTGTGTTTCATGTCGCCGTGGCTGATACCGTGCTCGGCCAGCGTGCGCAACAGGCCCAGGACCCGTCTGTGAATCTCCTGCTTCTGCGCCTCGGGGACCATGGTGTCCCGCAGGATCTCGTGGACGCACGGGCCCGGCACGTACTGCGCGACGAAGTAGGATTGCCACAGGAGCGGTCCCCGGTACTGATCCACATAAGCCAGCGGCTCTGGCGTCGCTATCTGCAAGGCGAGGAGCCGCTGCGCATGGAGCCAGTTGCGCCGGGCTCGCGAGCCTCGGATCGTATGGCGAACCGAGTGCCAGAAGCCCCGGTGGTTGTATCTCTTGATCACCGTGTCGTGGCCATTCCAGAGCACGCGACTGATGAAGGATGGGGCGTCATCCTTCAGGACCTGCCCTTCCTGCATCAGCGTGTCCACTCTCTGAACCAGCACGAGCATCGACTGCTCGTCGGCAAACCACCGGTCAAAGGCCCCCCTGCATCCGGGCGCGTTCAGCCACCCGGTCTCAGGCAAAGTCCGTTTCAAGTTGTGTGTGTCCATCAAATGCCTGCCTATGCGTTCCGGTGGCAGCATCTTCGTCGTTTCCCTGCAACAAGTCAAGCTTGTCGCCCGTGCTGACTGCTGACCGCTCCTGGTATGGCCTTCTTGACAGCAGTCAGAGCTGCGAGTAGGATGCCGCCTGTTGTTATCCAAACGACGCATGTAGAGGGCACGGAGAGCCGGTTGTCGGCGTTGGCGCTTGTCACGGCAGGACAGAATCAAGATCGCATCACTCACCAAGGCGTACGGCGGTGCCGTCACCTCGGTGGAGGAGTTGATGGTTGCGCTCGATCCGGGTCGTTTTGAGGTCATTTTCATCCTTCTGAGCGACCCCGGGTGCGCGCCCACGTGGATGGAGCAGGCAGGTCACCAGGTGTTCCGCCTGCCGGACAACGGCACTCTCCGCTTCTTTCACCCAGCCTTGCTCTCCAGGCTGGCGCACCTTCTCAAATCGAACCAGGTGGACGTGCTCCATTGCCACAATCACAAGGCGAGCCTTTATGGCGCGCTGGCGGGTACGCTCGCCGGGACGCCGGTGGTTCTGGCCCAGGTGCATGGCCTGCGCCGCGCGAGGAACGTGCGCCGCAAACTCGCGAATATGTTCGTCTTTCGCCGTGCCACAAAAGTGATCTGTGTCGCGGACGCCGTGCGAATGGACGTAATGCGGACCAATTGGCGAGTGGACCCCGCGAAGCTCCTGGTCCTTGAGAACTCCGTGAACTACGAACGGTTCGCAGGCGTCTCGACCTCGCGTCAACAAGCCAGAGCCAATCTGGGCCTGTGCGCCGATGACTTCGTGTTTGGAACCGTTGGCCGACTGGCGCCGACGAAAGGCCTGTCGTACCTTCTGGAGGCGTTCGCTATCGTCAAGGCGCACATGCCCTCGGCACAGCTCGTCCTGCTGGGGGACGGCCCCAGCAAGGCGGATCTGGAGCAGCAGGCGATGCGGATGGTCTGCCGCCAGGCCATTCGCTTCCTGGGCCACCGGTCTGGGATCGCCGAGCTGTACCGCGGGCTGGATGTCTTTGTGCTGTCGTCCGTGGCCGAGGGCATGCCGCGGGCCCTTCTGGAGGCGATGGCGGCGGGACTCCCTTGTATCGCGACCGATGTCGGCGGAATTCCCGAAGTGTTCCGTCCGGGCAACGGCGAATTCCTGGTGCCATCCCGGGACGCTGCGGCCCTCGCTCAAGAGATGATCCGTATGGCCCGCCTGTCCGACGAGGAACGGACCACCATCGGAGTGATGGCCCAGCAAAGAATCCGACAGTGTTATTCACACGACATGGTTCGGGAGAAGCTCAGAGCCGTGTACGAAAATGCGATGGAGCAAGTCCGAGGTCGACGCGAGGGCCTCGCCTGACAAGCAATGAGCATATGGTCAAGGTGAGTGTCATTATTCCGACCTACAACCGCCGTGAGATGGTCACGCGAGCCATCGATAGCGTGACGGCTCAGACACAGACTGATCTCGAGGTGATTGTCGTTGACGACGGCTCGACCGATGACACGGCTGAGGTCGTCCGAGGCATGAGCGACAAGCGGATCCGATACGTCTTCCGGTCAAATGGCGGGCCCGCCGGCGCCAGGAATCTCGGATTGGCCAGAGCCAAGGGACAGTACGTCGCTTTCCTCGATTCCGACGATTTCTGGCCTCCTCGCTATCTGGAGATGATGCTGCTGCATCTGGACGCACAGCCTGCGTTTGGCGGAGCCTACAGCGCGATCACGCTGGTCCGGCCGGATGGGCAGCAGGTCAAATCCTACCATCGTCCTGCGGGCAAGAGCGGCCGGCTTGCCGAGGACCTTTTCCAGCGGGGGTTCATCTGGCCCTCGGCTACGCTCTTTCGGGCGTCGGCTTGGGCGCGGTTCTTCTTCGATGAACGTCTGAGCAGGAGCTCGGAGGACAGCGATGCCTTCCTTCGGCTCTCTGTGCACACGCAGCTCCTCTTCGTACCCGACATCGAGGCATTCCACGTGATGAGCAAGGACAGTCTCTCCGAGACCGAGGGAGTCAATTGCTCGCGCGCGATCTCGTTGGAGCGATTCTACTTCGATCTGGGTGGGCGTGAGGTCGTCCGCCCGTGCACGGCACGGCGCCGACTCAGCCACGCGTACCGGGCCGTCGCCGAGGATCGCAGAGCCAAAGGCGCGAAGACGGCGGCATTGGCTCTGTATCGGCGAGCCATCCACTACTGGCCGTGCGATCCACGACTGTATCTCGGCTGGCTCCAGGCGAAGATGTTGCGCAGCCGCGATGACCCCGAGCCATCCTGGAAGATGCCGGACCGTCTGGGAGAGCCCATCGGGCCGAGCAGGTTCGAGTAGTCTGTGTGTTCACGGACCCAATCATGGCCACAACCGTAAGCAACATTGTGTTCACGATGAACCGCCCGCTGCAGCTACATGCCTATCTCGCGAGCCTGTATGCTTGTTTCCCGCGAGACGCCATGCAGACGTACGTCCTGTACAAGAGAGACAAGTTCGACGAGCAATACGAAGAGGTGTTCTCGGCGTTCCCCCATATCAGGCGTGTCACCGAAGAGAATTTCCACGATGACCTGTACGACCTGCTGATGGATTTGGAGACGCCTTACGTACTATTCGGCACAGACGACGTGGTGTATTTCGACGGCGTCGATCTCACCCTTGTGGAGAAGGCCTTCCACGCGTATCCGCAGGCCGTGTTCGGTTTCTCCATGCGGCTGGACCCCGCGACACTACCGGCCACCAACGCGTATGACCGCCTCGAAATCGACGGGCAGCCTGTTTACCGGGTCAACTGGAAAAAAGCACAAGATCGGACGGCCAGGTACCCGTTTGAACTGGACGGCACCTTCTATGAGGCAGCGCTTGTGCGCCGGGTCCTGCAGCCTGTGGCCACGGAGCATCCGTTCCTCCGACACCTGCTCTTTGAATCGCCGCTCGCACGCATACTGCAATGTTTCAGCTCGATGAAGGATCTGCGAGCGTACTGCAACACATACCACAACCCGAACACGTACGAGGGCTATTGTTATCGGTGGTGCAAGACACACAAGAGACAGTTGCCGCCCTACCTGCTCTTTCAGAGACTCTGTGTCAGCGCCATTCAAGTCAACCGGGTGAACACCACCGTCGAGAACGCCGTCGATGGCTCCGAGGAACGAACGGTCGAGGCCCTCAACGAGAAATTCAGACAGGGTTACAGACTTGACATCGGCTTCCTGCGCGATCATAAACCCAGGGCCACTCATGTGGGCGGTGAGTACCTGCGGCTCGAGCAGAGCGGCAAACGGATTGGATAAGATGACTCGGGGCAAAGAAGAATCATGTTCAAAAAGTTGAAGAAGAAAGTCAATCGCGCCATCATCGCGCACATCGCAGCCCGATATGACAAGCCGCTCGCACCGCCCTCACAGAGGGAGTTGGTGCTCGTGGAGGAGTTCCGGCGTGCTCTGCAGGCACTTGGGCGCAGCCGGGCGGGAGACGGCGCTTCTGTCGAAAATGAATGGCTGGACAACGCCGTTCAGCTCGAGAAGCTCGCCTCTGGGGACGATCCCAGGAGGTTTCTCCGTTGGGACGTGATTCACAAGACGATGTTCGTTGGCCAGGCTCCCTACGTGACGCCGGAGCTGGAGTACCTTCAGAACCGTCCCGACTGGCAGGATCGTTGGGAGCACGTGATTCAGGAGTTGCCCGCTGGACATCCAACCCCTTACTGGAAGTACCCTCAGAGCAGTGGCAACTGCATTCACCATGCATATCATTGGGCAAAATTCGAGGAAACGACGGGACTGTCAGTGAAAGAGGCAAACCTCATATTTGAGTTTGGCGGTGGCTACGGGAGTATGTGCCGTCTCGCTCATCGACTCGGCTTTCAAGGCAGATACCTGCTCTACGACCTCCCGGTGTACTCCGCTCTCCAGCAGTTCTATCTACAACTGACAGATGCCACAATCCTCACCCCGGAGTCATTCCGCGAGGGATGCGGCGGCACCCTGTGCACCGGGGACCTACAAGTGCTGCAAAGTGCCCTCTCCGATTCCACCAGGCTGCGAAATGCCATTTTCGTCGCGACCTGGTCCCTGAGCGAGTCGCCCGTCCACCTGCGCCACATCGTTCTGGACTTGATTGCTCCGTTCCAGACGTTTTTGATTGCCTATCAGGCAGGATTCGCAGGGACCGACAACGTCGCATTCTTTCGACAGTGGTCGGAACGCCGAGATGACATCGAATGGACGGATATTCTGATCGAACATCTGCCCAAAGGCAACAGGTATCTCTTGGGAAGAAGCAAAGAAGGCAGACGGCAAAGCACGGCCCGTCTGAATCGGCAGGAAGAAGAACACAAAGATCACCGACCTGAAGACCTTCGTCCACAACCATCATCTCACCCGGATTCGATGCACGGTGGCCCCGCGCGGGACAGGACGTCCGCCGCCAACGAGACTTAGACGATCCAGCCCTTCTTCCGCATGCGGCGATGTGTGACGGTCATGACTCTGTCGGCCCATTGTCGCCGATGGAGGCACACAAGTGGATTCAGGAGCACATAGGCACAGAAGAACCGAAGCCGGTCGGTCCGCGAGACGCCTCGCGGGAACATGTTGATCTGGACGAGGTTCTTCCTCCGCAGAAAGCCATAGAGGCGCAGCGGCCTGCGAGTGCGTTCATTGTCCAGGAGAAAGAACTCCCATCGGCCATCTGTCCTTCGCGCCAGCACATTGCCCGGCCTGAGGTCTCCGTGGACGATGCCCTCGCTGTGCATCCGGCCGACCATGTGACCAAGCTGCCGAAGCAGCTCTCGCCTCTGCCGCAACGAGCACGGGGCCGGTTCAACCGGATCGGGGGTCAGATAGTTGTAGATCGGCACGGCATCTGTGACCTCACGAGTGATCATGAAGCACGTGGAGCGTCGTGCCACTGTGCTTGCCCGGCCACGGCCGACGGCGATCACCTCGGGCGCGCGAAAACCATGCTCGACGAGCATCCGCGAGGCTCGCAGCGCACGCATCGCCCGGTCGGGGCGCACCACCAGCTTGATCCGATCGAGAGCTGACCGATCCAGGTACTCCTTCAGATACACACCCACTCTCTCGCCATGAAAGACTGCCGCGAACCGCCATACGCGGGAGGCCTGCGATGATTGAACGGGTTCCGCCTGAAAGCGCTCCGCGAGAGCCTGTGGCCCAGCGGAGAGAGCCTCTTCCATCTCCTGGTCGCGAACGTCCGGGCTCACCCACAGCACGCCCCCGATGGCCGGTAGTGAGAGAGACATGAAGTCCGGCGTGTGATGCCGGCGGTCGTCTGTGTGAGTCGCGTCGTTCACCTCACAGGCCCCGTCCCCTGCCGCCAGCCACGCGAGGATTCGCTCCAGGAGCCCTGCAACGCCCCGGCCCCACCATCGCCGGTGGAGCCACGGGAGGCTGTGAATCGCCACGCCGTCCAGATTCGTTAGCACGACCCTCCCGTCTTGGCACATGACGCCCGTATGTCTCACGTCGCCGTGATGGATGCCATGTGTGTTCAACCTACGAATGAGCTTCAGGACCTGGCGGATGACCCGTCGCTTGACGCCAGATGGCACGCTCGGGTCTTTCAGCAACTCGTCAATCCGACGCCCGTCCACGTGCTCGGTCACCAGGTAGGATCGGCACAGCAGCAGGCCTTGGTACTCATCGATGCACGCAACAGGCCACGGGGTCGGAACACCCAGCTCCAGCAGTCGGTGTCCCTTGTTCCAGGCGCGACGGGCGAGAGAGCCCTTCATTATGCGGCCCACCGAATGAAAGAGGCCTGCGTAGACGTATCGTCTGACGACCACGTCATGGCCTGCCCATTGCACGCGGTATGCGCCGTCGGCATCAGGCGACTCGCCATCGACCGGTGGATCGAGAATCGCATCGAGGGCAGGAACCTGCCCATCAACACACATGCAGGCGTCGATCTGCCCAACGTACTGAGTCGGACGCGGTCCCCCTGCATGCACCTGGAACGACACAAGTCGTCCCTCGCGGCAGCGTGAAGAAAAAGAGCGTCCCGTTTCATGTTGGCCGGTCGCCGTGCAGATGCCGCTATCCCGTTTGCCCCCATTGAGGGTCCCGGATTCGTTCGTCACTGGCATATCGCAGATTAGAGCCCACGAAGGCGCGATTGTCAACCGACAGTCGCGGCAGACACTATCGCGTGTTGCGATGCACCCCGGTCACTTGCCCATTGTCAAGTTCCGCAATAGAATCTGCGTGGGCGCTCGGGACAACTCGCGTGGCAGGTTGTCCCGTCGAGCCGGTCCGGTTGGAGAAAAGACAAAGATGTGGACGGTCCTTCTGCCTGCGGTCGTTATCGCGTACCTGGTCGGCTCCATCCCATTCGGCGTGATCATCGCCCGTGCGCATGGCAAGGATCTGCGCGCTATCGGCTCCGGCAACATCGGGGCGACTAACGTATCCCGCGCGCTGGGCAGAAGATGGGGCTACACCTGTTTCGTCCTCGACGTGCTCAAGGGCCTGGTTCCCATGCTCACCTACGGCGTCTTTGCCATGCCGTACGTTGCCCAGACTGTCCGCGGTCCGTTGCTCACCACCGGATGG
Source organism: Sedimentisphaerales bacterium (assembly GCA_016928975.1). The sequence continues at coordinate 133,548 of JAFGJR010000147.1, read as the reverse complement.
CTGCTCGTTGGAGTCGCCGCCATCCTGGGCCACATCTTTCCCATCTACCTGGGTTTCAAAGGCGGCAAAGCCGTCTCCACCAGCTTCGGCGTCGCCCTGGGTCTGTGGCCGTACTTCACGATCAGCGCCCTGATCGCCTTCGCTGTGTGGGTGGCAACCGTCCTGACCTGGCGATACATTTCGTTGGCTTCGATCTGCGCCGCGCTGGTATTCCCGGTCTCGTTGATTGTCGGCGTCCTCGTCCAGCCGCACTGGCGAGCCGCCACTCTCTGGCCCCTTCTCGTCGCAGCCACGCTCATCCCCCTGCTGGTCATCGCCCTTCACCGTGAGAACATCCAGAGGCTCCTGGCCGGCACAGAAGCGAAGATTCGCCGGAAGCACACAAGCCCTTGAGCTCTCTGAAGTCACAGGTCCTCCCGACAGGTCCAGTCAGTAGGACGCGCTGTTCACTGCCAATGACCACGATAGGATGTCGTGGATCTCCGAGGCTCCTCCTGTTGATGCCGTGAAACCGACAAACGCCCATCCATCCGTGGAAGACAGCCAGGGCTCCAGGGTCATGGGGACCGCCAGAATGGGTTGCTCCATGTCATCCACGAAGACACGGAGCTGGCCGGGTGCGTACGAGATCTTGGCAGTATGGCGCCGATTGTCGGAGAGAAAAGGAACGCCAGAGGTGCACCCGAGGGAGAACCTGTGGTCCGGGCTGTTCTTCTGCGGGCCTTGCGTCTGCACGCTGACGTGGTTTTCGCTCGGGTCTCCGATCTCGGGGTTGTACCACGTGTCAAATTCGATGGCGATCGAGTTCGGAATGTCGTAACCCTGGTTGTACGAGTTGGTTCCTAAGGCTGCTGTGCCGACGTTCTGAATGACAAACGCGAAACCGTCGGCGCCGTCGCGGTCCACCTGGAAATCGAACACAGTCTCAAAACCATGGCGCACCAGAACATCCTGCTCATACCAGGCGCCGCCGGCAAGCCAGTCCTGCGCATCGGTGAGACGCAGCCGTCCGCCCGTGATGAGCGCCGAGCCCACGAGGTTGACGATACCGCGGTTCGCAAAGGATCTGATGTTGAAGATCGTGACCGGGGCTGGTTGGCCCAGCGTCACTTTGGCCATATCGGCTCCCTCGCCCCGGTTCATGTTGTTATGCTCGAAGTCCTCCGGGACGCTTCCTGTGGTGTCGACGACCATGCCCACGTAGCAGGTTCCGGGCGCTTGAAAGCCGTCAGGCGGCGCGGCGGGGAGTTGCACTGATACCTGGCTCCGATACAGGCCCCCTGCCTCCAACAAGGGGATGTCCGCCTGTGCCAGCCAGACGTCGCCCTCCGTCCAGAAGACAGAATCCCGAGAAAGGTAGAAAGCGGTTTTCGTGGCGCCTGCGGCGGCGGCCCCCTGGTTGAGGACCGTGAAATCGATCTGTATCGTATCGCCCCAATTGAGAGAGCAGGCCGACGCGGAGAAGTCGTTGCCAACCAGATCTGCCTTGTCGGTCTGGCCGGTCATCGTAACCCAGCGGGTGACGCACCGGCCGGGAGTGCAGCCCTCACACTCCGCCGCACAGACGGTGATCTCAATGCGACCGTCCGGCAGTGAGCCGGGCCTCGTCGGGTGCCACAGGACATCGTAAGCAAGGCCGCCGGCATTCAGCTCGAGCGCACGGGTCGAATCCCCGTTGCTGAACGACGCCTCGACATAGAGCAACGGACTTGGTGTGAGGGTGTGCGACCCGATGCGAATCGCCTCGCCCGGCTCAACCGCCGCCCCATCGGGCAGATCGTCCCATCCTCGATAGAGCGTCACCGCCCACAAATCTGTCGTCCCGATATACTCATATGCCCCCAGGTCCACGTACCCGAGCATGATGCGGGGATGGCGAGCGACATCCGTCGTCACGTCCGCGGGCAGGACGTCGTCATCGCCCTTGTTGATCAGCGTCGAATCCTCGGTGAGACGCAGGTCGCCGTAGTCGTCGTCTGCGGTTCCCCACGTCCCATCCGCTCCGGGATCCGGCATCCGCACAAAACGCGGATTCTCGTCACGATTCGAGCCGGCGTCGATGGCCTGGTTCCCTGAGAACCCTGGACCGTTGATCCCCTCTTCGATGGAACAGTGGGAGAACGATACGATATCGGTGCGGCCCATCACCTCGTCACCTCCCTTGGTGGCCTCGTCTGCCCAGAGAACGGAATTCAGGAAGCTGATCTGACGTACGGAATCGCCCCCCAGCCCCGAGAAGAGGCACCCACCCCCGATGGCCTGGTTGCAGACGAAGGTACAGTTGATCACTCTTGTCGCAGCAGGCTGACGACACAGCATGGCGCCGCCCTCGTCCGCCTGGTTCCCGACGAATAAGCAGTTCACGATTTCCGACGACGACTCGTGGTCGTAGATCCCACCGGCGTGCCAACCACCGTCGTTGCCATAGAAGCGGCAGTTGATGATCCGTGGTGAAGCCTTGACGTTTGCGATGCCACCGCCGCCGTTGTCGGAGGCCTTGTTGCGAAGGAACGTACAGTTGGCCACAACGGGTGAGCAATAGCTATTGAGCATACCTCCCCCGGATGACTCGTAGGCGTAGCTGGCGTTCCCGCCTGTGATCGTGAAGCCATCCAGAATGGCATCATCAGCACCCAGGACGACGTGGTATGCGGGGTAGCCTCCTCGGGACGTGGAGCCGTCGATGATCGTCTCATGGGCGAACCAGTCACGATCGTCCCTGCAGGTCTCCGTGCCGTCGAATCCTCCGTAGACGGCCACGCCGGGCATCAGGGTCAGAGAGCCGAGAATCTGGCCGTGGCCGCCGACCATGCCTGCGAGGCGACGTTCATCGTATCTTCCCTCCGCCACCCAGACCTCTGCATAGCTGCCCCCTGGACCCGCCCAGGCAGCGGCGTCAATCCCTTCCTGGATGGTCTTGAATGCGTCACGCCAGGACTGTCCGCTCTTCGCCCCGCTGGCATCCCGATCCACATAGACAACAGGAGGCTCAGCCGACCCGGACAGAAGCGGTGACCGCTGGCCCTCCACGGCCGGCAGATCTCCAGTGCGACCTGTGGCAGCGATGGCATGGAATAATATCAGCGAGACCATGACGCCCAGTGCGCCTGTGCCTTGCAAGGGAATCCTCACGCTGTTCGACAACTTCATGGTGACCACTCCTTCCAGGGACCCGGCATGTGAGCAGGATCGGCAGATCAGAGGTCGGGTCCTTTGCCTCTTTGCACCGCCGAGGCCGTCAGCAGCCAACAGACGGGATGGGAGCCAGCGCAGACTGACTTCTCGCAGCGGAACAGGGCCGTGTCCAAACCATCCTCACGGTGTCTTCGCGGCCTCCAGAGCCGCTGCGCTCCATCATCCTGTCCTATCATAAGGTCTGGACCATGAAAATGCAATTTCGACATCCAGAAAATACAAACGTGGCGGCGCGAAACGTGACTCGATGTCCAAAAGTCCGAGCGGGCAGGTCAAACGCCCCCCATGCGCCGCATATTGCAGTCGCATCCGTGGGGCAACCTATGGTCTCGCGCCCACCGGGCGGCAGGTCCAGCGCGACACCGGCCAGCTTCTGCCTCGCACGACAAGGCGGCCTGTACATCCTGATTCGGTGCTAACTGTCGGTGGTTACAGCAGTTACGCCAATGCATGTAGCTGACCCGAGCACGAGGGCCAGGCCAATCTACCAGGTCGATTTGGCGCCAGATGCCCGAATCTTGCAGGTGGCCCTTGCAGGGGCGACCGTCGGAGCTATGATGGGGTGGTGGCCTGGGGTCATCATGCTTGAAAGGGTTGTTGAATGCCGGCACACGTCATGGCCTGCATTGCGGGGCAGCGGGGTCGGTCTCATCAATTCAGCCGCGTATTTAGGAGGATCACCATGAATCACGCAACACATCGCACGAGCACGGCAAGGTATCTGTTTGTGGTCGCCCTACTCCTTCTTGCAGGCTGGGCGTCGCCGCTGTGGGCCCAGGACGTCCTCGGCGACTGGAACATGACGATGGATTTCAACGGAAACCAGGCATTTGCCACGCTGATGGTCACGAAGAACCCCGACGGCACGCTCAGCGGCAAATGGGGCGCCTCTGACTTGTCCAACGTCAAGTTCGAAGGTGACAAGTTCACCTTCACGCGGACCATGCGGTTTGGGGACAATGAGTCCACGTCGAACTTCGCCGGCACAGTGAAAGCCGGCAAGCTCGTCGGCCAGTGGTCGAGCGATCGCGGCGAATTCGAGGCTAACGGCGTCAAGGCGAAACCGACCTCCCCCGCCGCCGGCATGTGGGACCTCCAGTACACGGTCGGCGACCGGGACGTCACCGCGAAATTGACGATCTCCCAGAAACCTGACGGCACGCTGGATGCCAAGTACACCAGCCAGATGGGCGAGAGCGTGGTCTCCAACGTCAAGATCCAGGATGGCAAGCTCACCTTCGACCGCGTGGTGCGGTTCAACGACCAGGAATTCAAGCTGACCTTCGCCGGCGCAGTCCAAGGCGACAAGCTGACCGGCGCATTCACGAGCGACATGGGCGAGGTGCCCGTCACCGGGACCCGGCTCGGCGGCGCGCTCATCGGCAAGTGGATTCTGACCGCCGTTTCAGAGCGGGGCACGCGCAACCTCCTGATGACGATCAACCCCGACCTGAGCGGCCGCTATGAGTTCTTCTTCAGTGAGATCCCCATCAAGGATCTCAAGCTCGAAGGCAACCAAGTGACGTTCATCGTCGAGTCCAGCTTCGGCGACCGGACCTTCAGGAGCGATTTCAAGGGCGCTCTACAAGACGGCACACTCAAGGGCCAGATGACCTCCGAACGAGGCACCAGCGAAATCACCGGCAAGAAGCTGCTGCCCGCTCCAGGCGCTGCGGCGGCAGCCGCCTCCGCGTCATCGATTGTCGGCACATGGGAGTTCACTCAGGAGACCCAGCGGGGGACCCGGACGAGTACCCTGAAGATCAAGCCCGATATGACCGGGACCTATGCCAGGCGGGATAGGGAATCCCCGGTGACGGACCTGAGGGTCAATGGCGACGAGGTAACCTTCAAGGTGACCATGAGGTTCAACGAAAACGAATTCTCGATGGACTTCAAGGGCAAGCTCGAAGGCAAGACCCTCAAGGGCGAGTTCATCAGCGAGAGAGGCGCCCGCGAAGCCACCGGCAAGAAAGTCGATTAGCACCTCTGCACGGTGGCGGCTGACGTGCTCGCAGGGATGAGGTGTGCACGGCACACCCGACGAATCGTATCCGGGTCAGCCGGGTGACCCGGATCAGTTGAGAGGTCCTTTTTGGGAGGATTTGTCATGAATTGCGCGGTACATCATGTAAGTGCGGCGAAATGTCTGGTTGCGGCGGTCTTGCTTGCGCTGGCAGTCGGGGTCCCACGAGTCCTGGCGGCCGACGATATCACAGGCGAATGGGCAGTCACCGCGGATTCCCCGTGGGGTCCGATGCACAGCACCTTGACGCTCGAGAGGAAGCCCGATGGACCTCTGACCGCCAAGTGGGGGGCGAGCAGCTTGTCGAAAGTCAAATTGGAGAACGGGCAACTGACGTTCACGCGAACCATCCCGACGCCAGACGGGGACATGATCCTGGAATTCAGAGGAACGTTGAAGGACGGCAAGCTCACGGGTGCCCTGTCCAGTGACCAGGGCGATTCCAACGTCACCGGAGCCAAGAGAAGACCGATGTCTCCTGCTGGCGGGGTCTGGGACCTCAAGTACGCCGTGCGAGACCGGGACATGACGGCCAAGCTGACGGTCTCCGAGAAGCCGGACGGCGCGCTCGACGCCAAGTGGGTCAGTGAACGAGGCGAGAGCGTGGTTTCCAACGTCCAATTCCAGGAGGGCAAGCTCACGTTCGATCGGACGGTCAATTTCAACGACCGAGAGATGAACATGACCTTCGTCGGCACGGTACAGGGCGACAAGCTCACCGGCGTCACCAAAAGCCAAATGGGCGAGATACCCGTCAATGCGACCCGCCTGGGCGCCGGGATCATCGGCAAGTGGGAGCTGACCTCGGTCTCCGATATGGGCACGTGGACCACGTTGATGACCATCAACCCGGACCTCAGCGGCCGGTACGAGTTCTTCAGCGAGATTCCAATGAAGGACATCAAGTTCGAGAACGGCCAACTGACGTTCGCCGTGGAGTTCGGTCCCGAAGACCAGCGCTTTCACATGGACTTCAAGGGCAAGGTGGAAGGCCAGACACTCAAGGGGCAGATGACCTCGGACAGAGGCACGAGCGAGATCACCGGTAAGAGGCTTCCGCCGGTCGCTGCTCCTGCCGCTGCCCCCGCATCGTCCATTGTTGGCATGTGGGAGTTCACCCGCGAGACGCAGCAGGGAACGCGAACGAACACCCTGAAGATCAAACCGGACATGACTGGAACCTACTCCATGCGGGACAACGAGTTCCCGGTCACTGACCTGAAAGTGAACGGCGATCAAGTCACCTTCAAGGTGATGATGAGGTTCAACGACAATGAAGTCCCGATGGAGTTCCAGGGCAAGCTCGACGGCAAGACTCTCAAGGGCGAGTTCACCACGCCGAGAGGCGCTCGCGAGGCCGTCGGTAAGAAGGTCGATTGAGATCCCCCGCTATCGCGGGCATGAAATGCGTAGCCGCAGGGTGTGCAGCCCTTCGCACGCCCTGCGGGCTTTGCTCATGCGCCGGAGAGGGGGACGAGGCACAGGAAACGCAGGAGGGAGTTGCCGGTGTTCTTGAAGCAGTGCTCGTCGTTGCCCGGGACAAAGATCACGTCCTCTCGGGCGAATGGGTGACTTTTGCCCTCGTGGACGAAGAGGCCCGCCCCTTCGAGGACGAAGACCTCGTGCTCGTGGGGGTGACGGTGCAACGGGGTCTGGCCACCGGGCTGGACCTCGAACATTCGCATCGCGAAAGTCGGTGCACCGTCGTCTTTGGAGATCAGAACGCGGATTTCCACCCTTTCGGCCCCTGGAATATTCACAGGCTTCTTCGTGATCCTGGCACTGTTCTCCACCTTCATCGCCAATCCTTTCATAGGCAGGGCGTTCAACTGAGCTTCTTGTTGAGGATCTCGGCGGCAATCTTCGGATTAGCCTGCCCCTTGGTCTTCTGCATGACCTGGCCCAGCAGGAATCCGCGGGCCTTCTGGCTCTTCTTCCCGCCGCCGGTAACGTCGGCTACGGCAGTGGGGTTGGCCGCCAGGACTTCGTCGATCACGGCTTCCAATTCGCCGGCGTCGCTTTTCTGAATGAGGTTCAGCTCCTGCGCGAGCACATCGGGCTTCTTGCCCGTCTCGGCCATCGCGACAAGGATCGTGTTAGCGGCCGACGCGCTGACGGCTCCCGTGTCGACCATCTTGGCCAGCTCCGCCACATCGCCGGGCGTCACGCCCAGGCCGGGCAAGTCCCGGCCTCGCTCGTTGGCCAGTTTCAGCCCGACCTGCGTGAGCAGGTTGCAGACGCGTTTCGGATTGCCACCCCCGCGTACGGCCTGCTCGAAGAAATCGGCTGTCGAGCGGTCCGTCGTCAAGACCCCGGCGTCATACTCGGTCAAGCCGTACTCGCGAACGTACCGAACCTGTCTCTGAAGCGGCAGCTCGCAGAGCCGCGACCGAATCTCCTCCAGCCCTTGCGGCGTCATGGTCACCGGGACCAGGTCGGGATCAGGGAAATAGCGGTAATCGTGGGCCTCCTCCTTCTCTCGCTGCAGGACGGTGGCCTCATGCACATCGTCCCAGCCGCGAGTGGACTTGTTGCCCATCTGCATGGTGCGGCCAGTTTCGAGAAAGTCATCGAGCTGCCGGCGGACTTCGTAGGCGACGCTGCGCTCCAGGGCGCGAAAGCTGTTGAGATTCTTGACCTCGGCAATCGGGGTCCTGAACTGCCGGCCCTCTCGTTCCATGATGAGGTTCACATTCGGCTCGAACCGCATGTGGCCCTTCTGCATGTCTGCCTCGGAGATGCCGAGGTAGCGGACGATCCGTTGCAGCTCAACGGCCAGTGCTCGCACCTGATCGGGACTGTTCATGTCCGGTTCTGTGACGATTTCCAGCAGGGGCGTGCCGGCGCGGTTCAGGTCCACCTGGGAATAGTTGCCCGCCGTATGCACGTTCTTGCCCGCGTCCTCTTCCAGGTGGACACGCCGGATGCGGATGCGTTTCGTGGCGCCGCCTTCCAGCGGGATCTCAATGTATCCAGGACCACCAAGGGGCAAGTCATACTGGCTGATCTGGTAATTCTTCGGCAGGTCGGGGTAGTAGTAGCTCTTGCGATCCCACTTGGTGAACGTCGCCACCTCGCAGTTCAAAGCCATCGCGGCCAGCATCGCGGACTCGACGGCCCGCTGGTTCATCGCCGGCAGAGCCCCAGGCAGACCGAGACACACCGGACACACCCGGCTGTTTGGCTCCTCGCCGAAGCTCAACGCGCAGCCGCAGAACATCTTCGTCCGCGTGCTGAGCTGCACATGAATCTCCAGGCCGACAATCACCTTGTAGGACAGGTCACTCATCTGTACGCTATCCGCAGATCGCGGGCCTCCTCTTGTGCCAATCCGTCTGAGCCTCGTACATGCGCGCGATCCGCAGCAGCTTGGCCTCACTGAAGGCCGGCGTCAGGATTTGCAGGCCGATCGGCAGGCCGGTCTCATCGAATCCACAGGGGACGCTGATCCCGGGAATCCCCGCCAGGTTGACCGCGATCGTGTAGATGTCCGACAGGTACATCTTCAGTGGGTCGTCCACCTTCTCGCCGATCTTGAAGGCGGTCGTCGGCGCCACGGGCATCATGATGCAATCGCACTGCTCAAACGCCCGGACGAAGTCACCGCGGATGAGATTGCGCACTTTCAGCGCCTTGAGGTAGTAGGCGTCGTAGTAGCCGCTGGAAAGCGCGTAGGTCCCGAGCATGATTCGACGTTTGACCTCTTTGCCGAACGCCTCCTCGCGTGACCTGGTGTAGACCTCAATGCAATCCGCCGGGTTCGGTGTCCGATAGCCGTAGTGGACGCCGTCATAGCGAGCGAGATTGCTCGACGCCTCAGCGGTCGCGATGACATAGTAGGCCGCGATGGCGTAGTCGAGATGTGGCATCGCCACTTCGACGATCGCAGCGCCGGCGTCGCGGTAACTCCCGATGGCGGCATCGACCGCCTGTCGAACCGCCGGCGCGGCACCGGCGTTGAAGCTCGGAGCCACGCCGATCCGAAGCCCCTGGACAGGTGCATCGAGCCGCGCCAGGCAATCATCTACAGGCGCCAACTGCTCGTTCACACTGGTGCTGTCCGACGGGTCGTGTCCGGCAATCACGTTCAGCAGCATGGCCGCATCGGCTACCGTCGTCGCCAGTGGCCCGATCTGGTCGAGGCTGGAGCCGTATGCGACCAGCCCGTACCGGGATATGCGCCCGTACGTAGGTTTGAGCCCCACCACGCCGCAGAAACTGGCGGGCTGGCGAATCGAGCCGCCGGTGTCGGAGCCCAATGCCGCGAGGCAAAGTCGAGCCGCCACCGCCGCCGCAGACCCTCCGCTGCTGCCCCCGGGCACGCGCGACGGATCCCACGGATTGACGGTCCTTTGCAGCCCGGAGTTCTCCGTGCTCGAGCCCATGGCGAACTCGTCCATATTGGTCTTGCCGAGGATGATAGCATCGGCGGCCAGGAGCTTGCGAACCGCCGTAGCGTCATAGGGGGAATGAAAGCTCTTGAGAATGCGAGAGCCGCAGGTCGTAGCACCGAAGGCAGTACACAGGACGTCCTTGATGGCCAGTGGCACGCCGGCCAATGGCCCGACCGGTTCGCGCGCAGCAACCCGTCGATCCACGTCCTTCGCCGCCTGCAAGGCCCGATCATCGAACACAGCCAAGTAGGCGCCGACCGTTGAGTCGATATGACGGATTCGCTCCAGCACCCCCTGCGTCGCCTCGACACTGCTGATCTGTCCGGCGGCGATGCCGTCCCGCAGTTCAATCGCTGTCAGCTCATCCACGGGCATAAATCCGGACTACCTGCTCCCTGTATTCCTGCGGTGGCCGAGGAACCACTCATAGAGCTTCGGATTGTTGTACGTCTGGGTCCACGAATCGTGCTGCGCCTCCGGGTAGACCGTCAGTTGCACGTCAGCGCCCGCCCGTTTCAGAGCGTCCACCATCTCGGTCGATTCCCTTGGCGCGACGACCTGGTCCTTGGCTCCGTGAAAGGCCCAGACTGGCACGGTCTTGAGCCTGTTGGCCAGGAACCACTCGCCGCCGCCGCAGATCGGTGCGATCGCGGCGAACCGCTCCGGGTGGCGACAGCCCAGCGCCCACGTGCCGAACCCACCCATGCTCAAGCCCGTCAGGTAGACGCGATCCGGGTCCACCGCATACCTGGACTGGACTTCGTCAAGCAGCGAGACAAGCCCGTCGAGCATCTCCGTCCACCACAGGTCCGCCGGACACTGTGGCGACACGATGACAAACGGGAACGCCGTGCCTTGCCCGATCAGCTTCGGTGGGCCGTGCTTCTTCACCAATTCGAGATCGTTCCCCCGCTCGCCCGCCCCGTGCAAAAACAGGATCAACGGCCACTTCTGTTCCCTGTTCTCGCCGTAACGAGTGGGCAGATACAGCAGGTATCGCAGACTCACCGTCCTGGTTACTTCTTTCTGGAACGTCTGTTCGCTCTGCCGCCCACTCTCGGCCGTTCGTTCAGCTCCCATGCTCCATCCCGACAGGGCCCCAATGCTCAAGAAAACAACCGGCGTCAGATACATTGAATGAGCGACTCTCATATACTTCGTCTCCCCTACGAGATCTACGCGGAACTGTCATCGAGGATCTTTGGAACCTTGAAGAAGGAGTCATCCCGTTGCGGGGCGTTAGCCAGTGTCCTCTCAGTCCCCAGCGATTCACGGATTTCATCGGCGCGAAGGACGTTGCTGATGGGCAGGCAGTGGGCCAAAGGCTCAACGTCCCGCGTGTCCAGCTCATTCATCTTCTCCACATACTGAAGGATGGCTCCGAGCTGGCCGGTGAACTCCTCGATTTCCGCATCGGTCAGCTCCAGACGAGCCAGCCTGGCTACCTTGCGAACCTGCTGAGCATCGATCTTCTGATCCATATATGGCCTGATGCAAAGAAAAAGCGAGGCGTCAAGACCGCCCCGCTGAGAAAGGCAATCGGTGAAGCCCCGTCCGCCGGTCAGCCGGCCTGCCCCGGGGCTGCCTTGTAGCTGCGCTTGAGCGGCTTCTGGATCAGCCCCATGCGAATGGCCTTGGCGGAGACGCGCACGCGGACCACCTTGCCGTCCACAACGGCGCGGACCTTCTGAATGTTCGGCTTGAACTGCCTGTGGCTGATGCCAGTGACCTTCTTGCCGACGCCGCCCAGCCGCTTGGCCTTACCACGGCGGGAGATGCTCCTCCCGAAAACCGTCTTCTTGCCTGTGAAATAGCACTCTCTCGACATAAACTGCTCCTGCATTCCATCTGCAACGAATTATCGTCTGTCGCGCAACCGCCGGCCGGCGGGCGCGAAACATGTATTTTACCTCGCCGGCAGCATTTTGCAACAATCACCTGGCCCACCAAGAGGAAAAATCAGGGTACCTTCCCAAGGGCGGGGGGCCGCGTCAAACGCCAGCTTGTCGATGCAACGCTTGTCCACTGTGTTTTGTCGGAGCAGGCTACCTCGCAGGGCCTGTCTTCCACACGATCATTCTGTGACAAGTCATTGTCGCAAACAACATTGTGCCTGATCGAAACGCTGCGCGGAATCACCAGACAACTCCGCCACCAGACACGTGATCAGTGTTCGGAGTCCCGTACCCAACGGAATACCAGTGAGCGGTCCGCGGCACCTATGGTTGTTCTGCGTCGGCCTGCGGGAATGGAATCCGCCAAATCCCTTCCATGAATCCTCTATTCGAGACGAAGTACACGTACCTGCCGTCCGGAGAGACCACGGGGTAGTCATCGACGGAGCCATTCGTTGTAAGCTGTCGCATGCCCGTGCCGTCTTCGCGCATCATCCAGATATCATAGTTGGGCTGGTTCTTGCTGTCCTTGCCCTCGTCGGAGGCAAACAGAATACATTCTCCATCCGGGCTCCATGCGGGATGCTTCTTGCCGCGTATCTGAATTGCACTACTCGTGAGGAGGACAGGATTCTGTCCGTGGATCGGAACCTTCCACAGTTGTCCGTCAGGGCCAATATAGACAATTTGTTCTCCATCTGGAGAGATGGTCGGCATGCTTCCCTCTCGCAACTGGGTGGGATACTGACTTTCGCCTCCCAGAGTCCACACCTGGTTGGAGCCACCAGGATAGCCCGGCCTGTACGTGAACGCAATCACGCCTCCGGCTGAGACAGAGGGTTGGTAGTTGCTCCCCTCTGGAGTCTGACGGATGACCGCCACGGCACCCATCTGTTTGCTGGAGATCCGAAAGATGTCAGGGCTATGCTGGCGGAGCCTGTTAGAGCAGAAGTACACGTAGTCATCAGAACTGAATGTTGGAAAAGCGTCAAGCCATTGGCCGCTCGTGACCTGGGTGATCCCACCGCCTTCAGTTTTGATCGACCGGATGCTCGCCACCTGCTTGGCATTGCCCAGCTCATCCCTGACGGTCTCGATCACCGAGAACACGAGCGTGCTGCCATCGGGGGATATTGCGATTCCTCCAATCGACTGGTTGTTGCCAAGCTTGACTATGTTGGACGCGCCCATCGCCTCCCGCTCTATGTCTTCAATCCACGCACGGACGGTTCGCGGCTCAACTGTGTACCCGGCCTTCTCGGATACCACGGGCTCCAGTCTCTGAACCTCGCGAAAACTCGGTGGTTTCCCACGACCACCACCACACCCCGACACGATGAGTCCCCCCAACATACACGCTAAGGCATTGCGCCAGACTCTGAAGTCCATAGTCACCTCCATTTCTTGATGTAAGAGACCCCGCGTCGAGCGGCACGAAATCACACGCTGTCAAGCTCAAGGCCTCGTTTTCTTCGCGTCTGAGCACCCGTCCTCGCCTTCGCTACTTACAGTTCGCACGATACTGGGAAACAAGCCAACAGGCAAGAAGAAAAGGATAAATGCTGCGCTGATAAGAGAAATCCAGCGACTCACCTGGGCGGGCAGGCACTGATGGACTAATGTCTCCGGGGATCGTGGATACGACGTCGAACAGCATCGCTGTATCAGTGGCCCGTTGTTCGGCGATCACGGCGCTGCCCCTGGCAGGGCAGGTCATACACTGCCTGACAGACCTCTGTGGGGAGGCAATGCGGAAGCTCCAACCACCCCTTATGGGACATCCGGGAAACGCCTATGGGCTTGCATTCTTGGGGCCGATCCGCCATTCTATCGGGCAGAAGAACTTGCCCGGTGTGTGGCCAGACTACTGCCGTTGAGGCCAGCGCCTGCGGCTTAAGTCGGCCGGCAGATGTACAGCGTCAGGAGACCATATGAACATCCTGGGAATCTCGGCCTTCTACCATGACAGCGCCGCGGCGCTCGTGCGTGACGGCGAGATCGTCGCGGCCGCTCAGGAGGAGCGGTTCAGCCGCATCAAACATGACAGCCGGTTCCCGTTGCACGCCGTCGACTATTGCCTCCACGCCGCAGGAATCACCCCGGAGAAGCTCGACCACGTGGTGTTCTATGAGAAACCGCTGCTCAAGTTCGAGCGGTTGATCGAAACCTACCTGGCCTATGCCCCACGCGGCTTCGGCCAGTTTCTGGCGGGCATGCCGGTGTGGCTCAAGCAGAAACTGCACCTGCCCCGCGAAATGGATGAAGCCCTGGACCACCGCTACAAGGGCCGATACGTTTTCGCCGAGCATCACGAATCCCATGCCGCCAGTGCGTTCTTCCCCTCGCCCTTCGAAGAGGCGGCTATCTTGACTATGGACGGCGTGGGCGAATGGGCCACGGCCAGTTTCGGTATCGGTCGCGGCAATCAGGTGCAGTTGAGTCACGAGCTGGACTTCCCCCATTCGCTTGGCCTTCTCTACTCCGCGTTCACGTACTTCACAGGGTTCAAGGTCAATTCGGGCGAGTACAAACTGATGGGGTTGGCCCCCTACGGCGAGCCGAAATACTACGACCTGATCATGGACGAGCTGATCGACCTCAAGCCGGACGGTTCGCTGCGGCTGAACATGTCCTGCTTCGGGTACTGCCACACGATGGTGATGACCAATCGCCGGTTCGAGCAGCTCTTTGGCGGTCCGCCTCGCAGGCCGGAGAGCCCTCTGACGCAGAGGGAGATGGATGTCGCCGCTTCCATCCAGGCCGTCACGGAGGAGGCCATGCTGCGAGCAACTCGCCATGTTCACCAACAGACCGGCATGAAGAATCTCGCCCTGGCCGGCGGCGTGGCTTTGAACTGCGTCGCCAACGGCCGGATCCTGCGCGAGACGCCGTTCGAGAACCTGTGGATTCAGCCGGCGGCCGGCGACGCGGGCGGGGCGCTGGGGGCCGCCCTGTTCGTCTGGCATCAGCTCCTGGGCAACCCCAGGCAAGTCGAGGGACGCGACAAGCAGCGAGCGTCATTACTCGGCCCGGCATACAATGACGAGCAGATCCGCCAATTCCTCGACGCTCGCAACGCCAAATACCATGCCTACGCGGACGAGCCGGCGCTGATCGCGAAGGTGGCCGATCTGATCGACGAGGGGAAAGTCATCGGCTGGTTCCAGGGGCGGATGGAGTTCGGGCCGCGAGCGCTTGGCAGCCGCAGTATCATTGGGGATGCCCGAAGCCAGGAAATGCAGTCGGTGATGAATCTCAAGATCAAGTTCCGCGAGTCGTTCCGGCCCTTCGCCCCCTGCGTGCTGCGGGACGACGTGGCGGAGTACTTCCAGATGCGCCCCCAGGAGGACAGCCCCTACATGTTGCTCGTCGCCCCGATCCGGGAGGACAAACGCACGGATTCCCTGCCTTCGGCGGCAAAGGGGCTGGACAAGCTGAAGGTCAAACGAAGCGTTGTCCCGGCCATCACCCACGTGGACTACTCCGCCCGGGTTCAGACGGTGGACGCCGAGCGGCACCCCAGGTTGCACAGACTGATGTCGGCATTCAAACAGAAAACTGGCTGTCCTGTGATCATCAACACGAGCTTCAATATCCGCGGCGAGCCGATCGTCTGCTCGCCGGAGGATGCCTATCGGTGCTTCCTGGCGACGAACATGGATGTGCTCGTGCTGGAGAACCAGATCCTCTACAAACGGGAGCAGCCGCAGGCAAGACAGCATGAGATCGACGAGTACAAGGCCCGGTTCCAACCGGATTGACAAGGGGTAGAGCTGCAATGTCACTGATTGAGATAAACTGGAACCCCGGCAAGCAACAATTGCGTGTCTTCGGATTCAGCGCCCTGGCGGCGTCGCTGGTCCTGGCAGGCGTCTTCGTGCTGATCTGGGGGCTGGCGATCGTCTGGGCGATCGCGGCCGTGGCGGCCGGCGCAGCGATTCTGCTGACCAGCCTGATCTCGCCTCGCGCGGCGAGAATCGTCTACGTCATCCTGAGCGCCGTGGGGCTGCCCATCGGGTTCGTCGTAAGCTTCGTCCTGCTGGCCGCGTTCTACTTTCTCCTGCTGACGCCACTGGCACTGGTGTTTCGTCTGATTGGCAGGGATGCGCTGCATCGCAGGCTGGATCGCACCGCCGACAGCTACTGGATACCCCGCAAGCCGGCGGCCAATCTTGACAGGTACTTTCACCAGACGTAAGATAGGACTCCAGGATGTCATCGAACCGTCAGAACAAGAAATCAGCCCAGTTCGGCGAGCTCGCGCAGGCGAAGCGACCATCGCTGATTGCGGAATTCTGGTACTTCCTCAAGCATAACAAGAAGTGGTGGCTACTACCGATCATCATCGTTCTGTTGCTGCTCTGTGTGCTCGTGCTCCTGGGAGGTTCCGGCGCCGCCGTGTTCATTTATCCCCTATTCTGACGCCGGTCAGTGGATCGCCTGCGGTCCGAGCAGCGTCTCGGCCACTCTGCGGATCTGTGGGGAGTTGGGATCCAGTTGCAGGGCGGTGCGGATTTCCTGGGCTCCCTCCTGGCGCTGGCCCATCTTGATCAGGGCTACGCCAATGTTGGAATGCAGCAGCGGGTTCTTCGGGACAATAGCGACGCCCGCCCGGCAGACATCGAGAGCCTCCTTCAGCTTACCGCCCTTGAACAGCAGCTCGCCCAGGCCGAGATAAGCCGGTACGCAATCCGGCGTGAAGCGAATCGCCTGGCGGTAGTGGCTACAGGCGTCGTCACTTCTGCCTTGTTGCTGGAAACACCATCCGAGATGGTAGTGAGCGTCGCCGGCCGTCGGCTTCATGCGCAGCACTTTCCCGTATTCAGTCATCGCCGCACGTAAATCCCCCTTTGCCCTCAGCACGGCACCCAGGGAGTTGTAGCCCGTATAGGAGTGCGGCAGCAGTTGTACGACCGTCTGGTACTCCGCCAGCGCCGCATCATACTGCTTCAAGTCCTCCGCCAGGAGCTTTCCGTAGTCCCAGTGCAGTCGCCAGTCATTGGGCGCCTGGGCGATGGCCGCACGATATTGCTCCGCGATTGCCCGCAGTGCATCGGGCGAAAGCCGCTTCTTCAGCTCCTTCACCTTTTGCTCAAGAACAGCGACATGCTCTTCATGGTAGAGCTGCCCTGTAAACGGCGGCTTGGCCAGAAACATGGTCACGACGATGTCCAGAGACTGATGGCGGCTCCAGTCCGTGTACATCAGCCGGGCAGCACACCGCTGCAATGTGGGCGATTCCCCCTGCCGTGTCGCCTTGAGCCGTTCGCTCAACATCAGCTCCACCCGATCGAACACGGTCCTGGCCACGACATAGTTGCCCTCGAAGGTCATGTGCACGTGCTCGTGGAAGAGCTCCTCGCCGGGCAAGCCATGCGGGCTTTCGGCCGCAAGCGCCCCGGCCACGTCGGCAAGGTGAACGCCCTGCTCACGACGCTGAGCTGCTACAGCGTGGACGACTTCATTGACCCGCGTATCGGCGCGAAAACGCAGCACATCGATGTCCCGGGCCCGCGTGAAGTCCTCTGCCGCTTTCTCATACTCGCCGAGCTGCCAGTGGCAGTGTCCCAGGCGAAATTGCAGCTCAGCATACGAGTCGTCGAGCCCGGCGGCATCGAGGTACGACTGGATCGCCCGGGCATATTCCCCCTCGGCTTCGTACTGCACACCCTGCTGATAGAGCTGATCCCAACGGCTCTGCTGCTCTGTGGTCAGCTCCGGCTTGTGCGACGATGCAAACGGCGGGCAGTCCCGTAGATTCGTCCCCACCGTGCAGAGGACCGTCTGTGCCCCTGCGCCGGAGGCGGCATGGCAGATGTCCTCCAGATTCCGTCGGAAATGCTTATAGACCACGTTCAGGCGGGGATCGTCCGCTCGCACCTGCTGGCCGACGAACATCTCCATGCCCTGCCAGTACTTGGGCCCGCCGCCGGGCAGCCCACGCATCTGTGCCAGACTGGAGACCAATTGTCCGATCCGGGTCCTTCGAGCGGCGATACCCATCCGGATCAGATGCAGATTGGACAGCGCCGGCGTCAGCACGGTTCCCGGGCCGTAGGGTCCGACGACCTCGTTGTTGCCCAGATAGACGACAAACAAGTCAGGCTCGTATCGAGCACACTCTCTGGCCACCTCCACGACCACATGGGAATTGATCGCGGCCATCGCCGCCGTGACGACCTCAAAGTGCGCATCCGCAAACCGTTCCTGGAGCATGGCCTCCAGGATTCGCCCGAATCGAAACGCATGATTCGGCACCCCCTGGGCGGCGGACGCACCCAACACGAAGATCCGGTACGTCCCCGGCGCTTTTCGGGTCGGGAACACGAAGGGCTCGAACTCGCGGGCCAGCATGGTCGGGAAGAACCGCCGGCTGAAATAGAGGTTGTCGCCGCGATGCGCCACGCCGTTGACCTTGCATGGCACCGTCACCCTTGGCGAATATCCGTATCCCACGACGCGGAGAGCCAGTTCCAGCAAGCACAGGACGGCGAGCGGCAGGCCGACAACCGCGAGGAGGCGAAACAACCACAACCGCACGCCGCGGACAGGCCCGCGATTCCTCGGTCTGTCCTGCGGTTTTGTGCCTGCCGCGGGTCGAGGAGGTCGTCTGCGTCGTTTTGATGACATGGATCGGACCCCTGACGTGCCCGGCCGTACGGGAAAGCCGGCGTGGCATGAACGAGCGTCCAGCCGCATCCCTTCGGCCGTCACTTCGTCTTTATCGCGTCCACCTCAATCTCGTACAGGAGCTCGTCCCGGCAGATGTCGTTCTCGACCACGATCGCCGGGAACGAAGGCAGCCCGGCTTCCTTGCGGTACGCATCGAAGAGGAACGCATCGGGAGCCCTCTTGAAGTATGCCAGGGCGCGCGTGACATCCGTCCAGTCCATGCCCCGGGACCGCAGAATGGCCTGCACAACCTCCATCGTCTGCTTGACCTGGGCGCGACAGTCTCCGATGAAGACGGTCTTGCCGGAACGGTCGATGCTGGCCGTCCCGGAGACGTAAAGCCGCCGGTGATCCGGCAGATCGAGTTCCACCGCCCGGCTGAAGCTGCTGCCGTAATCGGCGGCAGACGACTGCAAAGGCGAAGGCACCGCGAAGGCCTTCACCGCCGGATCCTTGGCCTCGACGGCGATCAGGCCGGAGATGAGAGCGGCCTCGATCGCGTTGCGTCCCGCCACGCCCGTGCTGGCCGGCATCATGGCGTTGAAGACGCCTCGCTCCCGGAAAAAGGCATTGCGAACGCCATTGAATTCGCGGTACCAGGCGAGGATATCATTGTTGTAGAACCACGTCCGCAACACATTGGCGAAGGTCAGATGTTGATCCGCCAGGGCCGCCTCCATCTGCTCGAGAATCGTCTCGGCCTGCTGAGGCTGGGGGCAGGCCGGGTCACTCGGTAGCAGGCCCACCAGGCGCAGATAGCGGGCAGATCGGTCCTCAAAGACGGTTCCTATCCGCCGGCCGCCAAGGTGCACCGGGACAGTTTTGGCCCCGGAGATAGCCCACAAGTGAACGCCGCAGAGATTGTCCGTTCGCGTGTTCTCCACCCATCCCACCGGCGCATCCGGGCCGCCGAGCGCCCGCGCCAGCGAATCCAGACTCTTCCTATCAGCGGCGGACATTCCGAGAGACTCCACGGAGATCACGTCGCCGCGAAGCCCACGTACGGCATCCCCCAGCCGTCCAAACAGCGATTCGGGAGATTCATCACCCTCAGGTGTCAACGTGATGAAGTATTCCTGAACGGAATCTCGGCTCAACGTCGTAATGCTCAAGCCATTTTCGGCTCGTTTCTGGACTCTCGTCAACGCTGCGGCTCCTGCCTGCCTTCTGCCAAATTGTGACACACGTCTCTTCCTTATACCATTACCATCGGCTCAATGCAACTACTTCACCACCCTGCCGACGTGAAATTACCGAGCTTTCCATCGTCCCACAGTCTGACGTGAGAAGGTCCAAGCAGACGCTCCTGGCGGCATCGGCACCCCCCTTTTCCGGGGCGACAACTCGTTTCTGGGCATGCCCGGGGCCACATCCCGAGGCCAAGACAATATTATCGGACGCCATGTGGCCACAAACCCCATCCAGAACAGGGGCTTGTTCCGAGCGAAAGCGCGGTCCGAGATAGGGGAATTTGCCTCATTCTCGCTCGCCCTGCCCCGACACAGGTCTTGTGCCCCGCGTGCCAGACCATGTGTGCCAAGAGGACGCCGGACCGAAGTGTCCTTCCATCACCTGTGCCCTGTCTGGCCGCGGGCATGCGGTGTACGAGCCGTGTCACGAGCGCCTCCCGTCTTCGCCGCGGCCCGTCTGAGCGCAGCTACTTCCCCCTTCGTCAACGGCCGGAACTTGCCCACGCCCAGGCCCTCCAGTTTCAGAGGACCAATGCGAGTTCTTTTGAGGGCTTGCACCGGCAATCCGACTTTGGCGAGCATCCGCCGAACCTGCCGGTTCAGACCTTGCCTGATCGTGACCTCGACAAGCGACTCATTGCGGCCGCTCTTCAAGACCTTCACATCCGCCTCCGTTGTCCTGCCCTCTGCCAGCCAGACACCTTTTCTCAGCTTCGCCACGACCTCCCGCTCGACGCGTCCGGCCACCCTCGCCACGTAGGTCTTGGGGACTTTGTACCTGGGATGGGTCAGTATATCCGTCAGCTCGGCGTCGTTCGTCAGCAGGATCAACCCGGTCGTATCGGCGTCGAGCCGCCCGACGCAGAAGACCCGCTCCACAGGCGGCACAAGATCCGTCGCTTTCGGCCGGCCCTGCGGATCGTCGCTCGTGCAGATCACGCCCTTGGGTTTGTTCAGCAGAAAGTACACGAGCTTGCGTTGCTGAAGCCGCTGGCCGCCCACCGTGATGACGTCCGTCTGGGGATCCACAAAGGCTGGCAGTGTATCGACAATGCGGCCGTTGACGCCGACCATGCCTTGCAGGATCAGCTCCTCGCATTGCCTGCGCGAGGCCACTCCCGCCGATGCCATCACCTTCTGTAATCTCTCTTTTGCCATGTCTCAGAACGCCGTAAGCCCCTTGCCATAGATGATCGCGATGCACAAGACGACCCAGAGCACAAAGCCGATCTCAAACGGACGATCCCGAAGAATCAGCTTCACCGGGTCCGAATAGACGCCCTTCTGGGTCAACGCGCTGAACCGGAAAATACAATACAGTACCAGCGGCGTCGTATATACAAGATCATTCGTGCCGAACAGCTCCCGGGTTCGAAAATCCATCGTGTACAGGAGAAAACACGCGACCGCCAGGACGCTGCTGACGTCCAGCATGTGCGCGAGCAGCTCGGGCGTGTACTCGCCCAGCGTCTTACGGAAGGCCTCGCTGTTGGCCTGGAGCAGAGCGATCTCGCCGCGGCGCTTGCTGAAGGCCATGAACAGCGTCAAAGCAAACGTGCAAATCACCAGCCAAGGCGAGATGAATACGTCGATCGCCACCGCGCCCGCCACCGCCCGCAGGCAGAAGCCGGCCGCGATGATCGCGCAGTCCAGGATCATGACGTGCTTCAAACCCAGGGAGTAGAACACCATCAGGACCATGTAGGCCAGCACGATCAATGTCAGCGAAGGCGAAACCGGCAGACTGCCCGCCAGAGCGAGCACGCCACAGACCGCGGCGACGAGGGAAGCCGTCCGGACAGTCATGCGACCGCCGGCGATGGGCCGGTCGCGGCGCTCCGGATGAATACTGTCGGTCTTGCGGTCTTCAATGTCGTTGAAGATGTACATCGCCGAAGACGCGAGCGAGAAGCAGACGAACGCTCCGGCTGCATGGACGAAGGCCCAGAGGGTCTCCTCCGCGGGCCCGAAGAGCCGCCGGCCGAAGATCAACGCGGCGAACACGAAGACATTCTTGATCCAGTGGACCGGGCGAAGGATTCGCAACAAATCCATTTTCAGTTTACCACTCACGACTTCTGATTTACGATTGGGAGCACGACCAAAGGACAATCATAAATCGCAACTGGTGAATCGTAAATGATAACCACCGTGGTTTTCGATCTCGACGACACACTGTATGACGAGATCGACTTCTGCCGTAGCGGATTCCGGGCGGCGGCTCAGCTCATCGCCACGTTATCGGACAGGCACTCGCCGGAGCATGTCTTCGCAACGCTCTGGGACTGCTTCATCGCCGGCAACCATACCACGACCTTCAACATTGCCCTGGACCGGCTTGGCGTCCCCCATGATCGGAACGTCATTGGCAGACTGGTCGAGGTTTACCGCACGCACACGCCCACGCTCACGCTGCCCGCCGACAGCCTGGCCATGCTCGATGCGCTGAAAGGCAGATACACGCTCGCACTCCTGACCGACGGCTACCTGCCCACGCAACGACTCAAGGTCCAGGCGCTGGGCATCGAACCCTACTTCGCGGCCATCGTGTACACGGAGGAGCTGGGCCGCCAGTTCTGGAAGCCGTCCCCTCGCGGCTTTGAGAGATTGATCGAAATCCTCCACGCCTCGCCGGGGCAGATGGCCTATGTCGCCGACAACGAGGCAAAAGACTTCATCGCCCCCAATCAGCTCGGCATGCTGACCATCCAACTCCTGCGCCATCGCGGCCTGCACAGGCAGGTTTCAGACGTACCGCTCCCCAGTGCCGCCCCAAGAGTCCGGACCGACAGGATCGACCGGCTCATGGACATCCTGTCCGACCGCCAATCTTGACTTCCGGGCGACCACCTATTACAATTGCAATCGTGGGGCGCATCGCGCAGGCCTATCGGCTTCGATGCACGCGGGTCCGACCATCTTCGGGCAGGCCCCGGCCCACGAACCCTCAGAACATATAAGGAAACGGAAGAGGAGAAAACCATGAAGCGGACGATGATGCTCGTGGCGGTCCTGCTGGCCACCGCCACCCAACCCTTGCGGGCTGAAGACCCGGTCTATTTCACAGATCCCGATCTGAAGCACGCTGTCGAGGTAAGGCTGGGCGTCACAAACCCGACGCCCACCCAAATGCTGTCGCTAACGAAGCTTGAAGTGGGGGGCATCGGCAGTCTGACGGGCCTCCAGTACGCCACGAACCTCGAAATCCTATATGCCGTGCTGGGCACGATCAGCGACATCAGCCCCCTGGCGGGACTAACTGAGCTCCACACTCTGGTCCTTGAAGCTAACCGCATCACCGACGTCAGCGCACTGAGTGGACTGAAGAACCTTCATGTTCTGGACATCCTGTTGAATCCACTGGACGAGGCGGCATACGTGTACTACATACCGCTCATAATAAGCAACAATCCAGGCATAGCCCTCTTATATGATGAGCGGCCAACGATTTGGCCCGACCTTGTGGACGGGGGCGAGGCAACGCGGCGCTTTGCACCGACAACGATCGCGCCGGGCCAGCCGTTCGAGATCGAGACGCAGATACTCAATCGCGGCGGGTACCGTTGCAGGGCGTTTCACGTCGATTACTATGCCTCGGCGGATACGAGCATCACGACGAGCGACTGTCTCCTCGGCCGACAGGACTACAGCTCCATCGAGGCGGGCGGTGCATCGGGTCTTCCCTGGAGCGTGGCCTTTCCGGCCACGGTGCCCAACGGGACCTACTACATCGGCTGGATCATCGACGCGGACAACCAGGTGCAGGAGACTGATGAGAGCAACAACACCGCCTACAAGGAAGGCTATCGCCTGACGGTCCAGGGCAGCACCGGCCCGGTCGCCGGTGGGTCCCTGACCGTCACCCCGCCGGACGCCGCTGCGTATTCCGGCCCGCCGGGTGGGCCGTTCACGCCTTCCCAGACGCCGTACACCCTCACAAACACCGGAACCGCCTCGCTGGACTGGCAGGCGACCACGACCCAGGACTGGGTGACGGTCAACCCGGCCAACGGGACCCTGGCCACCGGGGCCAGCGTTTCGGTCGCGGTGGCGATCAACGCCGCCGCCAACAGCCTTGCCCAGGGCACGTACAGCGACACCATCACCTTCACGAACAAGACCAATGGGGCCGGGACCACCACGCGGACCGTCACGCTCACCATCCAGCCCGGCGCCGGCGGCGGGGTCCTCTACGTCGATGACGATGCGCCAGGCGACCCCGGGCCGGACAATCCGAGCGTGAGCGACCCGGCGGAAGACGGCAGCGAACAGCATCCATACGACTCCATCCAGCAGGCCATCGACGCCGCCTCGAACGGCCAGACGGTAATCGTCCTGCCGGGCGTCTATACCGGCTCCATCGATCTGTCAGGCAAGGCCATCACCCTCAACCAGCTTAGCCGGCGCTAATCCAGGCAGTCCAGAGGCCCTCGGCGCCATCGACAACACCATCCTGGACGGCGACGGCATGGGACCGGTGGTCGTCTTCGACAGTGGGGAAGGGCCAACCTGCACCCTGCGCGGCTTCACCATCCTCGGCGGCGCTGCCCGCTCCGGGGGTGCCATTCTCTGCGACCGAAGCAGCCCGACCATCGCCAACTGCGTCATCGCCGGCAACCGGACCACTCGCTACGGCGGAGGGGCCGTGGATGCCTACCGCAGTAGCGCCATCTTCCAGAACTGCACGATTGTGGACAACTACAGCGACGACTTGGGCGGCGCCATCTCCAGCGAGCAGAGCACCCTGACGCTTACCAACTGCATCGTCTGGGGCAATACGCCGGACCAGATCCACGTCCTCTCCGGCACTGCTCCTGCCCTTCAGTACTGCAACATCCAGGGCGGCGCATCGGCGGGCACCAACATGAATGCCGACCCCAACTTCGCCGAGCCGGGACGCTGGGTGGATTCGCAGGACGCGACTGTCCCCGTGGAACCGGACACAGGCGGCGCCGTCTGGACACACGGCGACTATCACCTGCTGTCGGAGTTCGGACGGTACCACGCGGGAGCGTGGACCGACGACGCCTGCACGAGCACGTGCGTCGATGGGGGCGACCCCGAAGACGACTGGCGATTCGAGCCAAACCCCAACGGCGGACGGATCAACCTGGGCGCCTACGGCGGGACCGGCGAGGCGAGCAAGTCGCCCGCCGGGCCGGGCGTGACCATCGTGACGCTCGAAAGCTCAGTGCCCACGACGCCCGTGTCCGGCGCGCCCGGCAGCGAGCAATTCTTCCAGATCGACGTCCCGGCCAACGCGACGCAACTGGTGGTCCAAATCTCGGGTGGGACGGGCGACGCCGATCTCTACGTGAAATACGGCGCCGTGCCCACCGAGTCGGACTATGACCACCGACCCTACGTGCCGGGCAACGAGGAAACCGTCACGATTCCCAACCCCACCGCGGGCATGTGGTTCATCATGGTCCAGGGTGTCCGCACATTCTCCGCCCTGACACTGGTGGCGACATATTCGTCGCAGGGCGTGGTTCCGCCTATCATACCCCTGACGAGCGGCGTGCCTGTGGTCAACCTCGCGGGCGCTGCCAGCAATGAGAAGTTCTACAAGATCGAAGTCCCCGCCGGACAAACGCTCCTCAAGATCGAGATCTACGGAGGCACGGGAGACGCTGACCTCTACGTGAAGAAAGGCGCCAAACCCACAACGTCGAGCTATGACTATTGCCCCCACGTGGCCGGGAACGCCGAGAAGGTGGAGATTGCCAATCCCAGCGCAGAGACCTGGTACGTCATGATTCGCGGGCCCGAAGCATACTCGGGCCTGACGCTGGTGGCGACATATTCCACCGGGTCCGACACGACAACGACTCTACAGAGCGGCGTGCCCCTGTCCAACCTCGCGGGCGCGGCCGGGAGTGAGAGTTTCTACAAGATCGAAGTGCCCGCCGCGCAGGGGTCCCTGAAGATTGAGATTTCTGGAGGCACGGGAGACGCCGATCTCTACGTGAAGAAGGGCGCCAAACCGACAACGACGGACTACGACTATCGCCCCTACCGGGCTGGAAGCGAGGAGACGGTGGAGATCAACAATCCCGCTCCAGGCACCTGGTATGTGATGCTTCGCGGCTACCATGCCTACGCCGGCCTGACCCTCGTCGCGACATACTCGGGGCAGAGTGGGCTTCCACCAGCGTCTGTTGTCGTTCCCAACGTGGTCAGTCAGACACAGAGTTGGGCGCAGTCGGCGATCACGAGTGCCGGACTGGTCGTAGGCACAATCAGCCAGGCGTACAGCAGCGCGGTGGCCGCCGGACGAGTGATCAGCCAGAACCCGCTCGGCGGTGCTACCGTCGCCGTCGGCTCCGCCGTGAACCTGACCGTCTCGAAGGGACCGGACACCGGGCCGACTTGGGTGTTGATCACAACCTTTCCGGTTCACATGACCATTCCGAGCCCCCCGCCCGGTTCCCCTGTTACGGTCACCTACACTATGAGTTTCCCATTCGTCCCGCAGGGCCAGACGGAATATAAGCTGGAAGTTGCCGGCATCACGGCAGTCGGCGGCACCTGGACTGCGACCCCGCCAAGTGGCACACTCTCTCCCGGCGAGAACATGGTCTCCTTCACTCTTTCGGGCTTGAACGTTGACATCAGTTCGTTGCCCCCGGGGGACCAGAAAATTGCCGAGATCAAGTTCTATGTACGCTGAGAAGGCAGCAACATGAAATGACCGGGGGCCGGCTTCTGACCGGCCCCGGAGGTGTGCTGTGGAAATCCGAATGGCGTGGATGTTCTGTTACCAGCGATACTGGAGCGAGCCGCTGACGACGTGGATCGTCTCATCGCTGTTGAGACGCGTATCGTAGTCCACGTAGAACCGGGTGTGCTTGCTCAGATCGCTGTGCAGGCCGATGCCCAGGACCGCACTGTCACGATCGGTCTTGTCGTCGCGAACGTTGAACACCGTCGCCGGATTGCTGGCGAACGACGTATCCACGCTGGCACGATCATCCCCAAACTCATGGACCCACCGGCCGCGTAACTGGACCCTGGCCTGGAAATCGCCCGCCGTCTCGATCAGCGACTTTGTCAGCCGGGCGCCGAGCGAGCCCTTCACCGACTCATGCGTCTGCTCGTCGAATGACAGGGCGCTGGTCCCGCCGGTCTCCGTGTAATCCGAGAGCGTCAGCCACGAGTATTGTACGGAGATCAGGGGCTGCAAGAGGAGATCGGGGGTCATCTGCCACTTCTGCCCAACTTCGGCATAGGCGGCCAGCTCGTAGCCGTTGAAGCTGCCGGACAGCCGCTCACCCAACAGGCTCACGAATCGTTCCGTGTCATACTCGAGTCGGGCGATTGTGCCGGCCCCATCCAGGTACCACTTGTCCCACATCGCGCTGCCATAGAACCCGACGTACCGGGCGTCGAACTCGGTGTTGTCCTGCGATTCGGCGAAGTTCACGTGCCCATCGGCTATGCCAACCACGAGACCACCGAGGAGCGTGTCGGTGAACTGGTAATCCAGACCTGCGGTTCCGCCCACAACGCTGTAGGTGTAGCCCGGCACCTCGAAGCTGGTTTCGCGGTCCCCATAGATGCCGTAGCCCCGGCCCCAGAGGCCCCAGGGCACGTCACCCAGAACGGCGGAGCCTTTTCCGACAGTGAACGTCCGTCCCTGCGGATCGGTGTCATAGGTGCGTCCGCCGTCGATCGTGGTATCCGGGCCGGCCATCGCCAGCAGGCCGGAATCGGTGAACGTCCCGACCAGGCCCGTTTGCAGGGTCTGCATACGGCTGGCGACTGTGCTCAGGAATTTCGAGGTGCCGGCGGCCGTCAGTGTGCCCAGTGGCGGTCGCGTCTGACCGCTCAGCTCGTCGTAGGCATGGCGAATGTCGTCCACGTTCTGCCCCGGCACCTGCTGAAGAGCCGTGGTGATGGGGTTGTCTTGTTCCTGGTTGGCGATCTCCTGGAGGGCTCCCGCCACCTGCCTCTGGTTGTACGTGCGAGCGACGCTCGAATCGTCGAAGTTGGTCGCGAAGATGTGCAGCCAGACCGAATTCGGGTCATATCCCAGATTCGCATCGACCGCGAAGCTCAGCAACGCCGTATCGGGCGGACCACTGAATTCACCCGTCACCGCATCGGCGGCGATGATCTCGTAGAGCTGTTCGCCGATGACGGTCCCTCGGGAGGCGACCTGGACGGTGCCGCCATTGAGCGTCACGTCGCCGTTGACCTCGAGCCGGTCGCTGTTGCTGCCTGCAATCTCGACATAGTAGACCGAGTTGGGCTCGAAGACCACGTTGCCGTTGACCGTCAGGGTTCCGATGCCATCGTCGCCCGGAGAGATTGTGCCGTAGTTGTGAAGCGTCGTTGGCTGCAAGATGGTGACGGTGCCGTCGCCGGTGACCGTGCCGGTCGGCCAGACGATGACTTCCCCGCCGACGCAGACGAGCCCGCCGTCATTCACCGCCAGCACTCCCGTCCCGCCGGCGGACGAGGAACCGCCGCCGACATACAGGTCGTTGCCGATATCCCACAGCGAGCCCGCACCGGTGACCGTCGCGGTACCTTCACTGCCTTCCTGCCGGGCGATCTTGCCTTTCCAGGAGTCTACCTCTGCGCCGTCGGCAATCAGCAAGGTGCCTGTGCCGTAGAGTCCCACATAGATCGGTCCGGATTCGGTCCAGCGAGAGCCTTCGCCCGTAACGGTGACACTGCCCGTGCTGTCGGCACCGTAGCCGATGTACGCCGTGCCCGGACTGGTGGTTGTCACCTGGGCGCCGGCCTCGATTGTGAGCGTGCCTTCTCCACCATAGCCGACGTACAGCGGACCGCCGACACCCAGAATCGAGTCGGACACCGTCACGGCCCCCGTGCCATTGGGTTCGTACCCGACGGCCTCCGTGTCGATGCCGAACTGGCTGGGATCGAAGCCTCCGACATAAACGGTGCCCATGACATCCACGACGCCAGCGTCGCGGATCATCAGGGAGCCGTCGCCGTACCCCCCGACAAATAGTGAGCCGCTATTGTCCCACATGGAAGACGTGCCGCCGTCGATCTGGAGAGCACCGAATTCGCCCTCTTCAACAATGGCTTCGCCCTCGACCGTGACGGCGCCGGTGCTTCCGGGCATGGCAGCGATTCCGGCGGTGTCGCTTTCGACGCGCCCACCATCATTGACGTCCAGGATACCGGTGCCGTAGTAGCCTACGTAGAGACTGTCGGGCACAGTGACCTGCAAGACAGAGCCCAGCCCATCGACGGTCACCGTGCCGGCGCCCGTGGGGAGAGACTCAGGATCGTAGCTGCCTTCACCTTCGCCCAATGCGCTATAAGGCATGCCGCCGATGTATATGTCAGCGGCAGAGACCTCAGCGCCATCCAAAATGGTCAGCACACCATTGCCCCAGCCGCCCACGACGAGGCCGTTCTGGTTCGTCCAAATTGAACCGTCGCCATTGACCTGGACGACACCATTCACGTCCGGCACCACACCGATGAACGCGGATTCGGAAAGCACTTGACCGCCACTGGCGACGGAGAGCGTGCCATCACCCGAGAAGCCCACCATTATATTGTTCGTCTGCCAGGTAGAGCCTGCGCCGGTGACAGTCGCCGTGCCGGTGCCTGTCTTCAGGACGTTGTTCGGATCGAAGTAGTCCGCGAGGTTCTCGTATTCGGGATCGTAACCTCCGATCACCCCGCGCTGCGAGTTCACAACCGCACTGTTCGACACGGTCATCGTGCCCTGCCCCTCCGACCCGACTGTGACGCTGCCACCGACAACCAGCAAGCCATTGGGGTCCTTGACCCGGACCAGACCGCCGTTGCGGATGATGACCTCGCCCTGTCCTTGCGCGGCTGCATTGGGTTCAGCGGCGGCCCCGGCGATCGACAAGGTCGAACCAGTGCCATCGACAACGACCAGGCCGTTGCTGTCCGCCAGGGCGCCAACGATGGCGGCGTTGGTCTCGACCCAACCACCGTTGAGAACATTCAGGGTCCCGTTACCGGAGTAGCCGACGTAGAGCGAATTGCCGCCTGTGGCAGCCAGGGCGGAACCCGTTCCGGTCACTGTGACCGTGCCGGCGCCGGCAGGGACGTCCGGGCCCCAGTTGGTCGGCGTCCCATCGTCGCCCAACTCCGCCAGATCGAAGCCGCCGATGTAGGCGGTGACGGCGCTCACCTGGGCGCCGTTGGAGACCATGAGGTCGCCGTTGCCCCAGCCACCGACGATCAGTGTGCCGTTATAGGGGTCGCCTTCGCTGGTGTCGCCGGCCGCGTTGGCCCAGACAGAGTTCGGCCCGCTGACCGTGACCCGGCCAGCCGCATCGGCGCCGAAGCCCACGATGCCCAGGTAGTTGCCGACCTGGCCGCCGCTGGTGACGTCCAGAGTGCCGCTTCCGCCAGTGCCCACGACCAGGATGTCGTTTCGCGAGGTCGAGCCCGCGCCGGTCACCAGCGCGTCGCCAGTGCCGGCGTGAGACTGTACATCGTCCATCTCGGTCGTGTCGTTGTAGTCAAACGTCAGGTAGCCGCCGATGAAGGTGTCCATCGAGTTCGCATCGGCGCCGTTAGAAACAATCAAGTGTCCCGTGCCGCCCGCTCCGACAACCAGCGTGTCCTCCCCGGTCACCTGGAGCGAAGAACCGGCCCCGGTAATGGTCACGGTGCCCGTCCCATTGGGATCGCCGAGTTCGGCGAGCAGTGCCGGATCGACGCCGGGCCCATCGGGATTGAAACCGCCGATGTACAACCCGCCTGTCGTCAGAGTGCCGCTATCAGAGACGTTCACATCACCGATGCCCCAGGCCCCCACGACCGTGCCGTTGGTCACCGATATCGTCGAATTGGCATCATGAACAGTCACTGTGCCGGTCACACCCGGACCGCCGCCAACAACCAGGGTGTCCGTGTTGACCTGCGCACCATCATTCACGTCCAGTGTGCCGTCGCCGGAGTAGCCGACGTAGATCGTTGGCATGCCGGTGACATCCAGAAGCGAGCTGTCGCCGGTCACTCTCACCGTGCCCGTGCCGGTCGGCAGGTCCCCCACGAGACCGGGGACTATGTCGAAGTCGCGAGGGTCATACCCGCCGATATAGAGGTTCTCGCCGATGTTGACTCTGCCGCCGTTCGCGACGGTCAGGGAACCATTGCCGTTGCCGCCCACATACGCGGAGCCGGAGTTGTCCCAGGTCGATGGACTCCCGGGGCCGACGCGAATCGGCCTTGAGCTGAAATCGAAGTCCCAGGCACTGTAGCCGGTCACCGTAACGGCACCCGTGCTGCCGGCCTCCACGCCGATGCCGGCGGTTTCGCTGGCAAGGTATCCGCCATCGTTGACATCCAGCGTGCCGCTGCCGGTGTATCCCACATAGAGAGTCTCTTCGCCAACGACTTGTACCGACGAGCCGGTGCCGACGATGGCCACCGCGCCGGAGCCGTTGGGGTCGCCGAACTGCTCCAGGAGATCCGACGGCGCATTGCTGTCGTCGAAGCCACCGATGGACAGGCTACCGGTGGTGACGGCGCCGCCATTCAAGATGAACATCTCGCCATAGCCCCAGGCGCCCGCGATGATCTCGTGGTCCGCCGACACGGTGCCGGCGTTGACAGTCACCGTGCCAGTCACATCTGGACCGCCGCCAATCACCATCGAGCCCGTCGTGACCTCTCCGCCGGCATTCACGTCCAGCACGCCGGTCCCCGAGTACCCTACGATCATCGGGAAATCACCGGTGACCTCCAGGGACGAGTTCGAGCCTGTGATAGTGACTGCACCGGTGGGGGCCGCACCTCCATTCAGGGCCACGATGTCGCCGGCATAGGAGCCGCCGATATAGAGCCCCTCAGTGACCACATCGCCGGCGGTCACGATCATCGTGCCTTGCCCTTCCGATCCGACGATGGTATCGCCGCCCACGGCCAGTACGGCATTGAGGCCGCCGAGATTCACGGTGCCGCCGTTGGAAATGACCACGCTGCCCTCGCCGTCTGTGGTGAGTTCGTCGGGCAGCGGGTCCCCACCGCTGAGTTGCAGGGTCGAGCCGGTGCCGTCCACGACCACCGAGCCGGTGCCACCGCTCTCAATGCCGACGCCGACGACCTGGCCCTCGACCCGGCCGCCGTTGAAGATCTCCAGGGTGCCATCACCGGCAACACCTACGCCTACGCCGTAGGCCTGCACGCGAGACCCGGAGCCAGTCACCGTCACCGTGCCGGTCCCATTAGGATCGTACGCGTAGCCGAAGGTGTCACCCTCGATCGCGTTCGGCTCATAGCCGCCGATGAACAAGATATCGTTGATATCGACATGCCCGCCATTCTGGACGGTCAGCGTGCCGACGCCGTACACGCCTACCGCAACCGATCCCGTGTTCACCCAGGAGTTGTCCGCGTTATCCACGAGGACGTCGCCCCGTCCGTCGGCGGTCACTCCAACGAGGGCGGCTCCGCTCGTGACATTTGCGTCGTTGAGAATCTGCAGGGTCCCCTGGCCGCTGTACCCGATGGACAGCACATCGCCCGTCAGCGTCGAGCCTGCGCCCGTGATCGTCACGGTGCCCGTGCCGTTCGGGTCATAGCCGACCTCCGCGGAATTGAAGTCCAGCTCCTCAGGCGCATAGCCGCCCACATACAGCACATCGTCCACGGTGAGCTGCCCCTCGCCCGACACGGTCACTTCGCCCAGCCCGTAGCCGCCGACGATCATCACGCCGGGATAGTACCCCGGCTCTTCCACCCCGGCATCCTCATCGATCTCCACGTGCGAACCCGGGTCATAGATATTCACAATCCCGTGACTGCCCGGCGCCACGCCCACCGCCATCTCCCCGGCGGTGACGGACCCGCCATCATTCACGTCCAGCGTTCCCTGGCCGTAGTTGCCCACGTAGATCCTTTCCGCGGCATCGAGAGATGACAATGGCCCCGTGACAGTCACTATGCCCGGCCCGGTCGCCTCGCCGAAATCCTCCAACACTTCCTCCGGCAGATCATTCACGTCACTCGCGTCGAGCCCACCGATCAGGAGCTCTTCCGTGGAAACACTGCCGCCATCGGACACGGTCAACTCTCCCGCGCCCCACGCGCCGACATTGATCTCGTACGTTGACGTCAGCGTGGAGCCGCTGCCGGAGACCGTCACCGTGCCGCTGGAATCCGGCGCCCCTCCCAATATGACCGATGGCGACACTACGTCGCCCCCGTTGTTGACGTCCAGCGTCCCCGTCCCGGAGTACCCCACAAACAGTGTGTCACCCCCGACGACCGTCAGCGTGCCACCGCCGGTCACCGTCGCGGTGCCCGTCCCGCTGGGAAGCATATCACGGGAGAACGTCTCCTCCGGCCCCAGCGTGATCGGCATACCCCCGATGTACGCTTTCTTGCCTACGGTCACCTCCGCGTTGCCGTCGATCAACAGATCGCCCGTGCCCCAGCCGCCCACAATCAGCGTGTCGCCGATATTCCACTGTGAGCCGCCCGAAATCGTCGCCGTGCCCGTGCCGGTCGCGTGACCCAGGGACTCCAGGTACGGCTCGTCGTCCCAGTCCGACGTATCCTCCGCACCGAGCCTGCCATTCAGCGAGCTCACCTGGCTCGCGCCGTTCACGCTCAGCGTTCCTTCTCCCCATACACCCAAGGTGAGATCCTTGTCCACCGACAGGGTGCTACCGCCAGCCACGCTCACCTCGCCCGTTCCGTCTGCCGCCGCCCCCACCAGCAGCGAACTGTCCTCCAGGCCGGTGACATTCACAGTGCCACCTTCGTTCACGTCCAATGCTCCATGGCCCGAGACACCCACGAACAACCAACTGCTGTCCCAACGCGAGGACGCACCGGAGACGCTCGCCGTCCCCTCGCCGCTGGTCCACCCGGTCACCTGGTCCAGCTCGTTCCTCTCCAGGTTGCCGCCTACCAAGCTCTCGCCCGACACCATGACGCCACCATTCGTCACGTTGAGGTACCCCTCCGCATACGGCCCCACCCGCAATCCCGCCGTCAGAAAGCCCGAGTTGTCATCCTGCACATTCAATGTCGCCACAATCCCCGTCAAGTCCGGCGACCCAATGAACGACATCGCGTCGATGACGAAGACATTCGAGCCCGCGCCGACAGTCATCGTCGTCGTGCCCGCCGCCGATCCCACCGTCAGGTCGCTGGTCAATAACCACGGGTCCGGTCCCATCGCGCCATAGACCGGCGTCGTGCTGCCGCTCACCGTGATGTACCCTGATGCCGACCCCGCAGCCAACATCACCACCGCGACAATCACCATGAATCCCAGAACGTTGCGAACTGATCCCTGTAGCGTTGACATACCCATTACTCCTGGTTCCTTGTCGAATCCTGCTGTCATCCCTGTTCCCAGATTGCGTGCCACGGAATTGGCTCCCAAGCACCTCCCCAAATTCGGCCTTATTATCGACCCCCGCCCGCTTCCTTCTGCACTTTTCCTGCGTGTCCGGACCCACCGATCTCCACACCCTCATCGCCAGCAACTGGCCCACTGCCGCCTCCACGCCCGACCCCTCCCGATTCGCCGCATACGACCCTTCGTTATCAGTACTGGTAGCTTCCCTGCAGGCCGTTGCCCGCTCTCGACACGAATGCGCCGACGCCCGAAAAATATTTTTGCAGCGTCACTCGCCACGACACGCACTTCCGCCGCATTCGCACCTCGCGTTCCTGTACAAAACGCCGCAATACGATGCCGGGCCCCTCCACAGCCACCCCGCGTCAACCCACCGGATGCCCCCTGTTCCGCAGCCCGAAACGCCCCGATCAGTGCAGAGAACGCCGTTGGCCACAGCACCCACATCCGCAAGCCACACCCATTCCGCCAGCACTGGCTCATACGATCGGCACGGTCTGAAGGCCGGCACGAAGCACGACGTCCCGAAACGTCTTGCTTCCCACTACCGCCAGATGGCACGCCACCTCTCGGTGCTCTTTGGCGAGGGGCTGGTTGCACACAGCCGTGCGCTGTACAATGGCGTGTGGGCTCGTGTGAGCCGGCCGTCTCTGCATACTTGGAGGCACGATTATGCATTGGACTTCGAATGGGATGATCGCCCTGTATATCGCGCTGGCAGTCGTCATTGGCGCCGTCGGCATCTGGTTCGTCGTGCGCAAGACGCTGCGCACACGAATCGCCACGGAGAGGATTCTCCGCGACGACCCGGACCTCAACGACTGGCTCGTCATTTTCGGTTGGACGCCGAAGGTTCTCTATGTCCCGACGATCGCGGCCGCCTTCATCGCGTGCTTCTTGATGTTCCTGAGGGAGTCCGACTGGCGAATCTTCGCCGGGATTGATCCCAAGCTCGTGGGCGGCTTGTGGTTCGTCATCTTCTTCCTCAACTTCCTGATCGAGGAGTACGACATCAATGTCAAGATGCTTCTGCTGGCTGGCGCGGTCATCGGGTTCCTTTTGCTCTGGCTGCACCTGCTCGGCCTGGTGCTCGCCTTCCTCGGTCTGTTCAAACACCTGGCGTTCTCGATTAGCGCGACTGGCTACCTCCTCATCGCGATCATCGGGATCCTCACGATCTTCGTCTCGTGGCTGCGGGGATTGTTCTACTACGTGGCCATCACTCCCAACTGCCTCGACTTTCACCGCGGGCCGACCGAGGCCGGCGAGCAGGTCGGCCGCGAGGACTACAACACGAAGGTGGACACGAGTGACTTCCTCGAGCGACTCCTCGGCTTCGGACGCATCACCATCACCTTCAAGGACAACACGCGTCCGCCATCCACCCTGCTCGTCTGGCGAGTGGAGAGGAAGGCCCAGATGCTCGAGCGAGTCCGCGCCAAGTTCGCCGTGGACCAGCCGCGATCCGTCCAAGAATCGCCGGCGCTCCAGACACCCAGTCCTCCACCCGATGTGCCCGGCACACAGTCACCGGCCACTCCATGAGCCGACATTGCAGAGGGCCTATGAGACGACGAGACTTCCTTCATATTGTTGGAATGGGCACGGCGACCTTGGTCTCCGCCCCCTTCTATCCCATTTCCCGTGGGGCCGACCCGGCAGCAGGCCGCCCGCCGCGAAGCACCGGGCTGCTGTCCCACAGGAATCGGAATCGCTCGACCGTCATCTCGCGCAACGGCATGGTCTGCACCAGCCAGCCGTTGGCAAGCATGGCAGGCGTCGATGTCCTCCAGGCCGGCGGCACTGCGGCCGATGCGGCCATTGCCGCCAACGCCATGATCGGGCTGGTCGAGCCGATGTCGTGTGGAATCGGTGGCGACCTGTTCGCCATCGTCTGGAGCGAGAGGGATCGTCGGCTGTTCGGCCTCAACGCCAGCGGCCGCTCCCCATATGACTGGAACCTCCAACAGGCGCGGGACATGGGGCTCACACAGGTCCCGACCTACAGCCCCCTGGCGTGGAGCGTTCCGGGTTGTGTCAGCGGCTGGGCCGCCCTGCACGAACGATTCGGCAGGCTCCCCTTTGCCAGACTCCTGGAACCTGTAATCCAACACGCGAGGGAAGGCTTCCCCGTCTCGCCGATCATCGCACACTCCTGGTCGTTCGGCTCGGCCGAGACGCCCGGATTGCGCAGCACCTACCTGCCGGACGGCAAGCCCATGTACTACGGGGCCATCTTCCGCAACCCGGCGCTTGCCGACGTCTGCGAGCTGCTCGCCCGCCAGGGGCCAGCGGTCTTCTACCAGGGCGAGCCTGCCGAGCGCATCGTGAGATTCTCGCAGGCCAGCGGGGGAAAATTCGGCCTGCGCGATTTCCGCGATCACAAGGCCGACTGGGTCGAGCCCGTCAGCACAAGCTACCGGGGCTACGACGTGTGGGAGCTTCCGCCGAATGGACAGGGCATCGCGGCGCTGCAGATGCTCAACCTGCTGGAGCACTTCGACATCGGTTCCCTGGCGCCGAACTCGGCGGAGCACCTGCACCTGTTCATCGAGGCCAAGAAGCTGGCCTTCGAAGACCGGGCCGTATATTACGCGGATATGGACTTCGCCAGGGTGCCGCTGCAACAACTGATCTCAAAGGAGTACGCCGCTGAGCGCGTCAAGCTGATCGACCGCAGCCGGGCCGCTCAGCAGGTGTCGCCCGGCCGGATCAGGGGCTCCTCCGACACGATCTACATGACCGCCGCCGACAAGGACGGCAACATGGTCTCGCTCATCCAGAGCATCTTCCACGGCTGGGGCTCCGGCTATGTCCCCGATGGTCTGGGCTTCTGCCTCCAGAATCGCGGCCAGCTCTTCGCACTCGACCCGAAGCATCTGAACTGTCTCGAGCCGCACAAGCGACCCTTCCACACGATCATCCCCGCCTTCGTCACCAAAGGCGGTGACCCGGTCTTTTCCTTCGGCGTCATGGGCGGCGATTTCCAGCCCCAGGGACACGTGCAGGTCCTGATGAACCTCCTCGACTTCGGCATGTCCCCGCAGCAGGCGGGCGAGCAGCCCCGCGTCGAGCACGCCGAAAGCTCCACTCCTACCGGAATCAAGATGACCGGCTCCGGCACCGTCGGCTTCGAGCGAGGCATCGCCGATGACGTGAAGTTGAAACTGGCCTACATGGGCCACAAGGTCCGCCCCAACATAGGCGCCTTCGGGGGCTACCAGGGCATCTGGCGCCAGGACGACCCGTTGCGTTACTTCGGGGCCTCCGACCCCCGCAAGGACGGCTGTGCCATCGGGTATTGATCGAATGTAGAATGCACAGATCTGATCGCTGACTTTCTTGGAGTACACGACAATGCACCTTCGAACCGTTTTGCCGGCAGCAGCATTCGTTCTTCTCGCGGTTTCCGCCCAGGCCACTGCGGGCACAGTACACGCGAAGATCGAAGGGAACCAGGTTGTCGTCATGGTGGACGGGCAGTTGTTCGCCGGCTACAAGTTCGACGCGTCCCAGAAGTACCCTTACTTCTGGCCGGTCAACGGCCCGGCCTCGGGCAAGTCGGTCACGACCGAGACCTCGCAGCCCTACCCGCACCATTACTCCCTCTTTTTCGGCTGCGACCGCGTCAACGGAGGCAATTACTGGCAGGAGAGCAGCGATCGC
Organism: Sedimentisphaerales bacterium; assembly: GCA_016928975.1. Next base: position 96,163 of record JAFGJR010000147.1, on the reverse strand, counting down.
GGCCAGATCATCTCCCAGGGCCCGAAGATCGTCGAATCCTCAGGCAGCCAAGTCGTCTTCACTGACGAGACCCTCTGGAAGCAGCCGGGCAAAGACCCGATCATCCGCGACCGGCGGCAGATCGTCATCACCGCTCCCAGTGACAGCCTGCGCTTCATCGACTTCACGATCACTGTGGAGCCGCTGGTGGACATCCGGATTCTCAAGACGAACCACTCGTTGTTCGCCGCCCGCGTCGTGCCCGAGCTGGCTGTCACGGCAGGCGGCACACTGATCAACGCCGAAGGCCAGACCGCAGAAAAAGGCACGTTCGCCGTCGAATCGCCGTGGTGCGACTATTACGGCTCGCGCTCCGGCGTCACCGAAGGCCTCGCCATCCTCCAGCACCCCACCAATCGCTGGTATCCCGCCAAGTGGTTCACGCGCGATTACGGCTTCTTCTCCCCCACCCCCATGAACTGGCTCGAAGAATTCACCCTCCCCAAAGCCCGGAACCTGATCCTCCGCTACCGAGTCGTCGTCCACACCGGAGACACCGAGAAAGCCAACATCGCCACGATCTTCGACGCCTACAAGCGAGCGAAAGCACAGCCGCCAATCACGGCGAACATCAACAAGTAGCTCGGCGCAAAGTCACAACGGTTCAGACCTTCGCAAAGATGGTCGCGACATTGACTACTCGCGTTGCTGTCCACGTCGAGTCCTCGCCCTCTTGGTACGCTCAGACCAGTACCCTGGCTTTCTCCTGCAATGGGCAAACGCGATGATCCAGACGTGACCTTCGTGCACAAGGTAGATGACGAAGTAGGGAAACCGGTGGGTTAAGTACCTGCGTGTGCCGTCCTTCTGGAGCGGCCACCGACCAGGAGACTGCCGGATAGCGTCCACCGCAGTCTTGACCTCTCCCTCGAAGTCCAGGCCGAGCCCAGCACATCTACTTTCGTAGAACTGCACCGCTTCCCATAACTCGATCTCGGCCTCGTGAAGGATGGTGATGGGGGTCATTTCAGCCTGGCCTCAATCTCGGCCAGCACCTCCGCAGCCGGACGGCCCACCGCTTTGCCACTCTTGACTTTGCGGACACGCCTGCGAATCTCGGCCTCCTGTTCAGGGCTAAGCTCATAGGCCTCAGGGTCTTCGAGACTCAGGATCAAATCGTGGGCCAGGCTCGCCCGCTCGCCGGCCGACAGCGCCATCGCTTCTCTTCGGATTTCTTCCATAGTCTTCATATCTTCATGTTACCGTCGGAACAAGCCCCTGTCAAGATCGACGTCCGCTTGCCTTTTCCTGGGCCTTTCTCTACAATGGCTGCCATGCAAGGAATGGCTCAGGGTAAACGCTGAGCTGAGTCGCTCAACTCCTCTGATCGTGACGCCGGAGGAGATTCTGGAATCCTTGGAGGATTAGGATCATGGCGAAAGACTCCATTGTTGACGAGGTGGGATCGACGCGCCAGAAGATCTTCGAGGCCGGAAAACCGGATATTCGCATCGGCCCGTCCGCTGAGAATGCGTTCAAGGAGCTTCGCATGTCTTCTCACGCCAAATCCCCTCACCACGACTGAAAGGGGCGCGATGCGACGGTCGTTAGGCACTTGCCTAAGACCTGCGACATCACCGCTTGTTGCATATTGTAGGTGTAATCGCCTGGAAATGCAAGTCGCCAATCCCAACCACGGGAACCGCACACCCACCGCGACGGATACGACCTATCCACCGGCCAATTCCAACAGGCGGCTGGCGATGGTTTCGGCGGCGTGGGGCCTGGCGACGCGCTTGCAGGCTTTGGACATTTCCTGACGGGCTGCGTCGTCTTTCATGAGGGACTCCAGCTCTTCCCAGAGCCACTCGGTGCGGTTCTGGACATCGGGGAGGTCGTCCACGATAATCGCGGCGCCGGCCTCGACGAGCTTACCGGCGTTGAGGTACTGGTGCATGTCCTTGTGGTGGGGATAGGGCATGCAGATGCTCGGGACGCCGGCGGCCGCATATTCCGCGACGCCGACCGCCCCACTGCGGCCGATCACCAGGTCCGCCGCTGCCAGCAGGTCGGGCATCCCTTCGTAGTAGTTCACGACCTTGTGGGTTATGCGCGCGTCTTTGTACCGGTTCAGGACCGATTCGTAGTTTTCCAGGCCCGTCAGGTGCACGATCTGCCAGGAGTCGGCGAATCCCGCCAGTTGGTCCAGCAGGCGGCAGACCGCTTCGTTGATGCTCTGCGAGCCGCTCGATGCGCCGGTGATGAGCAGGACCTTCTTGTCCGGGTCGAGGCCCAGGTCCCGAATCGCCGCCTCCGGCTGCGGGTGGACAAAGCCGCTTCGCAAAGGGCAACCAACGACATGGATCGTCGCCCGGCTGCGATGGAAGTGGTCCCGGCCCTCGGCGAATTGCACGAAGATCTCGTCCGCCCAGCGTCCGGCCAGTCTGTTCGCCCGGCCCGGCGCCAGATCGACGTTCAACAGCGCTACCGGGACACCCATCCGCCGCCCGGCCAGGCACACCGGCGCCGCCACGAAGCCGCCGGCGCCGATCACAACCGGATTGGGATGATCGGCGAGGATGCTCCTGGCCAGCAGGTAGCTTCGCCGGAACGTGGAGCAGAAGCGCAAGAGCTTCACCGGATGGGCGGACAGGCCAATCGCCGGCAATGGCGTCCGCGCGAACTTCGTCTTTCCCAGGATATGTTCATCGACCGGGCGCGTGCTGTGGAAGAAGTGAATACCAGCGTCCGGCTCCTGTCGAAGGATCTGCTCGACGACAGCCAGGGCTGGATAGATGTGCCCCCCCGTCCCTCCCCCTGCGAAGAAGAACGACACCTTGCTCACGCTCGGCCTCCTTGCCAACTGTCTCGGCCACGCCATTGCCCACGCGACCCCGCCGCTCGACACTATCGCGGGGACGTCATTCTATCCTAATCATGACGGAACCGGGTTGTCCAGTCGCGCGAGCCAGACCATCACGGAGTCGTCTGATTCAGTTGCCGTCGGCTCGTTTGGGAGGTGTCGCCGCCGCGGATGCCGCCATGTGGCGCCACTGATCCGCCAGGAGGACCAGGTCCGCCCCGCCGACGGCGCCATCGCGGGACAGATCGCCGGCCAGGTCCCCGCCCGTCTTCGTCCAGTACGCCGCCAAACATGCAAGGTCATGCCAGTCCACGCGGCGATCGTTCGTCATATCCGCCAGCATCGCCCATTGCGGCGGGGCCATACTTGCCTCCTCGGTCCCGCCGTAGGCGCCCATGTCGATCCGCGCGTTCGCCCCGACCGGGTGATTCGGGTCCTCTGCACTCGTCACAGGCTCCTCACCGAGAGCCCGGCCCGGGTTGCCCGCGTCGACGCAGGGACTCGTCTGGCCGTCGTACACCCACTGCCGGGACCCGGCATCCCACCGCCAGCCCTGGCTGCGGAGGTGGTAATCGTCGGCGGCGGGGTCCACAAACAGCGGATCGGCCGCGATGTTCCCGATGCCTCCGAGCACGCCGCTGAGGGCCTGGACGCAGCAGTAGTCCATCCAGACGGCGCCGCCCTCGGCCGCCAGTTGCGCCGCCTCCGTGCCCGGCCCGTTGCGCTTGTCGCTGTTGGCCCACAGGATGCTGTCGGCCAGGTGAAGGACGCCGCCCGCCGTGCTCACAACGCCGCCGAACCGTTGTCCGGCGTCGTTGCCGCTGATCGTGCAGTTCGTCAAGGTCACCGTCGCGCCCACGACCCGCATCGCGCCGCCGTCGTGATCCGCGTGGTTGCCGCTGAAGATGCAATTGGCCGCCGTGACATCGCTCGTGTCGCGGTTGCACATGCCCGCTCCGCTGTCCCTGGCCACGTTGGCGAAGAACCGGCACCCGGTAAATATAGGATGACTCCGGTCCCAATTTCCGATGGCCCCGCCGAACCGGCCGGCCACGTTGTCCCGGAACGTGCAGCGGATGATGCGCGGACGGCTGTCATCCACGTTCCCCACGGCGCCGGCGCTGCTGGCGGAGTTGGCGAGGAACGTGCAGTCCTGAATCGTAGGACTGCTGTCCCGCCGGTTGGCCAGGGCGCCGCCCCATCCCACGAGCCGTGACATGGAGCAGGTATTATCCTGGAATGTGCAGTTGACGACAGTCGGGCTGCTGCCATAGCAGTTGCCCAGTCCGCCACCGGACTGGGCCGCTGAATTCCTGAGGATCATGCAGTTGCGAATGGTGGGGTGGCTGGCGATGCAGCGAATGGCCCCGCCGTACTCCACGCCGCCGCCGTTGGTGATCGTGAGGCCGTCCAGGACCGCGTCCTTGCTCTCGCCGCCGTGGATCAGGAAGGCCCGGCCCTCGCCCCGGCAATCGATGATGCATGACTGCGGCCCGTTCTCGCTGCGCACCGTAATCGCCTTGCCGTGCAGATCGATGTCGATATTGCCCTCGCCCGAGTAGGTGCCGTCGGCGACCCAGACGGTGTCGCCGTTCCAGGCGTCGTCGATCGCCGCCTGAATCGTCGGATACACACTCGGCACCCGGAACCCGGCGAAATCCGCGCCAAGCAGGAACGTATAATACCGGCCCTCATTGTCTATGGTCGCTTCGTTGCCCGCGAGATCCACCAGGACCACCACGAAATAGTACGTCGTGCCCGGCGTGAGTCTGCCGATCTTGAAGCCGTGCCGGTCGCTCAGCTCGCTGTCCCGGGCCTTCAGCAGGAAAGGCCCCGCCGATGTGCCGGCATAGCGGATTTCCGCCCGGGTCGGCTCGGTCGTGGTCAGGTCGATTCTCGCCGTCGCGCCGCGAATCTCCACGGTCTGCTGCACGAGAGCGGGAGCCTCATAGTCCGCGCGCGCGGAGGCCTCGATCCACTGCCCGGCCGCATTCAAACATCGCGCGACGAGGCGCTCGCCGTCCTGAGCCTGTATGCGTCCGTCCCCAGGCACAGCGACGCCGCGCTCGCTGGCGATCTCCCCCCGAAAGACGCCTTTTGCCCCGGCGGTCTCGACCAATGTCACTGCTTCCGTATCCCCGCCGTCGGTCACGACCAGCACGGAAGCCGTCCCCGCATCTCTCAGGTCCCGATCCGCCAGCAGCAGGTCGAGGTCGGCGCCTTCCGCATATACGGGTTGACCGAATCGCACCGCTCCCTGCGACGGTACGGCGGCATCCATCGCACCGGCCACGTTCAGGCGAGCGTTGGACGCGCAGATGCCCGCCCCGATTGGGTCGCCGGTCGATAACAAAATCTGCTCCACTTCGTCACACGTCAGCAGCGGTTGGGCCGCCAGCAGCAGAGCACACGCCCCGCTGACATGCGGCGCCGCCATCGAGGTCCCCGACATCTTCTTCGTGAAGGCGCTCGCCGTCGCGGTGGACGAAGTCCCGGTGACAGAGAGCGAGAGAATGTCCCGGCCGGGGGCCGCGATGTCCACCCAACTGCCGTGGTTCGAGAGATACCATCGTTTGTCGCTCGAGTCGGTCGCCGCCGTGGCGATAACGTAGGGATCCGCCGCCGGATAGAACAATGCCTCGGAATCGTCGTTGCCTGCGGCTGCCACGACGAGCACGCCCTGCCGCCTGGCGTAGGCAATGGCGTCCTGGATCGCCTGCGATTCGTCCTCGCTGCCCCAGCTCAGCGAGATCACGTCGGCGCCATTGGCGACGGCGTAGTAGATAGCCGGGACTGCGTCGGCTGAGGTGCCGTCCCCGGCGGCATCGAGCATCTTCAGCGCCATGATCCGCGCGTTCCAGCAGATCCCCGCCGTGTCCAGGCCGTTGTTGCCGACGGCCGCGATGATGCCCGCGCAGTGCGTGCCATGTCCATTGTCATCGATCGGGTCGTTGTTGGCGTAGGCGAAGTTGTACCCGTAGGCGTCGTCGATGTAACCATTATCGTCGTCGTCCACGCCCGGCAGGCCGTCCCACTCCGCTTCGTTGCGCCAGACATTACCCTGCAAGTCGCGGTGATCGTAGTCTACACCGGTGTCGATCACAGCGACGATCACTTCGTCACTGCCCTGACAAGTGTCCCACGCCTGTGAGACGCCGATCTTGTCCAGCGACCATTGCTTGTCGTATTCCGGATCGTTTGGCTGCGCGCAGATCGAGACGATGTGGCTCAGCTCGGCATACTCCACGTCCGGGTCGCGCCGGCAAATATCCAGAAGATCCCGGACCTCGTTGGGGTCCTGCACGTCCACTCGCACGCGGTAGATGCCGCTCACGTCCGGCACATCGCTCGCCATGCGACTGCGTTTCAGTCGCCGTAGCAGGTGACGCTCCTGCGGCGTCAGGAGCGATTTGTCACGCGATTGCAGATGCTGCCATCTCGCTCGCTGCCCCTCGACGCCGGCCAGTAGCGGTTTAGCCTCCTGTGCCCCGTCGCGGCTCCGGACCATCTCCAACACCGGAGGCAGGCGTGGCCTGCGGCCAGCCTGTGATGTCCCCTGATCCTGCACCGCCTGGGCGCGCATCTTGACGATGATTTCCTGGCGTTCGCCTGCGACGACGCGGCGAGGTTGACCGGTCGCCATTGCACCGACGGCCGGCAGGATGCACAGCACGATTGTAGCAGCCCACGCTCCTATGGCGGTGTCCTTTCTCAGGTGGCACCTCAGCCCCCATGCCCCCCGTTCATCGGGCCACGGCATACGAGGCCGTCACCTGACAGCTTCTATTATACCAGAAAAGACCTGCCAAAGCACGTGGAAAAACGGGAGAAACGCCATCGGCGTGACTGTCGCTAAGTCTCGCTCAGATAATCACTTGCGGGCGGATCGGCGGCTGCGCTGCGTGACGCGATGCTCAGGAGAAGGCCGACGGCCGCCGAGGACAGCAACATGCTCGTGCCACCGGCGCTGACGAACGGCAGCGGGATGCCCTTGGTCGGCAGGACCACGGTCACGACGCCGATGTTCAGGGCAGCCTGGATGCCGACGGTCAGGACGATGCCCGCAGCAAGAAGCCGTCCAAAACGGTCACGGCAGCGGAGCACGACCAACAGACCCAGGCAGACGAAGAGGACAAAGAGCAGGATCAAGCTGATCGTGCCGAGCAGGCCGAGCTCCTCGCCGACGATGGAGAAGATGAAATCCGTGGTGTCCTCGGGCAGATGACCGTACTTGCAGGTGCCCCGGCCGAGCCCTTTGCCGAAGACCCCGCCGGAGCCGATCGCAATGAGCGACTGAGTCGCCTGGTAGGCCACGGAGTCGCTGTATCGTTCGGGGTAAAGGAATGCGAGCAGCCGGTCAAGGCGGTGCGGCGAGTGGCACAGGGCCGCCACAAAGCCGGCTATGCCAAAGGGCACGGGCATCAGGACATGCCACCATCTGGCGCCGGCAATGACCAGCATGAGGAAGCCGATCAAGCCAATGAACACCGTGGTGCCCAGGTCCTGAGTGATGATGAGCCCGCATACGACGGCAATCAGGGCACACAGCGGCAGGAAGCGCGTCCAGAACCGCCTGAGGCTATCGCCGAGCTCGGCACACGCCCCGGCCAGGAACAGAACCATTGTCCACTTCGCCAGCTCCGACGGCTGGAAGCTCACGCTGACGGGTCCCAGGGGGATGTGAAGCCAGCGCCGGGCCTCGTTGACCTCCGTGCCCACCGACGGAATCAGGACCAGAATAAGCAGCGCGATGGCAAGAACCAGCAGCCACAGCGTCGGCCATTTGTACCATTTCGAGCCGTAGCTCCAGAAGCGGTAGTCCGGCGCGGACGCACTGAAGAGCACTACCACGGCGATCGGGAAGAACATGATCTGCCGCAGGCCGGGATACTCGTAGAATCGCCGCCACTGAAACTCGTAGCTCAGGTTGGCGCCAGCCGAGAACACCATCACCGCTCCCGTCGCCATGAGGAAGAGGACTATCATGGCGATCACGTCTGCGAGCCGGCTGCGATTTTCGCTCATAACCCCGTCAATCGTAAGCATTTACAGAGCAGACCTACACCGCTGAGGGTCCAAGAACATATTCTCCAGGTTATCTCTTCGGCAGCTCGCCAGGTTAAACTACAGAAAATCACGACGGGACGGCCGCCGGTGTTGAGGAGCGGCATGTTTGGGGTGGACTTGTCCAAGCCTGCGTGACAGGCTACCGAAAACTGTCCTTTGGGCTCTTGAAGACTCGGCCGGCGTGACCGTCGAGGTAGGAGACATTGACGCCGCCTTCGACGTTGCCGCCCTGGCGACTGTGTGGGAAGATGCCGCCCTTGCGGAAGAAGTCACAGACCGCCCAGATGTCAGCAGGTTTGGCCAGTGTACACTGCCAGTAGCGAGTGGTCTGCTGGTCCACCTTGCTGGTCTGGCCCAGCCAGTCCCAGTGGGTCTCGATGCCATTGGCGGTGAGCTGTCTGGGCAAAAACTCCGCGGTGTCGCGCCAGGAGCCGCCGTTGAGCCCGGGCTTGTTCGTGCGGAAGCTCCAGTAGATATAGGTGATCCTTCCTTTTCGGCGGTTCTCGGGCGTATCGATCACGCTATCCCAATCACCGGGAGGAGTGCCACCGTTGGGGTCGCCGGCGTTCCGTTCGAGGAGACGGGCCTGCGGACAGTAGAAGGCTTTCATCAAGCCGCTGTCCTCACGAACCGGCGCGCCGGCGTCCTCCTCGTACTGGTACGCGCGAAGTCTCTGAAGCAGGCTGCGGTGCGGATTGTGCTCCCACTCTTCGAGCGGGTACCGACCCCGGTCCTCGTCGTTGGCATAGGTCGCCAGGGCCAGGTTGATCTGCCGTAGATTGCTCAGACACGATGCCTCGTGCGCACGGGTGCGAGCCTTCTGCAACGCGGGCAGAAGGATGGCCATGAGCACGCCGATGATGGCAATGATGACCAGCAGCTCGATCAGGGTGAACCCGGATCGTGACGGCCAGTGTCTTCGCATAGCCTTTTGCCTCCCGGCCGGGACGACGCCGGCCACGCACTGCCATCATACCCAGCCGGCAAGGGAACACAACACGCCGTCCAGAGAAGAGACAGCCTGCCCACTGTGCACGTCCACGATATGATACCGGCGTCACTAGGTGGTCTCCCCTTTTTCCTCTGGCACCCAGTTGGAGTTACTCAAGTGTGATCCGCGATGTTCGCCAACAAAAAAGTCCCGCCCTTCGACGGGACCCCTTGGTTTTCGACCGTTGGACCCGGAAACGGTGCAATTAGCAGGCTCGAACCTCTGTAGCCTGGGGTCCTTTCTTCCCTTGGCCGACTGAAAACTCCACCTCCTGGCCCTCCAGCAGCGACTTGAACCCGTCGGACTCGATGTTCGAGAAGTGCACGAACAGGTCCTCGCCTCCATCGTCCGGCGTGATAAAGCCGAACCCCTTCTTGGCATCAAACCACTTGACTTTACCTCTACTCACTGTCCTACTCCTTCGTCCCTCGTACTGCGAAAAGGTGATTCGCTGACTTCGAGCGGGGGCATTCCTCCTGAGGGATCAAGAAACACTCCCCGCCAAAATCAAAAAAATCCTACTTTGGTCCGTTGCCCTCTGTCAACAAAATTCTGGAAGAAACCCTCCATTTCGCAGAAGGATTCCAGGCTGGCCTTGCCGCCCCAGGCCCCGGGGGAGTGGATGCGATGACACCCAGGATGGGAATGCAGGGAGGCGGAGTTGTGCAAAATGTAAATTGGGCTTATTATTCAAGGAAACCCGTCCTCCAGGACTTCAGGAATCAGCCAGGCCCAGAAAGCATGGAATCAGTGAAGGAGTGACTTCGTGAACTGTGGAACACGCATAGCGGGTCAACGAGAGACGGCGGCGCCATCGTCCGCACGCATGGGCGTCTCCTTCCTGATCACAGTGGCGCTGCTCCCGTGCGTCACTTGCGCGGAGACGGCCTTCGTCTTCATCTCCGGCTCCGGGGACGCGGCGCCACGGGCGGAGTACGGCGCGGCGAGGCTGATAGACGCACTGACAAAGGCCGGCTACGAACAGCCCGTCGCCCGGCCCCCCCTGACCACTAAGGAGCAGCGGATCGTTGTCGGCAATACGCAGGACCCGGCGATCCGGGAGTTGATTGCGAAGGGGCAGTTGAGACTTGAGGCCAGCGAGCCGGGACGTGAGGGCTTCGTGCTTGCGACATGCGGCAACGGCGTCACGGCCGTCGTGGGGGGCGACGACTCGGGCACCCTCTATGGGTGTCTCGAACTGGCTCAGCGAGTTCGCCGGTCGGGCAAGCTGCCGGCGGAACTGCGCTTTGCCGATAAGCCCGCGTTCATGCTGCGTGGGCCTTGTATCGGGATGCAGAAGACGTCTATTCTGCCAGGCCGCAAGACCTATGAATACCCCTACACACCGGAGCTGTTCCCATGGTTCTACGACAAGCAATTGTGGGACGAGTACCTTGACTTCCTGGCCCGACACCGGATGAACACGCTCTACCTCTGGAACGGCCATCCCTTCGCGTCACTGGTCAAGCTCGCCGATTATCCGTACGCGGTCGAGGTGCCGGAGGACGTGTTCGCAAGGAATGTCGAGATGTTCCGCTACATCACACGGGAGTGCGACAAACGCGGCATCTGGCTGGTGCAGATGTTCTACAACGTCCTGCTGCCGAAGCCTTTCGCGGAACGGCACGGCGTTTCGACGCAGCTTGCGGCCGGGACGCCCTTGGCCGCCGATTACACGCGGAAATCCATTGCCGAGTTCGTGAAGCAGTATCCGCACGTGGGCTTGATGGTTTGCCTCGGCGAGGCACTGCGCGGCGTGGAGAACCAGCAGGCGTGGCTCATCGACACGATCCTGCCGGGCATCCAGGACGGGATGAAAGGGGCCGGACTGCGCGACGAGCCGCCGGTGGTGATCCGCACACACGCAACCGACCTGGAGACGATCATGCCCGCCGCACTGAGGGTCTACCGCAACCTCTACACGGAAGCGAAATACAACGGGGAGTCGCTCACGACATGGGAGCCTCGCGGCGAGTGGCAGCGGCGACATCTTGCCATGAGCCGGCTCGGCTCCACGCACGTGGCGAACGTGCACATCCTCGCCAATCTCGAGCCGTTCCGCTACGGCGCCCAGCGGTTCATCCGCAAGTCGGTGCTCGCCTCGCGCGACCGTCTTGGCGCCAAGGGCCTGCACCTGTACCCGTTGTTCTACTGGGATTGGCCTATCTCGCCGGATAAGACAACGGTGCCGCTCAAGCAATGGGAACGCGACTGGATCTGGTTCGAGGCCTGGGCTCGTTACGCCTGGAATCCGGACATCGACGAGGCCGACGACCGGGCGTACTGGATCTCGCGGTTCACAGAACGGTATGGCAACGAGCGTGCTGCCGCGAAGATCCTCGACGCCTACAACGACGCGGGCGAGTGTGCCCCGCGTCTGTTGCGTCGCTTCGGGATCACGGAGGGCAACCGCCAGACGCTGTCGCTCGGCATGACGCTCGACCAGTTGGTCAATGCCGGCCGCTACGGCCCCTACGACGAGCTCTGGAAGAGCCAGTCGCCGCCGGGCGAACGCCTGGAGGAGTTTGCCGGCCGCGAATGGAACAAGCAGCCGCACGAGGGCGAGACGCCGCCGCAGATCATCCAGGAAGCGCTCCACTTCTCGCGGCGCGCCGTTGAAGCCATCGAAGCCGCGGCGCCGCTGGTGACGGAGAATGACGATGAGTTCGAACGTCTGCGCAACGACGTGCACTGCATTCACGCGATGAGCCAATTCTATGCCGCCAAGGTCCACGCGGCGATGTGCGTCCTGCGGCACAACTTCAGTCACGACGTCGCGGATATGGAGCAGGCTCAGAAGCACATGGTCGAGAGCCTCGTGCACTTCAAGAAGCTGGCCTCGCTCACGGAGCACACGTATCGCTTCGCCAACAGCCTGCAAACCTCGCACCGCAAGATTCCCTTCGTCGGCGCCGTCAACGGGGTCCCGACGAACTACCACTGGACGCAGCTCGTGCCGCTTTACGAGAAGGAGCTGGAGGACTTCCGGGCACACGTCGCCTCGCTTCGCGAGAAGAACGAGGCGCCGGATTCGATGCTTTAGCCGTCAGGCCAGTGGTTTTCCATCGTTGAGGCCCTCGTAGGCGGTAATATACCGGGCGACCATACTGTCGAGGCTCCAGTTGCTTCGCGTCTCCCGCATGATTCTCCGGGCCTGCTTGTCCCACTCCCTCGGATGTTCGTGGAAGTACTTGTGGTTCTGGACGGTCATATGCAGACCCCACCACAGGCCCGCGCCGTTGTAGTCGTGAAAGAGCACGCCGTTGCCGCTGTCGATCGGGGCGCCCCAGGCACGCAGACTCAGCGGCTTGATCTTGTCACTGTAGCCTCCGGTGTCCCGGTTGGTGGCGGTGGCTCCATAGAGGTTGCCCACCACGTCGATCTGGCCGAACGGCTCATAGAGGGATGCGCCGAAGACATCGCTGGCCGCCGCATACCCCAGGATGCTCAGGTCCTGGTCGAAGCGGTGGTAGGCGATTCGCCCCTGGGAGGCACAGGCGACCCGCCCCATGATGTCCGCGTGCGTCCAGTCCCCCCCCACGGGGTCGCCAACGACCGCGATCTGCACGCCCGGATGTTCGTTGACGAACCGCTGGGCGATTTGCTCAACCAGCTCGATCCCCTTCTGCATGAGGTCCAGCCGGGAGGGCCAGTACAATAGAATGGCCCCCGGATCGACGAGCAGACCCATCCGCTTCTGAAACTTGACGAGGTTGAGTTTCTTGGCCTCCACGACGTCATCGTCCGGGCCGTACCGTTTCGCCAGTCCCGGCTTGTCCACCTGCGGATCCTCCTGCTGGTTCTCCGGATACACATCGGGTGAGATGCCGTTGGGAATCACCAGCGCGGAACGGTCCACGTACTTGATCTTCGTCTCCTCCCGGACGCTCCACGGGATGATCGGCCTGTCGAGGAAGTAGTCCCCCACGACCTCCTTGAGGAACTTCTCCCCGACGTAGCTGATCCGGGTGGCGCTCTTGATGGCGGTGGCCTGACAATCGACACATCGTTGCTGAGACTCGAAGGAGATGTACAGGGCGTTCCAGAGCTTCTGCAGGTTGACGCCGTAGAACATGTCGAGCGGCACGTGACCTGTATGGGTATTGTGCACGGTGTGCAGAACCGGGACGCCGCGGACCTTGGCATAGGCCACGATGACCCCGCCGGCCATCCAGTCATTCGTGTGCAGGATGGCGCGGCCTTCATACTGGCTGCGGATCTCCTTGATGTAGGTGTTCACCACCTGCCTCTGGAACTCCGCCGCGTTGGCCAGAGGCGAGCCGTCGTAGGCGCTGCGATAGCCTTCATACACGGCCGAGCTGATCAGGTGGACGTTCTCCGGATTGAGTCGATGCCGTTTCTGAATCCACTCGCTTTCGCTGAGACCGGCCTCCTCTCGAAACCGCGTGCTCAGATTGATCGTGACCAGGTGCACCGGCACGCCGCGAATCGACAGCCCCTTGCACAAGGCGGAGACGACATCGCCCAGTCCGCCGCTCTTGCCGGAGACATACCGGGCGAACTGGCCCATCCCCTCAGAGGGCAATCTGGCCGTTTCCGGTGTGATAATGATCACCGGCGTTCTCGTGCTCCGCGTCAGGATGTTGAAGCTCTTGACCGCGTGAGACAGCTCGTCGGCGGCGTGAGTCAGCGTGTATGTCGCCGTCGCCACGGAATCATACGGGTTGCGGCCATGCCCCGACAGATCGCCATTGTGAGTGTCGCCGTTCAGGTAGAGCAGATGGTCGGCCGTGGTCAGATACCGGAACCTTCGCAGCAGGTCGCCCCCCGCCCGCTTCGCCTGCGGCTCCAAGCCCTCGATGCTGCGAAAGAGCACCCGTTGCGCCCGGGACTTCAGGAACGAGAGCCTCGGTGGAAACTCGACCTGCGTGGAATCCGCCGGGTCGGTGCAATCCACCATCGGGCAGTTGGTGATCTGGAACCATTCTGCCACCTCGGTCGGATTCGCCGGGACCAGGTCCATGTACCTGGGGAACTCCTCCGGCACCGCCCGCCAGAACTCCTCGACCTTGCGATAGAGCAGCGTCCCCTGCTCGACCATCGGGAAGTCACAGGCGAGGACGACGATCTCGCCGCCGATCTGGTGGATCAGGTCGGCGTACTCACCGGCCGTCGGGTACACGTCGCCGGCGGTGGCGGTCAGCCTATTGCTCAGGTAGGCGTTGCGGGGCAGCACGGCCAGCTTGCGCGGCCGGCCCTTGCGACTACGGGCCCGATACACCACGTTGACCGCTGCCGGTTTGTGGTCCCGCACATTCACAATCCGGTCGCTCGGCTCGCACAGGATCGCCGTGAAGCCCATGTCCGCCACGATATTGGCGATCTCGTTGTCGTACAGAAGGCCCGTGTTGGCGAAGGCGGTCGGCTTCACCCCCAGCACGCCGCTCATCTTCTCCCGGTGCAGCGACACCTGCTCTTTGAATTCCGTCTTCGAAGGATCCGGGAAGAACGACACAAGGGAATGATAGTACGTTTCCTCCAGAAACTCGACCTGGCCGTGATGACCGGCGGATTCCTGCAATTCCCGCAGGGAGCTGATGACCGCCGGCTCATACAGCTCCGCCTGCTCCAGGAACGTCCCCGATATGCTGAAGCTCAGCTTGAAATTGGAGTGCGCCCGAACGAGTCCGTTGAACATCCGGATCAGCGGCAGATAGCAGCGTTGGGCCTCCTGCTGGAAGACCTCGCTGTTCTTCTGGTCCCAAAGGAATGCCGCATCGTCCGGGCTCAGCCGAAACGGCTGGTGCAAACGCAGGCACACAGTCACCAGAGGCATCGTCGCCAACTCCTAAGATGCTCAGCGTTACAACTGGGGGTGGATACGGTATTGCTGTTGCCCGCAGGGGGCGGCCATCACGGACTCCGATACATGTCCTTCCGTCTAAGATGTCGACACAGGTCGAGGACCACGGGACGTACTGTACCGTGGCCTGCCCGATCCTGCAAGCCCCAACTACGCGGACAGGACCGGCAACGGGAGCATCAAGGCACCCGGTTGCCCCGGTGGGTGAACGGCAATGCCTTGGGCCGCGACTGTTGAGGCGCCGGGACCATCCCTATCGGACCAAGTCGCCGCCAGGATGCGACGCCCTGCTTCTGCAAGTAGTGAAATTCTCGCGCGAAATCCTGAGGCACCACCTACGGCACGGTCTCATCCCGTTTGGCGCCGGCATTCTTCTTGGCGCGGCGCAGCAGCGCGTACGCCAAATCCTCAAAGAACAACGGATACAGATTCATCTTCTCCGTCGCCAGCCTCACCCCCGCGCGAGAGAGCCAGTCCTTCACGTCCTCTCTGCGGTCCGGAAACTGGGCGGTGAGCTGCCTCTTGTACAGCCGCCGGAGCATGCGACGCCTTCTGCTCTTGACCTCTTCGTCCTTGTCTGTGGCCCGGAAGAAGCGGCGGATCTTGTCGAGCGTCATGTTCTCCGTCTTCTGCAAGTAACGCACCAGCCGGCGGGGAACCTTGTCGGGAACGATGAAGTCCTCGTCGATGCCCCGGATCTCCAGCTCGTGGGGCTCGTACTGAAGGAACGGATCGAAGAAGAAGACGGCCGGGTAGTAATCGACGCGGTGTGAACCCAGGTAGGGAACGAAAACGTTGAGGGAGTGACCGTTCTGGAACAGGGTCACCGGACCGTCGCCGACGCAGATGCTGTAGCACAGCTTGTTGAAGTCCCGCCGGTTGTAGCCGACGATCGCATTGAACGGCCGGCGGAGCTTCGGCAGCGTGACCCGCCGGACGTCGAAGATGATCAGCCGCGAGGTGATCGTCTCCTTTGCCATCTGCTCGACCTGCCCGAGGGCCTCGCGGACACCGGTCGCGTGCGGCCGCAGGATGGTGTAATGCGTGAACCTCTCATCCGCCCGAAACCTCTCCTCGATATCCGCGCCCAGGATCGAATCGACCGTCAGGATGTGAATCTGGGCCCGCCGGTTGGGGTGGCTCAATATGTCCAGCTTGTCATCGGTCAGATGATATGTGTCTTCCACCGTCGCAAAACCCTTCGACTCGAGATATCCCCGGCGTCATGAAGCCTGTACGTCGCAGCCGAGCCTCGGTTCACCTTCGGCACCAGCCCGTGTCCACGTATCGGGCGTCGCGGCACCCTGGGGCAAGCCGCTACCATACGATATGGGCTTGCCCTGCTGCAACCATCGACTGGCAAAAATTACAGGTTACCCATTGACAACGGCGCAGCGGAACGGATAATAGAGACTGCGGGGCTTGCAGGTGCTACCTGCATGATACAAACAAAGGACTGAGGTGAGCGCAGATCGTTCGCCCACCTCCCGTAGGTAGCCACCGGTTACTTCGAACGCTTGGAGGCAGGATGACAGTAACCACGCACATGCAGTTGTGCTCGGAGCAGGAATGGGCCCGGCTCCAAGAGCATCTCCATTTGCCGGCGCGACAGGCCGAGATTGCCAGGCACATCATGTCCGGCAAATCGGACAAGCAGATCGCCCGCGCCATGGGGATCTCCATCACGACCGTCCGCACGCACGTGAGCCGCGTGTTTCGCAAGTTCGATCTCAGCGATCGCGGCGAGCTGATGCTTCACGTCTTCGCGTGCCTGCGGCAGAGTGATGGAGTTCGCGATCGCGACGACGGCGATTCGCTGCCGTAAGAGGCGCGAACAAGGCCGCTCTCACCACCAGAAACAGGGGTTTGAGTAGGCCTGGTAGAACCAGCGATGCCGCATCTCCTCGAATTTCCGCCACTGGACGTGGCCGTCGACGAAAAGAACAGTCCCCCCCGTTGCCTTCGAGCTTCTCTTCAAGTGGTTCGATCTGTCATACACCTGCCAGCGTGACCAGCAGCCTCCCGTGGCCCGGCTGAAATCGGCCGTGAACCGGTCGGGTCCGTCGCTGGCGGTCACGTCGGCGATCAGTTCCACCATCGCCGGCGGCTGCCTCGTACCGATCAGAGTCTTGACCCACTCCTTGCCCTGGCCGTCCGGGCTCATCGGGGCATTGGTTCTGCCTTTGCCGTCGGCGCCGCGGTAGTCGATGAACCAGAAGTAACCCATGATGCGGTGATAGTCCTTCCGTGTCGACGCATCCTGGAGCTCGGGGATCGCATAGGTTTCCGGCGTGCCGGCCGGGAGGTTCTCGCCGTATCGCCAGAAGATGATGTTGTCCCGCTGTCGCCAGGAGGGGCAATAGAAGATATCCCGGTCGAACCCGCCGCTCTGGAGAATCAAATCCGTGGTCCAGTACGAGACATCGAACAGCCAGCGATCCACCTCGTTCATCGGCAGCCTGCCGTCATAGTCGTTGCCGTAGATGAACAGGCCAAGTCCCATGTTCTTCTCGTTCTGGCCGCACACCGCACGCCGGCCCTGCTCCCGCGCCACGCCCAGCGCCGGGATGAGGATGCTCATCAACAGTGCGATGATCGCAATCACCACCAACAGCTCGATGAGCGTGAAACCTCTCGGGTTCCGCATGGCAGACCTCTCTCCCGGATTGTCAAGGACGACTGCCGCCTCGGGCAGTCGCAGGCCGACAGCTACGTGTATAGCATACCATTTCAACGGGAGCTCCGCCAAACTCAATCCGCCAGTTGCCTCGTCTTCCTGCCGCGCCGTCGCCGCCGCTGTTTCTGCCTGCGAATCTTCTCGGCTTTCGCCGCCTCCGGGCTCCGGTGCCCCAGGCTCCGGGCCTCCAGCAGCTCGCACATCCGCTTTCTGGCGTAGTACCGGTTCAGCCGCTGGGACCGTTCCCGTTGCATCTTCACTTCCAGTCCCGACGGCACGTGCCGCAGGTATACGCAACTGGAGGTCTTATTGACTCGTTGCCCGCCAGGCCCCGACGACCGGACGAACTTCTCCTCCATGTCCTGCTCGCGCAGTCCCACCGCCGCCATCCGCGCCTCCAGCTCGCCCTGCTTCTTCGCCGTGACTCCGAAATCCATCCCGTTCCAAACCTCCAGGTCCGCGCCGCACCACCCACCGGCGCCGTCAGTTGCCACCATGCACCCCCTATCCACCCTGCCATTCTACCCTCGGCCCGGCACATTGGCTTTGCTTTTCCACACTCCCCTGCCACACGCTCCCGTCATTGCCGGCAGTGCCTCTTCTCCTAATCGCCGCAGACAGTGAGTTTACTGTAAATCATTGTCAACACAGGAGTTAGCGACATGATCGCCCCCAGCCGATTGGCTTTGTTTGTACACCGCCCCTCGGCCCCGGGCGATGCCACCGGCGGGAATTGGGTTTGTTTCTACGGCTGGCCTCTCTCCTGCTTGACACTTCACACTTGCTTCCAATTGGCTTTGTTTCGCGTACGGGGCCCGTTGGCGCAGCCCATCGCTTGTCCGTCGATCCTCTCCCAGATGCCCCATACATCCCAAGTTTGGCTCTGTTTCACAGGAGCCCTCCCGCGTTTTCAATCCGCCCCCAGATCGAGTCTGGGGTGACGACCCCGCAAGAGCGGGGTCCGCAATCAACAATCCGCAGTCTGCGGATTGGGTTTGTTTCGCATGAATGGTTCCGTGCCTGGCTCCTCTACTTCAAACATCAAACTCCACACTTGCCTCGAATTGGGTTTGTTTCGCACGACAGTCCGGCCCATAGGGACACACTGAAAACCCGCTGGCACGGCCGTAGGGCGCTCGTGGCGAGTACGCCGCGCCTTTGTGCCTTCGGAACGCTGTAACGTGTCGATCGGCTGGACCATTTGAACGTCGGGCTTGTTCCAGATTCCCCGTCTCACGGGTCTCCGCCTTCTCCCAACCCTCCATTCGGTTGTGTTGTCATCATACACCCGGCCCACTTCGTTGTCAAGTGAAATCACCCAGATTCTCGGATTCATATCTGTGCAGATTTCCGGGCGGCACAACTGCCCCTTGCGCGCTGCATTTGAGAGCCATATGCCCGTGTCATTCCCGCGCAGGACCTGCCCTCGACCCCTGATCGAGCCAGGGGCAGGCTCTGATCGGGGGTGGGAATCCAGACCGCCTCGATGTCATTCCTGCGCAAGCAGGAATCCACTTAAGCCGCGGCTCTCCCCCGGTTTCGCGAGGGCAGGCTCTGGACCCCCGCCTTCGCCATTTCCGTATATGTGGGACCTACGGCACGGGGGTGTGAACACGCAAAATGACAGCTTTCTGCGGTGGCGGCTTGACTTGATCGAGTGAATTTGGTCCAATAAGTATGCTCCGCACGTTCGGCTGGGGAACGTCGTGCCAGTCGCAGATGAGACTGAAGGCTTGGAGCCAGTCATCCCCGGACTCCATGGAGGAGTGGGAGAAAGAGACAACCGTTTGGCTTTCCGGAGGGCCGAGAAATGAAGCGCACAATCGCGATTCTGGCTGCTGGCATTGTGGTTTCGTTGCTGTGGGATACGAGTCTGCTTGCAGGCTCCGAGGACGCCGGGCCGGGCTCAGGCAACAGATGGAGTGTCGATTTCGTCGAAAGCGATGCATGGAGGGGCATCAAGCTCATGCCAATTGGCGGGGATATCGGAGATCAGTTCGGCTACTCCGTCTCCATAAGTGAGGACTACGTTGTCGTAGGAGCTCCTTGGGGTCCTACATGTGCGTTCAAGCGAACCGGGGAAATGTGTATCCAACAGGCTGAGCTTGTGGCCTCAGATGGAGCTGCTTGGTGGGACTATTTTGGCCGTTCGGTCTCGGTCAGCGGGGACCATGTGATCGTGGGAGCACCTGGCGACGATGATAATGGTGCCAACTCCGGCTCTGCATACGTGTTTAAGCGGAGCGGAGATGCCTGGATCGAACAGGCCGAGCTTTTCGCATACGACGGAGCCGCCGGGGATGAGTTCGGCTACTCGGTCTCAATCAGCGGTGACTATGCGGTCGTGGGGGCTCCCTGCGATAGGCAGAAGGGTTATGAAGCTGGTGCCACGTACGTGTTCAGGCGGACCGGAGATGTCTGGGTCAGACAGGCGAAGCTCGTCGCACACGACGGAGCCGCCGGGGACAACTTCGGCTACTCGGTCTCAATTAGTGGAGACTCTGTTCTTGTAGGGGCCCTTGGGGATGATGACAACGGTGTCCTCTCCGGTTCTGCGTACATATTCGGGCGCACCGAAGACTGGGCGGAACTCTGGATTCAACGAGCCAAGCTCCTGGCATCAGACGGAGCTCTTGGCGACCACTTCGGCTTGTCGGTCTCGATCAGCGGGGATCGTGCGATCATAGGCGCCAGCGGCCATTATGGCAAGGCTGTCTTGTCCGGCTCTGCGTACGCATTCAGGCGAACTGGAGATATTTGGGTTCAGCAGGCCGAGCTTCTGGCCTCAGATGGAGCCTACGGGGACGGCTTTGGCTCGTCGGTCTCAGTCAACGGTGGCTATGCGGTGATAGGAGCCGCAGCAGATGATGACAACGGTAGCACCTCCGGCTCCGCCTACCTGTTCAAGGAGGACGGAGATGTCTGGATCCAGCAGGGAAAACTCCTCGCGTCAGATGGAGCCTCTGGGGAAGCTTTCGGCTGCTCGGTTTCGATCAGTGGGGATTACGTCGTCGTGGGAGCTTTCCTCGACGGTGACCAAGGCGAGGAGTCCGGCTCTGCATACGTGTTCAGGCTCTCTCCGCCAACATATGCGTTGACCATGTTGGTGCATCCATTAGGTGCGGGTTCAGTAAGTGCGAATCCACTGCCAGGGCCGGATGGGGAGTATCCGGCCGACACAGAGGTGACCCTCACGGCGGCTCCCCACGCCTGCCACAAGTTTACAGGCTGGTCTGGAGACCTGTCTGGCCTCGATGATACGACGACGATCATACTGGATGGAGACAAGATGGTCACGGCGAATTTTGCCAGGATCACGTACACGCTTGCCCTCACGTCCGGCAAGGGCGGGGCCGTCGTGAAACCGGGTGAGGGGACATTCTCGTACGATTGCGGTCAGTCCGTGTCGATCGAGGCTGAGCCAGCCAGTGCCTGGTGGCATTTCGTCGGGTGGACGGGCACAGCGGTCGATGCAAGGAAGGTGGACAAACCTGACAATCCGAAGACAACGGCCTTGGTGGACGGGGATTACACGGTCCATGCCAACTTCGTGTGTGAGCAGCATACTCTGCGTGTCTCTTCCACGCCTGGCGGCTCCGTGTGCATCATGGTCGTCATCGACGGCGTCGCCCAAGGATGGCTCGGCGACCGAACGCTGCGGTTCGATCATGGGACGCGGATCGAGCTCCTGGCGGTCCCGGATCCGGGGTATGCGTTCAAGAATTGGTCCGGCACGCTGTGGTCCATTGACGACTCCGTGGTATTCACCCTGGATCAGGACTACACTCTGACAGCCAACTTCGATCCATTGCCGACGCCTTGACTGTCACGTCCAGGGGCGTCAAGCGTTGACCGCGTCGAACATGGTGACGATGTTTTCAGGCGGGACGTTGGCCAGGATGTTGTGCACCTGCTGGAAGACGAAACCGCCGCCGGGCGAGAAAATCTCGACCTGGCGTTTGACGTGCTCGGCCACCTGGGCGGGGGTACCGCCGGCGAGGATGTCACGCGTGTCACAGCCGCCGCCCCAGAAGGTGAGGTCCTTGCCGAACTCGCGCTTGAGCTCGCGGGCGTCCATGCCCCGGCAACTGATCTGGACGGGGTTGATGGCGTCGAGGCCGGCCTCGATCAGGTGGGGCAGAAGCTCGCGGACGCCTCCACAGCAGTGGAGCATGACCTTGACGTCGGCCAGTTCCTTGGCGCGGGTCCAGAGGAGCTTGTGTCTGGACTTGAAGAACTCGCAGTACATTCGCGGCGACATCATCGGGCCGGTCTGCATGCCCAGATCGTCGCCAAAGAGGATGATGTCGATGCAGGGGCCGACCGCGGCGAGGAAGCGCTCCAGCTTCTCCAGGTGGACGGCCATGAGCTCGTCGAGGAAAGCGTGGGCTTTCGACGGCCCGGCGGCACTTCGCGGCCGCACTCGCTATTTCCGAACGATTGGCGAAGCTGGACCCCACCAACGCGGAATGGCGGGGCGATGTCGCATGGGTGCGGGGCCGACTCGATCGGCTCCCGCCTGGGTGATGTCGCGCATTCTCATCGGGACTTCCGGGCCAGGGCCGAGGCGAAGGGGCTTCGCACATTGACCCTGTCGGGAGATTCCCGGCTGCTGCCGGGCCCTGAATTGGAGCCCCCAACAGAATGGCGAGAGTGGATTCCTGCTTTCGCACCAACGACATCGAAGGCGGTCAGCCGCCATGCGGTCATCGTGTTCGAGGCTCTTAGGGATATTCCTGATTGTCGCCGCTTGACGTTCGCGGATGTGGATGGGGATAATCCCTATCTGTGGGGCACAAGATGAATGGACATTCGAGGATTCTATGATGCGACAAGACAAGACTTCACGGCGGGACCTGTTGCGGTTCGGCGCGGCGGTGGCGGCGTGCGCGTGCGCCGGCTGCGAGATCCCCGCCGCCCGCGAGGTGGACATCGCGGCCGAGCCGGTGCAAGGGGTTATCCGCCTGACCCAGGAACAGTCCGCCACCCTTCTCGCCTCCGAGGGCAGTCTCCTGATCAAGCCCAAAGGGCGCCGTGGCAAGATCCTGGTCGTGCACCATCCTGACGGCACACTGCACGCCGTCAGTGCGGCCTGCACGCACATGGGCTGCACCGTCGATTATGACAAGGACAAGGGTTGCTTCGTCTGCCCCTGTCATAAGTCAGAATTCGCCTGGGACGGCAGCGTCCTGCACGGCCCGGCCAGCCGGCCTCTCAAGCAGTACGATGTGACCACCGACAGCGGACAGGTCCTGATCAAGGTCTGAGCCGCCCGCCGGCTGTCCACACGCGACGCGTCTTCGCTCCCGGCGACGCGATGTAGGTAAAGTGCCGCGCACGCTGACGCTGTGCCTTCGCAGGGGCGCTGTGTTCGCGTGCCCTTGCGCATACACGAGCGAGCCTGGCTTGATCTGGCACAGTGCGAGGGAGCATACGATTTGTCCTTGCATTGGACGCACGGCGGCGGTACATACTACATCAACGACTCGAGCCTCTTCGCTTGAAAGGGACCAGCCCATGTTGAAGATCGGGATGATTGGAGCAGGTTTCGTCGCGCGGTTTCATGAGCGAGCCCTGCGCTCCGTGCGGAACGTGGAGTTCGCCGGCATCCATGCGCTCCAGGGCGCCGAGGCTCTGGCGCAGCTCGCCCGGCAGAATCGTCTCGGGGACACCCAGGTGTACGATTCCATCGCGGAGTTGGCGAAGGCGGTGGACGTGATCTGTGTTTTCGCCCCGAACTTCGCTCGCGTCGACATGATGCGGGAGATCGCCCGGGCGGTGGAGGACGGCACGGAGCTCAAGGGCATCATCATCGAGAAGCCCCTGGCGCGCAACGTCGGCGAAGCGGACACGCTGGTGCGGATCGCCCAGGCGATGAACGTCCCCACGGCGTACTTCGAGAACCAGATCCACATGCCCGCGATCGTCCAGGCTCGCGGTCAACTGCTCCAGGTGGAAAAGGCGATGGGCACGCCGCACCTGGCGCGCAGCGCGGAAGAGCACGGCGGCCCCCACGAGCCATGGTTCTGGGACCCCACTCACCAGGGCGGCGGCGTCTGCTGCGACATGGGTTGTCACAGCATCGCGTGTGGCATGTACATGGTCACGCCGGCCGATAAGCCCGCCAACTACCTGCGCCCCGTGCGCGTCAATGCGACGATGGCCCTGCTCAAATGGGGTAAGCAACCGTGGCTCGACCAGCTCAAGGAACGCGGCGTCGATTATTCCGAGACGCCCGCCGAGGACTACTCCAGCATCTCAATCGAATTCGAGGACCCCGAAACCGGCGGGCACAGCATCGTCCAGGCGACCAACTCCTGGATGTACGATGCCCCCGGCCTTCGTCTGTTGATGGAGACCTTCGGGCCGGGTTACTCCTATACCGTCAACTCCCTGCAATCGCCGGCCGGCATGTTCATCAGCGATGCCGCGGCGGCCGCCGTGCTCGACAGCGAGCTGGCCCTGGAGAAATCCCAGGCGTCCCGGGGATCGCTCATCCTGCAACCGGATGAGATCGCCTTGTACGGCTACGTCGCGGAATGGCTCGACGCCCTCCAGGCGTTCGAGAAAGGCCAGGATGCCCTGCTCAATCTCGACTATGGCAAGCTGATCACGACGCTGATCATGGCCGCCTACATGTCGCACGAGAAGCGACGGGTCATCGATCTGACGGACCCGCGCGTCCTCACCGATCTCGAACGCTACGTTCCTCTGATCCAGCAGGGCAAAGGCAAGCAGGTTCTGTGAGGGCTACAGCGCACGCGTTTGCGTGTAACGACTTTGTGGACAGCGCCATTCGCAAGAATGTTGAAAACCTGCGACCTCGCGCTGCCGTACATGATGTATTGAGCGAATATACCGATCAATCATCCTTGATGGGATTGGACGAAAGCAGTGCTTCCAACGGACAGGAAACGATATAGATTGCGGATCGTGGCGCCGGCGTACCCGGCGTTCAACATCTACTCCAGCATCGCCAGCATCACGACGGCCCTCGGACCCGTGTGCGTGGCCAGCGCCGTTAATGAGATGGAAGGCTGGGATGCGGAGGTGATCGACGAGAACAACCTGGGCCGATACGGCCCGCGAGCCGCCGGCGGCGCCGATCATGAGATGCTTCAATCGCAAAGGCCCGCGGACGTCGTCGGATTCTACGGGGGCCTGACCAGCACGATCCCCCGGCTCTACGAGCTCGCCCGGTGGTACAAGCAGCAAGGCATCGTGACCGTCGCCGGGGGACAGCACTTCACCGGCGACAACATCGCCGAGGCACTGTCGAGCGGGGTCGATTACGTCGTCCTGGGCGAAGGCGAATGGACGATCCGCGAGCTGCTGGACGGCCTGCGGGGCGGGCGCACGATTCACGATATTCGCGGCATTGCATACCTCAAAGACGGCCAAGTCGTCTGCACGGAGCCGCGCGAGCCGCTCACGGAATTCGATCGGTTGCCCCACCCGGACTTCTCCCTGGTTCGCTACGCCAGGGTCAAGATCTACCCCGTCGAGCGGGTGCGCGGCTGCTGCATGAACTGCGAGTTCTGCACGGTCAAGGGCAAGCCGCGACCGGCCTCGGCACAGCGGCTGCTCGCTCATATCAGCGAGCTCGTGGAGACGCACCGGGCCAGGAGTTTCTTCATCGTCGACGATCTCTTCGGCCAGGACCGCGACGAGACGATGGAATTCTGCCGCCTGTTCGCCGACTATCAGGAGCAGCTCGGCAGGCGGCTGGTCACGACCGTGCAAATCCGGCTGGACAAAGCCAGAGACCCGGAGATGCTGGCCGCGATGCGTCAGGCAGGAATCAGGAATGTGGCCATCGGTTTTGAGTCACCCATCGACGAGGAACTCAAGGCCATGAACAAGCACCTCGACTCCGAGCAGATGCTGTCGCTCGTGCGCGTGTATCGCCGCTGTGGATTCACCGTGCACGGCATGTTCATCTTCGGCTACCCGATGCCTCCGGGGATCGAGTTCACTATGCCTCTCCCCGAGCGGGTGCGACGGTTCAAGAGGTTCATCCGGCGAGCCAGAATTGACACGGCCCAGGTTTTGCTCCCGGTTCCCCTGCCCGGCACGGCCCTGCGCCACCGCCTCGAACAGCAGAACCGGGTGTACCCCGCGGAGGAGGTCGGCTGGCAGTACTATGATGGCAATTTCCCGCTGTTCGAGCCGGACGCACCGATGGATCCGGAGCAGATGCAACGGGCGGGCAAGACGATCATGGGCCGGGTGTACCACTTCCGGTACCTGTTCCTGGTGGCGGCCAGCATCCTTACCTTTCCCACCCTGGCCTTCTCGCTTCACCGGCTCAATTTTGCCTGGAGGCAGTGGAAGCGGCGATGGCGCAGCCGCATCATTCGCTTTGGCGGCTGGATCACGATCCGAAAATGGACCTCCAATTTCCGCCGGAGCGATTTCCTCGAACGACTGCAAGCCGCCAGGGAGCGGTTGCGCGCCAAACGCTGCCCTGCCCCGTGTCGGCAGAATGCCCGTCGCCCGATGGAGACCTCCGACCAGGCGTGAAAGGCCCCCGGCGGGGAGCACAGCGATCAGACTGTCTCCCCGGCATGATCGTAGGACCTGTGAAATGGGATCAGTACTGACGTCCGCCGCGTCCGCCGCCCCCGCCGAATCCGCCGCCGCCTCGCCTGGGCGCCTTCGGCTTGGCCTCGTTGACCATGATGCTTCGGCCGCGAAAGTCCGTGCCATTGAGGGCCGCAATCGCCGCCTCCGCGTCGTTGCGAGCCGGCATCTCGACGAACCCGAAGCCTCGCGACTCTCCGCTGAACCGATCCTTGACGACGGTAGCGGATTGGACATCGCCGTGCGTCGCGAAGAGCTGCCGCAGGTCCTCGTCGGTGACCTCAAATGCCAGATTCCCTACGTAGATATTCATATTCTACTCCTTTGTTTCATTTCAGCGTGCCTCCCGGCCATCGGCAACGGTCTCCGAACGGCACCGGTCTGCACCTTCGCTGTGATCTCTCATCTGTCTCGTATCCTGCAGAATCCGCGAAAAGAGGGGATCAAAGGCGGGAACTCAGTATCGGGTCAATCAACGCTGATTCCACTCTCACGACGCATCATCCGGTTTCGACTACGACATTTCCCGACAACATACCACACACAGGGACCTCGTGCAAGCATGAAATGTCAGGTATTTTCCAGAAAGAATTGTAGTAATTCTGCGCACGGGGGCGAGTGGGAAGCCGCAAGGGACCATCGGGGACCTCTGATGACGATTCTCGACAGCACATTGATTCACATATCCGCTTCGGCTACATTAGTCTTCGACGTGAAACACTCGTCTTTGGATATCAGCACATGGCAGGAGTAAGGAGTATGCTCAGAGACCTTCGGGGTATGTCGATTCTGGTTATGTCTTTTGTTGTATTCGGCGGCGTCCGCACCCAGGCGGAACAGGTTCTGCGGCTGGGAGCGATGGACCTGTCGAAGATGTCCAGCGGGTGGGGCAAGCCTCTGGCCGACAAAAGCGTGACGGGCAAGGCGATCTCCCTTGGCGGCCAGACGTTCGAGTACGGCGTGGGTACCCATGCCGGATCGATACTCCACGTGAAGCTCGACCGCCAGGTCCAGCGATTCCGCGCGCAGGTCGGCGTGGACGACGCAACCAACGGCAGAGGGTCCATACAGTTCCTGGTATATGCCGACGGCAAACGGCTGTTCGACAGCGGCGTGATGAAAGGCGGCCAGCCGGCCAAGGCGGTCGACGTGCCCCTGGCGGGTGCAGACCACATGATGCTGATCGTGACGTCGGCGGCCGACGGAGGTGATTTCGACCATGCGGACTGGGCCCAGGCGGAATTCGTCGTCGCTGGAATCCCGCCGCAGGCCATCGACGCGCCGCAACCGTCGGCCGAGGAGAGAGTCATCCTCACGCCCAAGCCGGGACCCGCGCCCCGGATTAACGGGCCGAAGGTCTACGGCGCCCGGCCGGGCCGGCCGTTCCTCTATCGCATCCCTTGCACGGGTCAGAGGCCGATCCAGTTCACCGCCGCGAATCCGCCGCAGGGCCTGCTTCTGGACGCCGCCACCGGGATCCTCACAGGCCGCGTACCGCAGGAGCGAGGCGAGACCGTCGTAACATTGGGGGCCAGGAACGAGCACGGCACCCACCAGCGGACGTTCAAGATCGTGGTCGGCGACACCCTGGCACTGACGCCTCCAATGGGCTGGAACAGTTGGTATATCCATTACACCCACGTGACTGAGCAGCACATGCGCAACGCCGCCGACGTGATGATCTCCTCCGGCATGGCCGACTACGGCTACCAGTACGTCAACATCGACGACTGCTGGATGAAGAAGAAAGGCGATGAACCCTACCGCGATGCGCAGGGGGCCGTGCTGCCCAATGCCAAGTTCCCCGACATCGCAGGCATGGTCGATTACATCCACGGCAAGGGCCTGCGAGCCGGATTGTATACGGGACCGGGTCCGTGGACCTGTGCCGGGTACGTGGCGAGTTACGAGCACGAGCAGGTGGATGCCCGCAAGTTCGCGGAGTGGGGGTTCGACTTCCTCAAGTACGACTGGTGCTCGTATGGCGGAATCGCCGGCGGCAACAGTATCGAGCATCTACAACGGCCGTACAAGAAGATGGGAGATATCCTGAAGGACCTGCCGCGAGACATCGTATACAACCTGTGCCAGTACGGCATGGGCGACGTGTGGACGTGGGGCGCCCAAGTCGGCGGCCACTGCTGGCGCACGACCGGCGACCTGGGCCTGGAGGAGGGCGCCCTGCTGCCGGGATTCTACAGCATCGGCCTGAGTAATGCCCGGCACCATGAGTACGCCGGGCCGGGCCACTGGAACGATCCCGACTATATCCTGATCGGCTGGGTCGGCAACGCCCACAACGTCAACGAGCCCGGCCGGCCCACGACGCTCACCGCAAACGAGCAATACAGCTACATGTCCATGTGGTGCCTGATGGCCGCCCCGCTGTTCTTCTCGGGCGACATGGCCAGGCTGGACGACTTCACGCTCAATGTCCTGTGCAACGCCGAAGTGATCGACGTCGATCAGGACCCGCTGGGCAAACAGGCCAGACCACTGGTCCAGGAGGACGAAGTCCTGATTATGGCCAAACCCCTGGAGGATGGCGCGCTCGCCGTGGGCCTGTTCAATCTGGGGGAGCTCCCGCGGCAGATGAAGCTTGACAGCTCGCGATTGGCCATACAAGGTCCACACCGGATTCGGGATTTGTGGCGCCATCGCGACCTTGGCGTGTCCGAGGGCACCTATGCCGTCGACGTACCTCGCCACGGCGTGATGCTCGTGCGACTCTCCCCTCTCCAGTGACCAGGGAGACGAGGGTCCCGGCCAACCGTTCAATGTCAACGAGATTCGATGGGTGGCCCAGGTTGGAATTGTCGATGAAGGCCCTTGCACGGGTCGTCGCGCCGGGGTAAAATATACTTGCGCCGAGTTGGGATTCCGATACAGCGGTTATAGCTATGCTGGTTTGTTCGAGAAAGCGCCCGGTGGGGGTGCCTGGGCTCTCTATCGGTTTGGACAGGCATGTGTTGATAAGTGGAGGTGCAGGTATGCGGCAGTCCAAGGGGTTCACGCTCATCGAACTGCTCGTCGTCATCGCCATCATCGCGCTGCTGATGGCTATCCTGATGCCGGCGCTGAGCAAGGCCAAGAACCAGGCCCAGGAGATGGCCTGCAAGGGCAATCTCAAGAACTATTGCCTGGCCATCACCATGTATGTCGACGATAGTGACGGCAAGTTCCCCGTGCCTGAATACTGCTACTTCTCACAGTTCGAGGCCTATCCTGTGGAATCCGGGGTCAGCGATTACATTCACCTGCGATGGTGCAACGATGACGTCAACCTGAAGAGCCACCCGGAGTATGCGGGCCCGTTCTTCCCCTATCTGGCAAACGCCAAAGCCTTGGCTTGTCCCGCGTTTCGGGCTCTGGCGGTCCGCAACTCCGACGACCAGTTCTTCCGGGCTACGGGCGCCACGGTCAAGCACTATAAACCCTGGTACAACTACACGATGAACGCGTACTTGGGCAGCCTGAACAGCGGCGTGCAGAAGACGGGCGTAAAGAAGATCTCCCAGGTGAAGAAGCCCTGGAAAACGTTCTGTTTCGTGGAAGAGAGCCCCCTGGTCGATACCGCCTACAACGCGTCAGGCCTCAATGACACGTTCATGATTCCGGGTGACGACAGCATGGTTTCCGGCTGGATGAGTAGGGTCGGCAACAATCCTGATCGAATCGCGCCTGGCCCCGAGGGCGTCGGGCAATTCTACGACGTCGTCAGCGGCTTCCACAACGCCTCCGCCGCCAATTTGTTCAGTGGAAAAGGCAACTGTGCGATCCTCGATGGGCACGTCGAGGCCTTTACGCGGGCAGAGACTTTCCCGCACGCCTACCCGCGATGATCAATTGGCCGAGCCGGGCGATGGCGCGGCGGCTTCCCAGTTCATGGGGTCGTTGCCGTACTCTGCGGAAGCGACCCGGCCCAGCGAAGAGCCTTGCCCGTCGGCCGTTGCAGGCCACAGGTCGATCCCGCTGGGAAACTCTTCCGGATGGAGGCCATCACTGTAGTTGACGCGGTCCACACGAATCCAATTCCGCGTCCCGTCCAGATTCTGGCCGCCCGGTCTGCTGAGCTGGATCTTCTCGCCGCCATTGGCGAGATTGCCCTCGCCCCAGGCGAAGATCGTCACGCCCGCCGACGGTGTGTACTTGGCGGCGAACAGGTTCAGGTCTTTGACCAGGAGCAGGTACTCGCCGGCCGCCAGGGTCACGGCGGGATTTGAAGGAAACCGCAGCTCAAGCCCAGGAGCGTCGGGGTCGTCCGTGAATCGCCAGGGCGTCCTCTCCGTCGCGTCATAAAGCGTGACCGAATCGCCGCTGATGTTGAGCAGTTCCACGTACTCCGCGTCGGCTGGCGAGCCGGGGTTGTACATGATCTCGTTGATCACGACCGGACCCACGAGCGGATCGGCGTTGGCCGCCCCCGGCGTGGGCCTGCTCAGGGCGACGAAGTCGTAGCCGCCGGTGCTCTTGGCATGACGGCCCAGGGAAATCCCCGCGTCGGACGCCTCGAATTTCTGCTGCTCACCGTAGCCGCCCGCCAGCGCCCCGGCTGAGCCGGAATGCAGGTACACGGTCTCGCCGTCACGGCTCAGCGCGAAAGGCTCGCGGCAGCCCGGATCATCAGGATTGCCGAAATGCTGATCCTCATCGAATACAAGATAGCCGCCGGCGGGAATATTCGTGCCCGCGGCGATCCGGTACTTGGTCAGATCGTCCGCGTCATCAGTGAGGAACCAGCCGCCGATGTCGATGGCCTGGTCGGTCGTGTTGTACAGCTCGATCCAGTCCGGCCCGACGCCCTGGGAATTGGCGAGCAGCTCGTTGACGACCACGGCCCCGGGCTCCGGCGCGCCGCCGGCGTCATCGACACCGGGCGTGCCTCCGAGAGGCGAGCCGGGTCGCCACGCGCCTTTCTCGCCGAGGGAGCTCGGATCCGCCGTCTTCGGGTCCCGCAACGTCAGCGAGAAGCCCAGACCGTCGGTGATGTCGAACCAGTCGTCATCGAAGCGGAAGCCGTGAATGACCGTGCCCACGGCGTCGCGCAGCTCCAGCCGCTCGCCGGCATTGTCCAAGCTTCCCGAGTACTGCCCCGCCACCGGCAGGTCCGTCCCGTACTTGCCCGCGAATGCCGCCGCATCCTTGACCACGAGACAGTATCCCCCGGGAGCCAGGTTGCAGCTCGGAAATGTGAAGTCAACGCCGTTGGTGAATCGGACGAGCTTGAGGTTGATCGTCCCGGCGCCGATGTTCGTCAGTTCGATGTATTCCGTATTCGGATCGCCCGGGTTGCCCGTATCGAGGGGATGATACATGATCTCGCTGATCCGCAGGCTCTCGGCGATGTGCCCGACCCCGTAGACCGCCTCGTTCAATGCGCTCCATCGGCCATCGAATGTCCGAGCCTTCACGGGTGTGCTTTCGGTCAGTAGCACGGGGGAACTGAACTCGACCGCCCTCGGCGAGACGACGCCCTGGCTGATCTCCCCCGCCGCCAGCTCCACCGAGATCAGCAAATCGGAGCTGTCGATCGAGGTGTTCAGCCCGTGAATGGCCAGCAGGTTCGTTCCCTCCCACAGCAGGCCCGCGGAGTCGGAGACATCGAAGCTCGCCAGCCCCACGGCGGCTTCGTCCGAGTTGCCGCTCGACGCGACGGAATTCCAGGCCGGCTCGCCCGTGAAGTTCTGGCGGGCCACTTCCGCCCCGTTCAGGTACGCGATGAAGCCGTCGTCGTAGCGAATCTTCAGGATCACATTGGAGAAGCCCGTCTTGGTCACCGTGAAAGGAATACGGATATAGCAGCTCCCATTGATCCCGTACATCTCGTTCTCGACGTCGATCTCGAAGTAATCCTGGTAGCCGCTGGACCTCTCGTAGCCGACGCCGCCGGCGCCCGAGGTCCAGGAGGAGTCATTGAACGTGTTCGTGTACCAAACGCTGCCTTCTCCGACCTGCAAGCCCCCGGCGCCCACGTCGCCGACGAGCCGGAAGCGGCTGGCATCGAACGACGTGAGGTTGCCTCGCGCGGCGAACAGTTCCAGCTCGGAGCCGCCGCCCCGCTCGTAGAAGACCAGCCGCAGGTCGTGCGAGCCCGCATCGAGGATGTTGAAGACGGTGAGCGTGTCGCCTGGACTCCGCGGGTCGGGATAGGCGCTCGTGTACGTTTTGCCCCTGCGAGTCAGAGTCATGGAGTAGCCATCGTCGCTGTTGACGCCGAAGGTCCACTCGCCCGCCGCCGGGATCATGACCCTGCCCGTCACCAGGACGACGAAATCCTCCACGTCCGCGTTGAGGGTCGTGCCCGGAAACGCCCGGTCATTCGGGAAGTTGCCGGTGCCGCCCGTGTTGAAGTAGTTGATAACCCGGGCCTGCTCGTTGGCCGTGGTGGCCTGCCGCGTGCGGTCGGAGATCACACTCTCCGCCGTCGCAATGTTGTCGACAGCCACCGTCGATTTGTAGTACGTGACCTGGAAGCCGGCGGGAATGTTGCTGAGCAGGTTGCCGCCGTTGGCGACGCTCGGCACAAGGACCCGCTTGGGCGCACTCTCCGCCAACAGCGTGACGATCTTGCCGTCCACGGACTGCCCTGCGGGGAGGCGGGGATCGCTGCCGTCCATCGTGTAGTACGCCTGCCCCCTGGTCACGCTCATCGTCAGCAGGCTGTCCGAGGGGACTTCGCCCCCCTGGCGAGGTGCGCCGTTGATATGGAACACCGGGGCCGCCACTGCCGGGTAGAGACCCGCGCTCTTCAACTGATCGAGCACGATCGCGGGGCGTTGCGGCATGTAGGTGTCCAGAATATAGTCGCATGTCTTGCGCCAGTCGGCCAGAGTGTATGGGGTCGCGCTCGACTGATCGCCCCAGCGAGCCGACTCCGCGATGATCGCCAGATCGACCTGGTCGGCCAGCTTCTTGTAGCGTGCATACGACGCGCCGGGCGTCGCCGGACCGTCGCTGAACATATGCTTCTGGACGTGGTCTGCGAAGAGCAGGCAGAACTCCGGGTTGGGCCGCAGGGCGGCGTAGGGGATCGCGGCCCCGTCTCTCACGTTGGTCACATTGGCGTTCAGGCTGGACCAGATGACGATCGCCCCCTCCGAGTCCCAGTTGAAGAACTTGAAGCCGGTGGAATTCGGAGGCCGGCGGCACGCGGCATAGTAATTGTGTCCCGGCCAATCCCCGGTGCCGCCCCAGAAGTTGGAGAACATGTAGTCGATGTAATTGTCGACATCGAGCAGATCGTCGTATGCGGGGTTGCGGGTCCCGTCGGGGTCGTTGCCCTGAATTCTCTGGTACGAGGCAGGATCGGACAGTCCCGCTCTGGCCCGGCTGAGCATGGCGTTCCAGGTCGTCAGGTTGCTGTCGCCCCGTGCCTCGCCGCGATTGACGGCGTCCCACTCCTCCTCGTCTCCGCCGTAGTAGGCGGCGCAGAAGGGTTCGACGGGCCGCTCCGTCACGTTGTACAGACCCCAGTACAGCCCGTTGAGATACAGGTGCACAAAGGTCCCGTGGACCGCTACCTGCCCCAGCGCCAACTGTGTCCGCCGCACGAACTCATCGACAATATACTGCGTGTTGGCCTTCCCCCAGTCGTTCCAGCCATCGTTAGCGCCGCCCCGAAGAATAATCATGTCGAAACTGGTGGTCGCGTCCTCTTCCTCGAACAGGCGGAAGTTCAGCTTTGTGGGACCGTACTCGCGCTTGAACATCAGCCGGAACGTCTTCTTTCGAGTCAAGTTGTATCCGCGGAAGGCGCCACCATAGATTCGCAGCCCCGCATCGACCTGGAAACCGGTGGCGCCATCGGGATGGATCCATTCCACGGACACCGGACGCTCCCACTGGACTCCCTGGCCCCAGGGGTCTCCGTGGAGCCCCTTGGTCCCGAACAGATCGTCCACCGTCGCGACGATGGACATCGTGGGCAGGGACAACAGGGCCGGCGTGAGCTGGTTTCGGTACAGGGCGTTGTTCACCACGTCCGGATCCATCTCATAGTCGGCGTTCGTGCCGCCCCACGTCGCGGGAAAGCCGGACGGGTTCCTGGGCTGCCGCGACACCTGATCGAGGAATAGGTACGTGTGCGTCTGCACGGGACTCGACATCCAGCCCGGCTTGAACGCGCCCACGCGGAGACACGTGGTCGTGCCGATGGGAATGGGTTTGGCGTACGTCAGACCGCTCACCTCCGTCGGCTTGGTCCCGTCCGTCGTATAACGAATCGTGGCCCCGGGGGTATTGCAGAAGATACTCAGTGCGAACGCCGTCGAGTAGAAGCCTCGCTCGTGGCTGAGCTCAGGCGTGGCCACCAGGTCGACGGCCCCCGAGATGTTGGCCTTGCCGGGCGTGGGCGCAACGAAGTACTGCGGGACTCGAATCTGGCCGGAAGCGCTCATCTCCGGCGCGATGAGGAAGACCGGGTTTGTCTTGTTATCGTTCAGGCCCTGGACGGCAAGCACGTTGCGGCCGTCGCGCAGCAGGCCCTTGTGGCGAGACAGATCGAGCACGGCCGGCTCGCCCATGAGCAGATCGGACCGGTCGCTGCCCGCCGCCGAGTCCCAGCGAGGCGTTCCGGTGAAGTCGGCCCGCGCCACCTCCACACCGTTGAGCCATGCGACGAAGCCGTCCTCGTATCGCACCGCCAGGCGCAGGGAGTCGTAGAACGCCGTCTCCTCCGCCTCGAACCCCGCACGCACCCAGACCGAGGCGTTGACGCCGAGCATTCGGTCCCGCAGAAGGTTGTTCGTCTGGCTCCCGAATGTCACGTTGTCGAACACCGCGCTGCACGGGATACCGGCCGCGCGGGAAGTCACGCACAATCCGACAGAGGCGTCCTGGGACATGGCGATGGTCTCCGTGCCCTGTTGCGCCCAGTTGACGCCGTTCGCAGAGTAGTAGCCGCTGAAGATGTTGCCGCGCCGGCTGATCCGGATCCAGTAAGGAGGCTTGTATCCATTGCCCTGCGCGGAGACAGAGGCGCCGCTGGTGGTCGTGCGCCGCAGGAACGCCGTCCCGCTGAGCGCGGAGACGACCTGTGTGGCATGCCGGGAGCCGGCAGCGAGCGTCTCGCGGATCATGACCCCCGCCTTGGCCCAGGGGTCCGTATCGACCATGCCCAGGACGCGCGCCGTCAGCTCGCCGTCGCCTCGAAGGGGCATGTAAAGGTAGTAGAACGAATCGGCCGAGCCGCCAATGTCGGCGCCGTCGCCGAGGAGCATGTAGGTCGTCTCGCTGTAGGCCTCGTAGCTTCCGGCGACGGACGGACTGCCGATATCGCGACCGACCAACTGCGAGGTCTGCCAGAAGCCCAGGCTGGCGGTCGCGGTGGGCCAACCGTCGTCGTCGAAATCCACGGCCGTCCAATCCCGGTCTGCGTCCTCGGGGCCCGGGACATGATACGAGACCGTCGAGCCGGAGCTGATGAACTGTGCGGCGGACTGGCCGAGGCCGTAGGAGATATCCGTCAGTTGCTCGGGGTACCCTCCGGCGTACTCGTCGGCCACCGTACGGCCGTCGCTTTTCACCAGGGCCAGGTACTCGCCCCGAGCCGCGAGCTGGAAATTCGTGTGCAATTGCCCGGTCGTCCGGTTCTTGCCGGATGCGAACACGACCAGGTAACCGTTCGGACGGAGACTGGTCCCGCTGGGAAACTGCCATTTCGTGAGATCGTCGGTGCTGTCGGTGAGGTACCACCCGCTGAGATCGAAGACCCGCTCGGTCGGATTGTACAGCTCGATCCAATCGGAGGAATCGCCGTCGGCGTCGAGGAGTCCTCCTTCTCCAAGCGGCTGACGGCTGCCGTTGCTGGCCATGAACTCGTTGATGACCGGCGTCTCGAAATTGGCCCGCCAGTTCAGGCCCAGGCGCGTGAAATCCGCCAGTGTTACGCTTCCGTCACCGTCCAGGTCGGCCGGGCACGCGGTGCTCTGGCAGTCTCCCTCCAGCCAGCTATCCGCGAGGATTCGCAGGTCGGTGAAATCGACCTTGCGGTCGGTGTTGAGATCCCCGACGGGATAGCTGGCGGCTCCTGCAGTCATGGTCCCCACGACGCTGAGCAGCACGATCCAACACGCGTTTCTCATTTCGAACAACTCCTCCGGCCTATCTGGTTGCTGTTCCGGTGGCTATCCGCTATATCGGTAAGACGGCGATGGAAGTCCTGAGATCCATAGGACTTCAGTATAGCATTCTGCGCGGGCCCTCGTCAAAGGGTTATCGGCCCACGGAAGAGACCACTGATTGACTCGGTGTGGTCTGCCGATAAGAAGACTGGTCGATCAATACAGACAGTGGATCAGGCAGGAGCATGACATGCAGGCAAGATTGAGGTTCCTCGGAGCCGCCCAGAATGTCACGGGGTCGCGGCATCTGCTGGAGATCGATGACACGAGGATCCTGGTCGATTGCGGCCTGTACCAGGAGCGTCAATACGCGTCGCGCAACTGGGAGCCGTTCGACGTGCCGCCGGCGAACATCGACGCCGTGCTGCTGACCCACGCGCACCTGGACCACTGCGGCCTGCTCCCCAAGCTGGTCAAAGAGGGATTCAAGGGACGAATCTACTGCACCACGGCCACGGCCGAAATCGCACGCATCATCCTGCTCGACGCCGCCAATATCCAGGAGGAAGATGCGGCCTACAAGCGGAAGAGACACAAGAAGGAAGGACGCGCAGGCCCCTTCCCCGATGTGCCGCTGTACACGGTCGAGGACGCACAGCGGTGCACGCCCCTCTTTGAGCCCGTGCCGTACGGGGAGCAGGTCGAGGTCGCCCCCGGCGTGCGGGCCATGTTCTCCGACGCCGGACACGTGCTCGGCTCGTCCTTCATCCACGTCGCGATGCAGCGCAACGGGGACGCGAAGAGCGTCCTGTTCTCGGGTGACATGGGCCGGACGAATCGACCGTTCCTCAACGACCCCGATGACGCCGGGGACGGCGATTACGTCCTCGTCGAGTCCACCTATGGAGACCGCGTGCACGGCGGGCCGGAGGACATCAAGACCGCCATCGCCAACGTCATCAACACCACCCGGGCCGCCGGCGGGAACGTCATCGTGCCGAGCTTCGCCCTGGAGCGGTCCCAGGAACTGCTGTACTACATCGATGAGCTGATGGTCGAGGGCACCATCCCGCACATCATGGTCTTTCTCGACAGTCCCATGGCCAGCGCCATTACGAAGGTCTTCCAACGGCATCCGGAGCTGTTCGACAGTCAGATGCGTCAGTTCATCAAGAGGAACGGCTCGCCGCTGAGCTTCCCGGGACTGAAGATCACCGAGACCACCAGGGAGTCGAAGACGATCAACTACATCAAGGGCACGATCATCGTGATCGCCGGCTCCGGCATGTGCACCGGCGGCCGGATCAAGCACCACTTGGTCAACAACGTCTCCCGTCCGGAAAGTACGGTCATGTTCGTCGGCTACCAGGCCACCGGCACACTCGGCAGGCGGATCGTCGATGGCGATCCGGAAGTCCGGATTCTCGGCCAGAACTATCCGGTAAAAGCACGCGTCGTCCAGATTCAGGGATTCTCCGCTCATGCCGACCGGGAGGAATTGCTCCGATGGCTCAGCTCGCTGACCAGGCCGCCGCGGAAGCTCTTCATCGTACACGGCGAGGCCACCAGCGCCAGGAATTTCGCCGAGTTCATCCGCGAGAAAACCGGCTGGGAAGTCGCCGTCCCCGCCTACCAGGATCAGGTCGTCCTCAACTGACCGCGAAAGTCAACGCCCGCAGAGGCAGACGCAGTTCCTATGCGTCCCATTCGTCCTATAGGCCCTATATGTTCCGCCAGGACGAACAGGCCCCATCTTCGCAGCCAACGCGCACAACTGTCTCAGTCTTCCGGCAGAGGCTTGCCCTTGGTCTCGGGCGCCCAGATCAGCGCGAACAGGCCCAGCGCGAAGATGAACGACAGCACGGTGGCCGCCTTGCGGAACGGCTCGTTCACGTTGTGCTGCAGCAGTTGAGCATTCAGGAACATCAGCATCGGCGGGAAGCCGGCCGCCAGGTAACGCACGGTGTTATAGCAGAAGCCAACGCCCGTGCCCCGCAGTCGCGTCGGAAAGATCTCCGGGAAGTAGATCGAGTAGCCGGCGAACACCGACAGATGAGCAAAGCCGACCATGGGCAGCATCCAGTAGGCATCGGTGCCGGACCGCAGGCTGTTGAAGACGAAGATGGTCACGACCAGGCAGAGCGTGAAGGCTCCGCCAAAAGCCACACGCCGTCCCACGAGCGTCGCGACGATGGTAAAGGTGATCATTCCGCCAAAGGACCCTACGTCCTGCAGGGCCGTGCCGTATCCGCGAACGACGTCGATGACTCTCTGTGGCTCTCCTTTGAGCGCGGTCGAGATCAGTTCCGGCGAGAAGAAGCCGATGCCCCACAGCCCCGCCATGCCGGCCAGGCCCAGGCACACGCCGACGAACAGGTTCCGCCGCCAGACCGGATGACGCAGCAGATCGGGGATCGAACCGAAGTGTTTTCCCGGATCCAGACCTTCGGCGGCCCGGCGTTTGGCCTCCTTCCAGCGTTCGGGCTCGCGCAGAACGAAGACGATGGGTACCACCAGAAGCGCCGGAAGGACTCCGACGAAGAACATGATGCGCCAGCCGGCCATCCCGTGCCAGAAGTCCGTCTGGCCCGGCCGGATCTGCGTGCTCAGCAGCGAGCCGATGATGTTGCCGCAAGCGGAGAGCGCCTGGAGCGAGCCCAGGGCAATCGCGCGAAACCGGCTGGGGACACTCTCCGCCACGAGTGTGGTGGCCGCCCCGAACATTCCGCCGACACCCAGGCCGACGAGAAAGCGGTAGATCAGGAATTCGTAGCCGGAGTGGGCCACGCCCGACAGGCCGGTGAAACCGGAGTAGATCAGCAGTGTTACGACCATCGTCTTGACCCGGCCCCAGCGGTCGCTCATCATGCCGAAGATGATGCCGCCGGTCGCCCAGGCGATCATCATCACCGCGGTGGCCCAGCCGCCCCATGATTTCACGGCGGCGTCGGTCACGCCGGCGCCGAGCACCTCGCGCAGGGCAGGCTCGCGGGACAGGATGAAGATGCGCTGGTCCATGCAGTCGAAGAGCCAGCCGCAGGAAGCGATGATCACGACCAGCCAGTGGTATGCGGTGAGTTCCTCCCACCAGGGTCTCGCGGCGGCAATTCGGCCCGTCGGGACGGATTCGGCGGATTCTGCCATCTCTCATTCTCCTTGTCCACATCTGGCCCCTGCGTTCAGGGGTGACTGCCTGTACGCCCCAGCCGGGTGACTGGGCTGCTCACAACACGGGTCACAGTGTACCGCCGGCTGATGCCGAGGGAAACTGATTTTTCCCCGTCCGTCTTCGCTCCCCGGCATCCGTCTTGAAGTCCGGTCACGACCACGATACGATACGCCGGATGTTGACGCTGATAAACACGAATCGCATGGCGCCGGCGATCGGGCCGATCGGGCTGGAGTACGTGGCCGAGGCGGCGGCGCTGGCGGGCATCGAGGTGAGCATCCTGGATCTGGCGCTTCGCGACGACCCTGCGGCCGCTCTTGTCGAGCACGTGTCCTCCTGTGCGCCAACACTCATCGGCCTGTCCTTCCGCAACGTGGACGACTGTTTCTGGCCCAGCGCCCAGTGGTTCGTGCCGGACCTGGCCGATCTCGTGCGCCGGATACGAACGCTCAGTGACTCGCCGATCGTCATCGGCGGCGTCGGGTTCTCCGTCTTCGCCGAGCGGATCGTCGAGCACACCGGCGCAGATTTCGGCATTCGCGGCGACGGGGAGCAGGCAACGATCTGCCTCTACCGGCAGTTGCAGGCCGGGCGTGATGTCGGTCGGATCGAGGGACTCGTCTGGCGCCGCGACGGACACCTCCACAGCAATCCGCCCGCCTGGCCGGCAGAGCTCTCGCTGCCCGCACGACGGACGATGGTCGACAACGTCACCTACTTCGCGCAGGGTGGGCAGTGTGGATTCGAGACGAAACGCGGGTGCAATCGCCAATGCCTGTACTGCGCCGACCCCCTGTCCAAAGGGCCTGTGCCCAGGTCGCGAAAACCTGGCGAGGTCGCCGATGAGATCGAGTCGCTGCTGGCCCAGGGCATCGACGTCCTGCACACCTGTGACGCGGAGTTCAACATCCCGCGGAGCCACGCGATGGCCGTCTGCGAGGAGCTGATCCGTCGCCGTCTCGGCGAGAAGCTGCGCTGGTACGCGTACCTGGCGGTGACGCCATTCGACGCGGAACTGGCCGGCTCCATGCGAAAGGCCGGCTGCGTGGGCATCAACTTCACCGGCGATTCCGCCAGCAGCGTAATGCTCAGCACGTACCGTCAGCCGCACCGCAGCGCCGATCTGGCGACCGCCGTTCGCCTGTGCCGCCAGAACGATATGAAGGTCATGATCGACCTGCTGCTCGGCGGGCCTGGTTCGACCCCCCAGACCGCCGCCGAAACGATCGACTTCATCAAGAAGATCGATCCCGATTGCGCCGGCGCGTCACTCGGCATACGCATCTATCCTGGCACAGGCATGGTGGAGGTCCTCAAGCGGCAAGGACCTTTCGGCGACAATGCCGCCCTGCGCCGCAAGTACACAGGCCCGGTCGATTTCTTCCAGCCGACGTTCTACATCTCCCCTGCTCTCGGCCCGGAGCCGGCCCGGCTCGTCAAGGATCTGATCGCCGGCGACAGGCGGTTCTTCGAGCCGATGGCGGAACAACCCGGCGCCGAGGTGACCGACCACAACTACAATGACAACACCGAGCTCGTCGAGGCCATCCGCCAAGGGGCCCGGGGCGCTTACTGGGATATCCTGCGCGGCCTCCGGAAGACATGAGCGCTTGTCAAGACGCGCGGAAGGCTCGACGGACCGGGACGGGATCGTGAGATAGCATGGGTGATTTGCTGGCATTGATGGAATGGCATGAGCCAATCGCCAGGGGGCCCTTCCTGGCGTCGCTCCTCGTGCTTGTCCTCGGCGAGTGCTGCCTCTACTTCGAGCTGTCCAGCAGACTGCTCGGGACGTTCGTCCGCACACTGCCGAGAATGATCGTGCGACATCTTACCGTGTGGCTGGCTTGCGTGGCACTGGCCGTCCCATTCCTGCTGGCGATGACTCAGACGGGAGGCTGGAGGGCGTTCTGGCTCCTGCTGTCGGCGCTGGTCAACCTGCTGCTCATCGTGCAATTCCTGTTTCCGTACCGCTTCGGCATACGAACGATCAATCACAAGGCGGGGGTCACCGGGCAGGAGCAGCTCACGCCGGGGATCGTCCTGCGCCGGATAGCCGTCGAGGCGACCCTGCCGCCCGAGAGCCCAGGCTCGCTCCGCTGCCTTGTGATCTCAGACCTTCACTGCACGTGGCAGTTCAACCTGCGGAAGCTGCGTGCGGCCCTGGCCGCACTGACGGATAGGGCGTATGACATGGTCTTCGTGCTCGGGGACCTGGGCGAGAGCCCGGCGCTGCTGCCCGAGACGATACAGACGGTTGCAGGTCTGCACACGAAGTACGGCATCTTCTGCGTCCGCGGCAATCACGACTTCGAGCGGCATCGAGGCGGGCTGATTGCAGACCTCGCAAGGGAGAACTCGATCCGGCTGCTCGCCAACGCAACATATGCCGTGCCGGAGCTGGGCATTGAGATCGTCGGTCTGGAATGGCCGTGGGACCGGAACATCCTGCCCCCACCTGCGCGAGCGACCTTCGCTATCGGCCTGAGCCACACGCCTGACAACATCAAGCTCTTCAGCCGGCTGAACGTCCCGCTCGCTGTCGCCGGCCACACGCACGCCGGTAAGTTCAGACTCCCGTGGATCGGCAGTTTCCCGGTCGGGTCCAAGTACGGCCGATTCCTCGACGAAGGCTGGTTTCAATTCGCCGGTACCCGTCTGTACCTCACCTCCGGCATCCGCCACTTCCCCGGCCTCTTCGGAAGGCCCGGCGTCATCGTCGAGCTGACCATCACCGATAGTACGGTCAGTCGGCCGGATGCGTCTGGTATTTCCCGTGCAGATTGAGCAGACCCAGGCCAGCCTCATAGTTGTCGTATTGACGGTCGATGGGTGGTATCGTCGAGTGTGGGTATTGGAGGTGCTGCAATGCTGATTGACAGGCTGCCGTGCAAATCGGGCGTCGCCCGGACACTGATCGGCAGTGTCATCGCGGCGATGGCTGTCGCCGTTGGCGTTGCGATCATTTCAGACCTTCTTGGGTTCGGCATGCCTGCCGGTGTTGTAGCGGCGATGGCTGCGATATCGGCCGCCGCGTACGCCGTGGCTCGACGGTGAGCCCGCCCCTTCAGACGATAGCCGGATGTTGGCGCATAGTATAGCGGACAGAACCGCTCGCCGCTATGATACGCATCGATGGACAGCCGTTTGCCGAATCAGGTATGCTTGTCGTTCAATCGCGGGACACTCTTGCTGACGGGTGTGGATCGTGGGCAGTTGCCGGTGGAGCCGGGCTCGCCGACGTGGACGTGGGACCCACGAGTCGGCGCGTGGCGATGCGACGCGATCCATTACGCATCGGCTCGCACGATTCTGAGCCGGCGCTTTGGGTCGTGGTTCCACGATGACACGCTTCAACCGGTCTGCATCTGCTGGCCGAAGGCGGAATTGCCTGCGTTGCGGCCGGAGCAGGAGGAGGCCCTGACCGCCTGGACACGTGGCGGCCGGCGCGGCCAGATTGTCATGCCGACCGGGACCGGCAAGACCGAAGTGGCCTTTGCCGCGATGGTCCAGACGAAGGTGGCG
The DNA here is from genome assembly GCA_016928975.1 of Sedimentisphaerales bacterium. The sequence goes on along the minus strand of JAFGJR010000147.1, from coordinate 53,424 downwards.
ACGCTGGTCGTGGCGCCCGTGCGGGATCTGATGTATCAGTGGCATCGTCGCATTCTGGCGACGTTCGGCTACGACGCGGGAATCGTCGGCGACAATCTCTTCGACATCAGGCCGGTCACGGTCACCACCTACGACAGCGCGTACATCCACATGGACAAGATGGGAGCCGGTTTCGGCCTGCTGATCTTCGATGAGGAGCATCACCTGCCGGGCAAATGCCGTCGGGAGGCGGCGATTCTCAGCACCGCCGCGATGCGGCTCGGACTGACCGCCACCCCCGAGCGGTCCGACGGTCTGCACGCAGACCTTGACTGGCTGATCGGTCCGGTCGTCTACCGCATGCCGTTCAAGAAAGCAAAAGGATCGACGCTCGCCGATTTCGACGTGGTGCGAATCCCGGTGGCATTGACCGGCCAGGAGCAGGCCAGTTACGACCAGTGCAGCCGCACCGTCCGCCACTTCATAGCATCTCGTCGCAAGGAATTGCCTGGCTACTCGTGGCAGGACTTGTGCAAGGAATCAGGCAAAGACCCGCACGCCCGCCACGCACAGAAGGCGTACTACTTGAAGCAATCCATTGAGAACCGCGCCGCCGAGAAACTGCGAGTGGTGGAGGACATCTTCCGCCTTCACTACGGCCAGCAAATCCTCGTCTTCGCAGGCTCGAACGCAATGGCCGTTGAAGTGTCGAAGCGATTCTTAGTGCCGACGATCCTGTCGCACACGCGCAAGCGAGAGCGGCTGGCTGTCCTGGACGCATTTGCCAAGGGACAGTTCACAGTCCTCGTGGCCAACCGAGTGCTGGATGAGGGGGTGGACGTCCCGGAGGCGAAAGTGGCGGTCGTGATCGGCGGGCAGGGCTCGACGCGCCAGGCCACTCAGCGGCTCGGCAGGGTCCTGCGACGGTCCGGCAGCGTTCGAGCGACCCTCTACGAAGTCGTCTGCGAGGATACCAAGGAGGTCGCGCGGTCGCGAAAGAGGCGAAGAACCGATGCTTACGAGCGAGCACGTCGTCATCGAGTATAGAGCGGGCCGGGCCATCCCCGACCGGCTGACGCAGAACGCGCATCGGCACTATATCGATCACGCCGAGCGAATGCTCGCCATCTATCGCGAGGGCATGGGCCGTCAGCGTCGCTGGCTGCACCGGGACATCGAAGCCGTGCTCGCAGAAGAACCCGATTGCCCGATCCGGCGCATCCAGGCCTTCTGCAAGCTCCTCGACGACGCGAGCACGTTCGCGAGCGATCCGTCCGGCCAATCGGCGAAACTGCGGCTGGACGTCTTCTGTCGGGCCGCTCACCTTCACCCGCTCGTTCGACAACCCGACCGACTCTTCGAGCATGAGGAAGAGACAGCGAAGGCACAGATCGCCAGCGAGCTCGGCACGCCGTGGGAACAGATCGAGCGTGCTCTGTACGCGGACGTGATGGCGTTCCAGACGCTTGAGGATTTCGCCGGCTACCCGAACGCGGTGTCCTTTCTGTCCCGCTATAACGTGGCGCAGCTCCAAGCGACACTCTACCAGGCTGAGAGCGTGACCGTCACCGCCGGCGAGGACCTCAAGACCATCGTCCGCTACGCCAAATTCGCCCGGCTGCTGCATGAGATCGTGCGAACAGGCCCGTCGGCGTATCGAATCACCTTCACGGGCCCGGTCTCGGTCCTGCGTGAGACCCGGCGTTACGGCGTGGATTTCGCGAAATTCCTGCCAGCCTTGCTGGCCTGCAAAGGATGGACGATGGAGGCGGTCGTGCAGACCCCCTGGAAGAGTCACGCACGACTGGCCGTCTCGGCCAGGGACGGCTTCACAAGCCACCTGCCGCCAGCAGAGGAGTTCGACTCGGCTCTGGAGGAATCGTTTGCGAGGAAATTCGGGCCGCGGCGAGATGGCTGGCAACTGATCCGCGAAGGCCGCATCCTCTGCGACCGCCAGAAGACGTTCGTTCCCGATTTCACCTTCCGCCACGACGACGGCACGGAGGTGCTTCTGGAGATCGTAGGCTTCTGGACACCGGAGTACCTCGCCGCCAAGCGAGAGACCCTCCGCCAGTTCCGCCGGCACAGAATCCTCCTGGCCGTGCCGGAAACCTCACTCCGGGAAGGCACCACGCCGAGCGAAGACGTCATCATGTACAAGACCGCCATCCAGCTCTCGTCGCTGTTGGCCGCCCTGGAGGCTGTCCGAGTCCGGCAATGCCTGTGATCACTTGCCCGGAAGTGTTGTCGGTCCTCGGTGGTTCTTAAGGAGGCCCACGCGACGCAGCAGCCCCACCGGATTGCCCTTCAGGTCCTTCCACAGCCGCAAGCTCCGATCTGTCACAATGACATCCACAGTGACCGATCCAGGCTTCGCCTGCCGGCTCGCCTGCGGCGCTTTGGCGTCCCGGACGAACTCGGAATCCTCGCAGATGCGGACCGTCACGAGGGGGTCTCCGCTCGCGGTGCGACGCTCATATTCCCGTGTGCGAGGGGCTTCGCCGCGAAGACCCAAGTCCACGAAGCCGAGGCCCCACAGTTCAGTCCGAGCCCTGGCGCACACGTTGTTGAAATCCCCGGCGAACGAGTACGTGTCTCGCCACACCCTGGCGCTCGGCCATGTTCGGGTGTCAATCCTCTCACGCTCCACATGGTTCCGACCTGCCAGGAAGGCATACGACGGCATCGACGGCGGCCCCGCGTACAGGAAGGTCAGCACAACCCAGACAACGCCGATCCCCAAGATCGCCGCCAGGAATATCGAGATCGAACGCTTCTTCACGGAGCGTCCGCTATCGCCGGTCGCGCTTGCGGAGGCTTGCCCCTCTCTGGCTTTCTTGTCGGCAAAACCAGCCAGGATGATGCCGAGCTCGTACAGGCCGTACAGGGGAACCAGCAGTGAAACCATTGATACCACGTCAGGTGGCGTGGCCACGGCCGCCAGGAACGCCAGACCCAGGATCACGTACTTGCGGCTGCGGCGAAGCGTCCGTATGGAGACCAGGTGCGCGCGCACAAGGATGAGCACCGCGATCGGCGTCTGAAAGGCGATACCGAAGACCAGCATCAGAGTCGTGACGAAGGAGATGTATTTCTGCAACGTCCAGTTGGCCGTGACACCGACGACATCGCCGAAGCTGAGGAAGAAGCCCAGCGTAAGACGAGCAATAATGAAGAGAAAGAAGAGCGCCCCGATGATGAACAGGGCCGTCGAGAAGGGAATCGCCGTGTGAATGTACTTGCGCTCGTTCTCGTACAGGCCGGCGGCCACGAACATCCAGATCTGGTAGAAGACCCACGGCGACGAGAGAATCAGGCCGGCGATCAGAGAGACCTTCAGATACGCGACGAAGGCGTCCGCCGGCGCGAGGACCGTCAACTGCGCATCGTAGGGCAGCCCACGACTGCCCGGTCCCTGCGTCTTGTCGACCCAGGCATCTACCGTCTCCATCGATACATTCTTCACAAAGGCAATCAGGTTCGGATCGATGTTCGGAGCGTTGGGGTCAGCGACCAAGTGCCGGGTGAGATTCGTGAAGAACAGCTCGGCAAAGTCGGCCATTTCGGACTTCACGCGGGGCCTTTCTTTCTCGGCGAGGCGCTTGCTCATCGTCCGGACATAGGGGTCCTCGATGAAAGTGAGGATGCGCGTGCCGAAGGCCAGGCTGACGACAGTGCCGAGCAACAGACCGAGGATGGCCAGGATCAGCCTGGCGCGAAGCTCCTCCAGGTGGTCGCCCAGACTCATTGTGCAGTCGACAGGATTGCGGTTTCTTCGCGTCTTCGCCATGGCAATGGACAGAAGGAAATGGAATCGACTGGCGGACGCCTATTTCTCGTTCGTGTCTTTCAGACCCGTGGCCTGCTCGGCGTCGTCTACGACATCGTTCTTGATCTTCTTGACGTCGTCCACCACCTCATCGGTGGATTCCTTGGCCTCGTTGATACCCTTCTTGAATTCCGTCAGGCTCTTTCCCACGCTGCGCGCGAGCTCCGGCAGGCGCTTGCCGAAGATCAAAAGGGCGATCACGAGAATGATCAGCCATTCCGTGTGTCCGGGCATGCTCAGAAATGCCATTACGTGCTGTGTCGATCCAACCATTGTGTTCTCCTATGAGGCTGTCGCGTCCTGAGACGCCAATACTAAAGGATTCCGTGTCCCGCTGCTTCAACGCCTTCGCGACGCCCTGACAGCGCCAAAAACGAACACTCTCACAGTGTAGTAGCCACCGAGTGGAGCGTCAAACGAAAATATTACGGCCGCCGGGGAGCCCCTGTGCTATCGAGACCAGTGGATACCGACTCTCCATCCGCGGCGGCGCATGAGGCCGTAACCGCCGATTGACGAAACCGGGACTCGGTTTTCGCCCGGTAAAAGGCCTGAAGTTGCCTCTGAAACAGGCCCCCCCACCGGCTCCTTCGCGAGATTCCGCGACAATCCGGAAATCTGTAAATATCTGCATATCAATGACTTACGGTCCGGCTACGTGTTTTTTTCTTGCATCGCCGCCTCCTTTTTGAGATAATACGGGCGTTGTCAGAAGTAGAAAAATCACTCGGGGGCAGATAACAGAGTATGGCAAGGTTTTACTACAGCATGTGGGTGCCGTTCATATCCCCCAAGAAGCGCATCCTGATCCTCGCGATTGCCAGCTACCTGGCCCTGTGCTGAACCTTCGCAAGCAGCTTGATCCGGCGACAGCAGCAGTTCGCCGCGTCTTACCAGTTCACCGCTGAAACGGCACACTCGCGCCCGCACGGCCTCCGTCCCGGCGCACCTGCCGTCACTGACGCCGAAGCCCTGTGTCTACGCTCGCCCGTCAAGGATGTATTGCCGGCTCTTGGCCCTTGCCAAGCGGGGTCGGACTCGCATATAATCCAGCCCACGTAGCACGGGCATCTTGCCCGTGACCCTCAATTCATGGGCGAGACGCCCATGCTACTAGAGATGGGCCCATGAGCATGACGATACCGGAACAAGTGAACCAATTGAAGCGTGGCACGGTGGAGGTTTTCACGGAGCCGGAATTGGCCCAGCGTTTGGCGGACGCCGCAAGGGCCGGCCGGCCTCTGCGAGTCAAGCTCGGCCTGGACCCGACCAGCCCTGATATCCACCTCGGTCACACGGTCGTCCTGCGCAAGATGCGACAATTCCAGGACCTCGGCCACAAGGCCGTGCTCATCATCGGCGACTACACTGCCCGCATCGGCGACCCCACCGGCCAGAACACCACGCGGCCCATGCTCTCGCCCGAACAGATCGAGCGAAATGCCAAGACCTACTTCGAGCAGGCCGGCAAGATTCTCGATACAAAACCCGAGAAACTCGAAGTCCGTCACAACAGCGAATGGCTCGCCGATCTGCGCCTGGCCGACATTATCCGCCTGGCCAGCGCGATGACCGTTGCACGGATGCTCGAACGCGACACGTTCGCGATCCGCTACAAGAAAGGCGATCCGATCGGCGTGCACGAGTTCCTCTACCCGCTCATGCAGGGCTACGACTCCGTCATGATTCGCAGCGATGTCGAGCTGGGCGGCACCGACCAGACGTTCAACAACCTCGTCGGCCGGGACTTGCAGCGCCTCAACAACCAGCCTCCTCAGATCGTCATCACCACGCCCATCCTCGTCGGGCTCGACGGCAGGGAGAAGATGAGCAAGTCCAAGGGCAACTATGTCGGCGTCACGGACGAGCCCTCCAATATGTTCGGCAAGATCATGAGCCTCTCCGACGACATGATGGAGGACTACTTTACGCTGCTGACCGACCTGCCGATGGACCGGATCGCCGAGCTGACAAATCCGGGCAAGACGCATCCGAAACAGGCGAAGGTCCTGCTGGGCAAGACGATCGTCGCCCAGTTCCACGGCCCACAGGCGGCCGAAGCCGCTGCCGCCGGGTTCGAGAAGGTCTTCGGCCAGGGCCAACTGCCCGAGGACATGCCCGAGATTACCCTGCCGGCGGTGCCGATCAGCATCAAGAACCTGCTGACCACGTGCAGGCTGGTCGAGACCGGCGGGGAAGCCAAACGTATGGTCCAGCAAGGCGGCGTCAGCATTGACGGCCAGAGAGCCGCCGACGCCAACACCGAGGTCACCCCGTGTGACGCCATGGTCGTGCAGGTCGGCAAACGCCGCTTCGCCCGACTGCGGGTGAGATAGGTCGGCGTGCTCGTCAGTTGAAGGCGACCCAGTCGAGGGACACCGCGCCGCTCTTGACGAGGACCTTGAGCCGGTTTGTTCCCTGGGTGAACGGAATCGCCTTCAACGGGACTTCGCTCCAATCGGTTCCAGTTACGGTCACGTCCTGCGTGGAGTCATTCATGGTCAGTTCGACTACGGCGGGGCCGCCGCTGGTCTTGGCCTTCATCACCGGCGCATAGTCCTTCGCTGACTGACTTCGAATCGTGTAGGCCGTCCACTCCCGCCCGGCCAACGTGATCCCCTGCTCTGCACTTCTGCGATTGCCGCTGGTAATCTGCTCGACCTGCACGGGCTCGGAGGGCCGGTAGTAGTTGGATTTCTGCGTCATGTCGTTGACGAAATAGGACTCGTTCGGCCCGTCATGGCCGTAGTTCTCCGCCTCGACTTTCCCCGGCACCTGGCGAAAGATCGCGTTCACCACGTCGGGGAAATACACGCAGTTCTCAAGCTTGATGTTCTCGAGCAACTGGTCGAATGCCCTCTGGGCCTCTTCGGCAGGAGGCTTGTCTCTGCCTCGCGTGTAGGCTCGAATGGCGTCCCACCCTGGCGGCGATTTGATCGAATAGGGCGTGTTCGTCGTGTCCATCTTCTTCCACGGCCAGAACGACCAGCCGATATTGTTGGCCTCGAAGTACTGGGTCGTCGCCCAGTAGATCGCATTGTCCTTCTCCCCGGTCTCGCCTACCCAGACCGGGGTGTTGTGGAGCCTCTTGCGGTGCTCCAGGAACCGGCTGATGTCGTTGAGCTTCGTCGGCCGGTCCCAGCAATAGAAATGGAACTGGTAGAAGACATTGCCATCGAACGGCGCAGAGAATACGGACCAGTCGTTCGCCCAATCGCAACCCTCCAGGGTAATCATGTGCCGCTTGTCCACCTCGCGGATCGCCGCGGTGATGCGCTTGTACAAGGGCTCAAGCTGGTCTTTGTACTTGTCTGCGGCGCCGGTGCGCTGTGGCAGGGGCTCATTCAGAAGATCGTACGCTGCGACGGCCGGCTCATCCTTGTAGCGCCCTGCGATCTTGACCCACAGGTCGACCAGCCGGTCCTGATTCCTCTTGTCGGTGAATAGCTCCGGCTGGTCATTGGGGCTGTCGTCGATATTCGACCCTGTCTGTCCGCCCGGCGCGCCGTGCATATCGATGATCACGTACAAGTTGTGCTTGCGACACCAACGGACCAGATCGTCCAGCAACTGGAAGCCCTCGTCCACGTATACGGCGTTGTCCCCTTCTGTCAAAAACAGGCGGGCATTCAGCGCGGGTCGCACGGAGTTGAACCCGACCTCTGCTATCCGCGCGATGTCAGCCTCCACGATGTAGTTCTTGCGAAACGCAGACCAGAAACGAGCCGCGTTCTCCGGACCGATCAGATCGCTGACGGCCTTCTCGATCCGGCGCGGCCGGTCCGCCTGGCCCATGAACCGCCACATATAGCCCTCCGGCAACAGCCAGTTGCCCAGTCCCACGCCCTGAAGCAGGACGTTCTTGCCGCTCTCATCCACCATGTCCTGTCCCTGCGTCCGCAAGAATGTCACGGCCCCAGCCGCCCGTGGCCCCGTAGCCCCCGCCATGAACAGAATCCCCAGAACCAAGACTGTCTTACAGTGATGCATTTGTGTCTCCTCAATCAGGGTGCGCCTGGTGCTGACCCGGCCATATCGCCCTTCGAAGCCCGTTGTCTCATCGACTCTCCACTGCGACGAGGAATTCATCCACCGTCAGGCCCGCTCGTGCGATGAGACTTCGTAGCGTTCCGCGTGCCACCTCCCATCCGAGTTTCTCGAATGCTCTGACGACCTCTCGTGGCTTCAAGACAGGCACGGGAAGCATTAGACGGTCACCTCTACCTGACGAGTGCGTACTGTCAAAGGCATTCCTTTCTCTGCGCGCACTTCCAGGCACTCCTTGATCGCCTCGCGAATGCTCGCCTCCGCTTCCGACTCGGTCTTACCCTGGCTGATGCAACCCGGGATGGAGGGGCATTCCGCGACAAAGACGCCGTCTTCGTCCTGAAACAAGGTGATGATGAATTTCATAATCCTATCTCCAATGCCGATTGTCGAGTACTATACAGAATGTGGCGGTGTCCGTAAAGTGCCTCGACGAGCCGTCCGTGTGCATCTGAGGCAAGATTGGAGCAGGGGCGCCGTCTACTGCAGGTAATCCAGAATGCCGGCGGCGATGGCCTGGGCCAGGCGGGTCTGGAAAGCGCTGTCCTGCAAATGGCGGGCGTCCGCGTAATTGGAGAGATAGCCCAGCTCAATCAGGATCGCGGGGCAGCTTGTCTGCACGAGGACTTTGTAGTCGGCCTCGCGGATGCCGCGAGTGTCCGATCCCGCCCTGGACATGGCGGCACTGACGGCCCGGGCGGCATTGTGGGCCTCTCGTGAGGCGCCCGACGCCACGTACAGGGTGAAGCCACTGATACTACGGTCCGGAGCGGAATCGGCGTGGATGCTCACGAACAGATCGGTATCGCGACGATTGGCGATCTGCGCCCGATCCTCCAGCTCGATGAAGCGATCGTCCTGGCGGGTCATGACGACATTGACCCCTCGCTGCTCCAACAGCGCAGCCACCTGCCTGGCGACCCGGAGAACGATATGTTTCTCATGGGTGCCGCCGACCGTCGTGCCAGGATCCTTCCCACCGTGCCCGGGATCGATGACAACCGTAGCACCGCCGACCTTGTGCGTGGGCGGTACAACCGCGGGTGACTGTTCCGATCCGGAGGCACGAAGGTGCGACCGGATCGTCGCGACGAGTGTCTCCGGAACACATACGGTGTCGCCAGTCCGTTCGACGGCGCCGACAAGACCGATGGGCTTGCCATTGACGAACAACCGTCCATCCGCGTGCGTGAAGATCAGCACGGTGTTAGCCGCATTCCTGAGCACCACAAACGTCTGATCCTTCTCCTCGATCCGAAGGCCGAGACGTGCGGCCAGGTCCTCGACGGCAATCGTCCGCCCCTGAAAACCCACGCTGGGGGCAGCCTGTTGCGGCTCCTGGCAGCCAGCGACCGCCAGGAGGAACGACCCCAGCACAATAGAGACCTTCCTTCGTAAGTGCATAATACAGTCGTTATCGGATATTCAGCGTGCGAAGGTTCACATTTCCTGTGCCAGCTCTCGATGATCCCGTCACGGAAAAGTCGGTTCTGCGAGGGGATTGAGCCAATTGGAGGCCATGCGAGCGAAATCCACGAGGTCGACACGCCCGTCCCGGTTCGTGTCTGCCCTTTCGCAGTAGTCGTTCTCCGTCGAGCTTGCGGGCGAGAGCCAGTAATGGCACAATCTGGACAGGTCGCGACGATCGACGCAGCCATCTACGGCAAGGTCGCCCGCGAGCGGCTCGGCGTTGAAGACAATCGTAAAAGGCTCAGAAGGCTCGTATTGGTTGCCATCTTCCACGGCGTCGAAGACCTGGAACGTCATCCATTGAAGGCTCTGGCCATCCATCGCCTGATAGGACATGTGCATGTGCGGGTCGCCGCGGAGACTATGGATGTAGCTATGACTGAAGGTCTGGCCGACGGCGTCGATCGTGAATTGAGGATAGTCCTTGTGCACGGCCCGCATACCGGGTGACAAAGCAGTGGATACCACGACGATCGCGTAATCGACATCGGGATCGCCGCCAAGGGCACGATTGGGATCGTAGGCCAACGCGCTTCGATTGACGCCCTGGAACGCGTCGAACCCCGGCTCCCCGATCCGATACGTGTAACTGGGGAAGATGCTCTTCTGCAGGGGATAGAACCAGTTCGCATACTCTCTCTGGCCGCTGTCACGGTACTTCTGCGAGCAATCGACAAAGAGCCGGTTGTCGTCGTCCGTACCTTCGATGCCGTCGCCGTTGCGGCCAATGATGAAGTGGTCGAGCGGGCAATCCGCGCGAGCGGACAGGCCGCAGGTTAGTGTTATCATGACACCAACAGCAACAGTGAGTTTCATAACGCGCACCTCGTTCAAGGATTCTCCGGCCACTTCGGGGTCGCTTCGGGATACCAGTAACAGACATCCGGCCAACTGTATGTGTGCTCGAATTTGAGTTGCTCGGCGTGCCCGTCCACGAAGAGGTAGCTGGATGCCCCCTTGTGCCGGTCCCACGCGACGGACTGCCTGGCATAGTCGAGCGAGCCTTCCCACGCCTCGGGATGAATGTGGTCCGCCAATCTGAAGCTCTCCGTGTCGGGGGCCTCGCTGATCCAGATGCAGTACATCGGCCGGCGGACTTGGTTGACGTTATTGTACCGGTTGCTGCTGGGACCATAGCGGTAGTGGATTGGGTCCAGCAGCGCGTTGACGGCAAAGCTGGAATACCGGGCATCCTTCTGCTCGCTGAGCGGCCGGTCCCAGTTCACGAACTCCTTGCCTGTATCGCTCGGGCAGCGAAACAGCAGTTGCTCCCGCGTATAGCGAGTCAGGATGCGCAGCCAGTGCTCATTCGGGTCTTTGATGTGACAGGAGCTGGGCGGCAGCCGGTAGTCCGAGTCGGGCAGATACGCCTGCAAAGCGACGCCCATCTGTCGCACGTTGCTCAGGCACGCGATCTTCCTCGCTTGCTGCCGGGCGCGATTCAGCGACGGGAGCAGGATGCCCATCAGCAACGCGATGATCGCGATGACGACGAGCAATTCGATTAGCGTGAAAGCCTTTTGGCGGCGATGGAGACAAATCGAGCATCCGGGACGTCCGTAGACGCCCCGCGTGTCACTCGACCACCGCCGCGATCGGCAGGAATCCGTTCTCATGGCACACCTCAATTCCCGGACGGATCAGTCTTCGTGATCGTGGCTATGGGTTTCGACTTCATCGCCGGAGTAGATGCCGGATTGGCCCCACTGGTCGACGAGGATCTGAAGGTCTTCGATGCCTACCACGCCATCGTTGTTCAGGTCGCCTGTGATCGGCTGGATGACCGTCTTGGCGAAGCGGATCGTGAAATCGGCGGAACGCTCGTACAGGCCGCCGGCATCGCGGGCGGACAGGACGACATAGACCTCATCGTCCGCGTCGTCGAGCCAGAAGTAGAAACCCGCATGCGTATGGATCCCCCAGGCGTTTTCGTCGTCGAGCCATTCCTTCTCCAGGAAATAGGTGTCGCCGTCGTGTTCCAGGACAGCGGTGTCGTCCGGTAGAAGCATGAGGAAATCGTCCTTGTCGAGGTTGGTGCTGACGCCCTCTCGTTGCAGATAGATGTTCCAGGCAGGTACGGTGTTGGCGTCGATACTCTGAAGATTCCAGGCACCCTGTGGACCGAAGGCGGAGTGCCAACCATCAATGTGGTGCAGCCCGCTCGGATCGCCGTAGCCTCCGGCCTTGCTGTACAGGAAATTGCACGTGTACAGGGTCTTGTTCGGATCACCTGGTTTGGCGATGCGTTCTCCTTCCTCATAGACTGGTGTCAGGACAAGGAAGGCGTGGCCGTTGGCCTGTTCCCAGGCAGGCCAGCCCGGTGTCGCACAATCATGAATCGGCGGCAAGGAGAAGAACCAGAGCTTGTTGTCGTCGGTGGGGTCCGGGTCCACGGACCCTTGCGTAGGGTCGTTCCAGTCTGCTGGACGCCAGGTGGGGTTGATCCCGATGTGTGTATGGGCCGCCGTGCATCCACCTTCGCGACCGGACGCAGCGTCCGGGGCCGCCACCGCGGCCAGGACCCCAATGGCGACAGTCAATGTAGCATTCCTCGATACGTTCTCCAATGTACGTGTCCTCATTGTTGCATCTCCTCAAGATCACACTCGGGTACTGAGCTTCATTGCGGGGCTTGCGAAACGCCGACGGGGTGAGCACGAAGTCATTCGTGAGAAGGGCGGGTTGAGAGGTGCCCATTGCCGGCTCGAGCCATCTCACTCACGAGCGGATCGATGCGCGCGACGATCACGCCGCGACAGTTGCCCTCTTAAACCGTTTGGCGTCGGCTTGAGCCGGGAGGGCCTCGCGGCTGGGAGCTTCGGAGACAGGAATGCCGGATGCACTCGACGTACTCAGGTACATCCGCTGGGTAGACCAGCGCCTCGTGGACAAGCCCAACGTGTGAGTCGGGCACAAGCCCTTTCGGCACGACCAGAAGTTGCTGGCAGACAGGGCAGTCGTAGCAATCGTGGTGGGCCGGGTGCTCAAGGCTGCCAAAATGGATGGCCAGCAGCAGCCCGCTGGTCATCGCGGCAATCGCGAAGCACGCCGATAGAACGACGCCCATTCGCACTGCGGTCCCGAATTGTCTCATGCCAAACGACTTCATCCATTCTCTTCCAGGCGCCTCTGATCTCTCATATCAGGCGCATGCGGGGCACAAGCCCTCCAAACGAACCTGCTGGCGGCGGATGACGAAGCCCTTGTCAGCAATCCTGGCCATGGGCAGCGAGACGCCCGTCAGGCAATGGGTGACGCCGCAATTCGTGCACGTGAAGTGCGGGTGGCACTGGTGTTCTGTGCAGCGATCGGCCAACTCAAAATGCCACGCCCGGTTCTGTGTGAATGCGCGGTGCACCAGTCCTGCTTCGACCAGCGATTCCAGCGTGCGATAGATGGTGACCTTGTTGCAGGCCCTCTTCATCAGTTGCGGACTGATCTGGTCCTGTCGAAGAGGTCTGGACGTCTCCAGGAGGGTTCGCAGAATGGCGATTCGCGCCTCCGTGCAATACAATCTGGCACGCTTCAACATTTCCCGGGCCTTGTCATCGAGCTTCGCCGTCACGAGGAAACCTCCACAGCGTGCTTGTGACCGACGTGCAGGTGAGGAGAGCGAACCAAAAGCATCGGGAAGACGATATCACTCACGCAGCAAGGCAACCAGACGGCGACAAACAGGACAATGAACACACCGAAAAACAGGATCGGGGTCAGTTCCCGATGCGTGTTCATCAGAACATGGAAGGACGAAGCCCATGTGCTGATGAGGATATGGCCTGCGTGCGGGAGTTTCGTCCGCGGCCAGAACCAGGCGATAAGGGCGCCGAGAATCGCGGCCGGATTGACGAGATACCAGTCCTCAATGAAGCCCAGGTGAACGCGCGGCTTGCCGGCATGTCCAGGACGTTCGTCATGGTCATGGACGGCCTCCTCATGGGAGCCTCCTGCGTGGTCGTGCAGGCTGGCGTGGGTCGGCACGGCGACCCCGAGCATGGTCTCGCCGAAGAAGGGTAGAATGGAATCGCTCAGCGTGGCTATCCCAATGGACCCCACGTATCCCACGACCAGGACCATCAGGAATCTCTGCTTGTTCTCGTGCAGCTTGAAAAGCGAAGCCGTGACGATGGCCGACAAGATCACGTGGGCGGGATGGAAGACCTGAAACAGCCGATGACTCGCCTCTGCCGAGAATTTGGCGAACAACAACATAGCCACGACTCCCGTGGCGGCCCCGAACAACGTGAAAGGAGCATGCGCTCTGAGTTCCGTCAGTATCCCATGCAGTCTGGCAAGCATCTTTCGATCTACTCCCGGTTCACCTGGATTCGTAGCAACGGACCTATCCTACAAGGACTACGTAGGATTTGCAACTTAGTTGCAGATTTCGCGGCGAGTTTTTATTTCGTAGACTTTACGTGCAGCCAGAAGCCCATTTGCCATCGTGGCTTCCTGGACCTGGTCCGTGCAAGCCGGAACGGACCCGCATGCACATAAGTCCTTTGTGCGACAAGACTAACATGCGGTCGGCCTTGCAAGCTGCCTGCGGTTGAAATGGGAAGACATGGGCCAGAGACCCATCTCTCAGCGGTTTTTTTGAAGGCATGGAATTGTGCTGGATGCTCTGAAGAAGTTGATGATCGACTCGCCGATCCTTGCCCTTGGCGTCATCTTCTGGATTGGGGCGGTGGCCTCGCTCAGCTCGTGCACGGCGGTTCGGCTGCCAATCGTCTTGGGGTATGTGGTCGCCGGAGGCGACTCCCGAAAACGCTCGATGCTTCTGACTGGCCTCTTCCTGGCCGGTCTCGTCACCAGTTACGTGCTGATCGGTGCAGCCGTAGCGTATGTCGGCGGCGCAGTCAGCCAGTTGCTGCACGCCAGCAAGGCCATCTTCTGGTTTTCAGGCGCCCTGTTGATCGTCACAGGGGTACTGATCTCAGGCATGATAAGCCCCGGCCTACTCCCCAGTCGCTGGCAGCACATCGGCGCCCGACTCGACCGGGCTCGTTCCGTGGGTGCCGCAGTCTTCGGGGGGCTCTTCGGTCTGCTCACCATGCCCGCCTGCCCTCTCTGCGGGGCGGGCCTGATCGTGCTTGCAGGGCTCGTGGCCGCTGAAGGCTTCTCCCTGTACGGGCTTGCCATGTTCGCCAGTTTCGCCCTGGGGCAGGCGGTGCCTGTCATGGCGGTGGGGGTGCTCACCACAGTCCTCAGGCCCGGACTGATCCGGAGATTGAGGACCCGGCTGTGCTCTACCGAGCAGCACGTCCAACTGCTCTGCGGCAACCTGCTGATCGTTCTGGGTATATACTACATCGTCGTCGGTTAGGTACATCATGGAAACCAGCGAGCTCATTCGTCCGAGGCGCAAGGCCCTTCCCAGCAGCTACAAGGAACTCGCTGCGAAGGGATCGTACAGCGTCATCTTCATCGTTCTGGCCATGATCGTGCTTCGGCCTCTCATGGTGGATCAGATGATCAGCCGGGCCGATGCATACTCCGCCTACGGGATGCACGCCGATTCCAAGCGCGAGTGCAATAAGGCCCTGTTGCTCGATAACGGCAACAGCGAGGCATGGTGCCGACTCGCTCGCATCTACCGCACAGAGGGCAACCGCGATCCGGCGTACGCCGCCTATCTGAGGTCTACGCAGGCCGACGCGACGAACAAGCCAGCCCATTTCGAGTTGGCGACTCTGTACCTTCAAGAGGATCTGCATCGAGAGGCCATTCCTTATTTCGACCAGGTGCGCAAGCTTGGGCCGGACAAACCACACGACTTGCAGCGGGGTGGGTTCCCGTACCACAAGGCGGCGATGGACATGCTGGCATTGTGTTATGAGAAGGTCGATGATATCGCCAAGGCGGAATTCACCCTCGAGGAAATCAGGGTGTTCTATCCAGATTACGCAAAGGCGGACACCCGCCTTGCCGAGCTGAAGGCCCGCCACAAGAAGTAGCTGGCCATTCTCCCGACATCCGGGGCCGGCACACGCCGCACCGCCCACAGCGGTGCCACCCACCCTCTTTCACCCGGAAAGGCATTGCGTCCCCGCAACCCGGCGGTAAACTCTGTCGTAGTATGAAGCAGGAGTCACTCGGCTCGGCCGGGAGGATTCCAGACGGTTGGGACCAGGAAAAGGGACTCATGAAGGTTTTGACCAGACGGGCGGACTTCGAACAGGTCCGAAAGGGCTGCGTGCTGACGATCGGCAACTTCGACGGCGTCCACGTCGGCCATCAGGAGATCCTGTGTACCGCCCGCCGACAGGCGGAGGATCTCGACACGGAGATGGCGGTGATGACGTTCGAGCCGCACCCGGTGGCCGCTCTACACCCGGAGAAGGCGCCTGGCGTGTTGACCCCCCTGCCGCTGAAGCTGCACCTGTTGAAGGGCTACGCCGATCATTGCATCATCGTCCTTGAGGGCAATCGAGAATTGCTCGAACTGTCGCCCCAGGCCTTCGTCGATGAACTCCTCATGGCGACGATCCGCCCGTCCGTGATCGTCGAAGGCGATGACTTCAACTTTGGAGCGCGCAGAGCCGGTGACGTTCATACGCTCCGTGGGCTCGGGAAGGACAGAGGGTTCCGCGTGGTCGTGGTGCCTCCGAAACAGATCGAACTGGCGACGAACCAGAAGGTCCGGGTCTCGAGCACCATCATTCGCTACATGATCGAGAGCGGGCACGTCGGGGAGGCGGCGGAGGCTCTGTCGAGGCCGTACAGGCTCCTCGGCCCGGTCATTCGCGGACGGGGGCGAGGACGCAAGCTGGGCTTTCCCACGTTGAACATGGAGAAGCCACAGCAGATCCTCCCTGCGGATGGCGTGTACGCGGGATGTGTCGAGATCGCAGACGACGAGGAACGGTTGTTGCAGGAGCCACATTACCTGCCGGCGGTATTCAGTATCGGCCAGGCGCGGACCTTCGGCGATCAGCATCCCTTGTTGATCGAGGCCCATGTCCTGACCGGGAACATAGGAGATATGACAGGCAAATGGATGGCGATGAGCTTCGTGCAGCGGTTGCGCAGTCAGCACAAATTCGGCACGCCGCACGAGCTGGTTGCACAGATCGAAAAGGACTGTGAGGCCGCGCAGCAGGTACTCCGAACCTGCCGCTGTGCCTGATTCGAGTCGAAGGCATCCCTGAGGGTAGTCGATGTTCACGTATGGTCTGATTGTCATCATCGCCATGTTGGCGATCAACGCGGTCTTCGCAGCCTACGAGATGGGACTCGCGTCGATCTCCAGGGCGAGGCTGGCCGTCCTGTTGAACGAGAAGAAGAGGGGGGCGGTGGACGCCGCGTTCATGAAGGATCGCATGGAGGCCAGTCTGGCCATGATTCAGGTCGGTATTACAGTGGTCGGATCGGTAGCGGCGGCGACCGGCGGGGCCGGCGTCACGCAGAGGCTCGCTCCCTATGTGCAGCAGCAGTGGGGTCTGTCTCGAATCTCGGCAGACGTGCTGGTGCTCGCGCTGCTGGTCATCCCCCTCACGTACGCCACGATCGTGTTCGCCGAACTCGTCCCCAAGATGGTGGCGTTGCACAACAACGAATGGATCGTGTTGCGGCTGTCGCCGGGCATGCGGGTTCTTGCGCAGGTGGCTCGCCCGGTCGTGTTCGTGATCGAATGCACGGTGAAGGCCGTGGTGAACCTGCTGCCCCGTCAGAAACGCCCCGACGGAGGGGCCCGGGGTCAATGGCTTCATGAGCTGCGTGCGGCGGTCTCGCTGGCGCGGACCTCGAAACTGCTGGGCGAGCGGGAAGAGAAGATCGTGCTCTCGGCTGCTCATCTCTCGACCCGGCCGGTCCGCGACATCATCATCCCAGCCAAAGACGTGTCGATGATCTACGTCGGGAGCAGCCTGATGGAGGCGCTGGTCCAGGCGCACATGGACATGCACACCCGCTTTCCCGTGTGCACGCGGCCGAACGATCCCCAGAGCGTCGAAGCCTATGTGAACTTCAAGGACATCATTGCCGCGATGCGCGTGAATCCGAAGGACCCGAGCATCAAAGGCATCTCAAGGCCAATCCGGAAAGTCGCGGAGGATATGGTCTTGTCACAGCTCCTGGAAATGATGATTCAGCAAAAGACGCACATCGTGCTGGTGGTCTCGAAGGAAGGAACCGTTCTGGGGATGGTGACCCTGGAGGACGTGCTGGAGGAGCTTGTGGGCGAGATCGAGGACGAGTTCGATCGTTTGCCTGCGCATGTGCACCCATGCGGTGCAGCGTGGATCATGGGCGGAGGGGTCCCCATGACCACTGTGGCCGCCACCGCCGGCGTCCCCTGGCCGGCCCGGCCCGATGGCGGTCGCGTGATGACACTGGCCGAGTGGTCCGCGCAGCATGCGCCGCCGGGCTTCAAAGGCGGCGAGACCTTCGAGTGCGAGGGACTGCGGGTCGTGGCGCGCAAGTTCCGCCGCAAGAGACTGATGGAGGCAACAGTCAGCCCCGCCGGACAGAATGCCCCGAGTGAAGGTGACCCGTGTGGCCCCGCGTGACCTGTGTCCGACTGGGGTTCCATGAAGCGAAAGCCCAAAGAGGTTCTTCGAGCCCGGGCAACTGGTTTGAAAGGTTCGCATGGCAAGAGAGGATATGTATCAGCAGGCCGTTGCGCTGATAGAGAGCTCACACAAGATCCTGGTGACGACCCACACGAGGCCGGACGGCGACGCAGCCGGATGCGTGGCCGCGATTGCGGAGGTGCTGACGAATCTCGGCAAGACAGTGCAGCCGCTGCTGCTTTCGTCTTTGCCGCAGTGGTATGCATTCGTGTTCCCTGAGAAGGTCCCGGTGCTGGGCAAGGACCTTCGGCCGGACGGCTTGAGCCAGGGAGCATACGCGGATGTCGATCTCATCGTGCTCGTCGATACGAACAGCTACAGTCAGCTCACGGGACTTGAGGACTACCTCAAGCAATCGCGAAAGCCCGTGCTGGTGATCGACCATCACATCACATCCGACAGACTGGGCCGGGTCGAGATCACGGACGAGACCGCCGGGGCGGCGGGACTGGTGCTCTATGACTTTCTGAAATACGTGCGCTGGCCGATCACCCGGACGGTCGCCATGGCGCTGTTCGTCGCCATCGCGACCGATACAGGCTGGTTCCAGCTCAGCAATACCGACAGCCGCGTCTATCGCAGTTGTGCCGAGCTGGTCGATCTCGGCGTCCAGCCGACGGAACTCTACAAGAAGTTGTACCAAAGTTTCTCCCGCGAGCGTTTCAAGCTGATGGTCCGGATGCTGGACACCTTGGAGCTGCACCTCGACGGCCGCTACGCGTCACAGTATATCCTCCTGAGCAATTTCGCGGAGACCGGCGCGGCGCACGCGGACACCGAGAACCTGATCAACGAATGTCAGCGCATCGCCTCGGTGAGAGTGTCGGCGCTATTTGTCGAGCAGAAAGACGGCCGCGTCCGATGCTCGCTGCGCAGCCGCGGCGAGGTGGATGTCAGCGAGCTTGCCGCCAGGTTCGGTGGCGGCGGCCATAGGATGGCGTCGGGCACATACCTGCCCGGCCCGATGGAAAACGCCAGGCGGCTGATCCTTGACGAGGTCGCGCGCAGACTCGCCCCTTGATTCAATCAGTCGTGGAACGGAAGTGGCAGGTGTCAATCATGAGACGAGCAATCCCTTGGCTGCTGGCGGGCGTCCTGTGGGTCACAGGCTGCAAGGACAGAGAGCCGGTCGCCCCCGACGCCGGCAAGCAGTACACGATTGCGACGGTCGTCAAGCTCGATGGGATCGCCTGGTTCGACCGGATGAAGGAGGGAGTCCAGCGGGTTGCCCGGGAAACCGGACATCGCTGCCTCCAGCTCGGTCCGTACCAGGCCGACGCGGCCTTGCTGGTGCAGATCATCGAAGCGTTCGACAATGCCGCGTACGGCGCGCACCTCATGGACCCTCTGGCTCGCTGTATGGGCAGGCAAGGCGAGTATGCGGTCTTCGTCGGCCGTCTCACGTCCAAGTCGCACAACGATTGGATCGACGCCGCGATTGCCAGGCAGAAGCGGGACTACCCCAGATGGTCCTGGTGACCGAGCAAATCGAGGAATACGACAACCAGAATGTCGCCTATGAGAAGACCAGGGAGCTGATCCGGGCATACCCGGACCTCCGTGGCATCCAGGGCAGCGCTTCGACCCCGGCGGCCGGCGCGGGACTGGCCGTCGAAGAGAAGGGCCTCCAGGATCGAATCGTCGTGGTCGGCACGGCGCCTTTGAGCACATCAGCTTCGATTTGCATCGCGGCGAGACGCCGGGGATCACCGGCGTGCATCGTCCAGGGAATGCTGAGCCGGCCACGAGCAGACTACTCCGGCCGGCAATAGGTCGGACGCACGCCCTCCTTGTTCGGAGCGAATGCCTCCTCCATGAGTTGCAGTCCCAGCTTGCTGTCGGCGGGAATCCAGAGCTCATCATCGACTTTCCGGATCAGTTTTCCCCTTCCCCATCTTCGAGCAGCGCTGCGACTGTCCGACCGCCTCGGCCACTTCGCCAACATGTCTGCCGGGGCCGTCGTCTCGAGAAAGGCGATGAATCGCTCCGATTCGTTCGGCTCCCTGACGTAGCTAAGGACATAGGCTCGGACACCTGCGGGCCCACCGTCGGACATCGGCCCGGAAGGCGCGTCAATAGGCGGGTCCAGCCCCTTCTCGGCAGTGAACAGCTTGCCCGTATTGAGGTCGTAGTACCACTCCTCCTCAATGGTTATGATCGGCATCGGCGTGTCGGGAATCAGTGTCCACAGGGCGACGGCCAGAAGCAGCATGGCGGAAGCCGCCGCGAGGGAAGAGACGACCATAGGGTACTCATTGATCCATCGCCGTGCGGTCGGCACGCCGAGCCGCACCATCAACTGTTCCCACTTCTGCTGAAGCTCGATCCGGAGCCTGTCGGGCAGCATACAAGGTCGCCTTTATCACACTACAACAATCATGTCACCGGCCCATGGTCGCATCCTACTCCCGTTGGCCATCGAGCAGCTCGACCAAATGTTCCAGGTCGGGATTATAGTCCGAGGCATCCACGGGATCGATGTCATAGTCCGCCAGCAGGATCGTCCTGGGGTCGCGGTACCGCCAGTACCCGCAATGGCCGTCTGCATACGAGAGATTGCACCCTTCATTGTGGCGGGCGGTGACATTGCAGAAATCCGTGCTCCGCCACTGGGGCTCGGCGCCGTCAATCAGCCTGACGGGGCAGAATGGCCCTTCCAGCCACGACACGCGGCACCCGGCATCCACGAAGACGAGCCGCTCGCTGGCCTGGCGGACCTCGCTCCACATGTGGAACACCTTGATCTTGTCGCTCTCGGAGGTGAAGATCTGGCCGTTCATAGCCCGCGAGATCGCATAGCTGCGAAGCCGCTGGGAGACATCGCTCTTGCACTTGTACAGGTCGAGCGACTCCCCGGTATAAGGCCACAGGATCCCGGCCATGATCGCCTCAGGCGTGCCGCCGAAATCGTTGCCCGGCATGTTGTGCCCGTCCGCCACCCAATGACAATCGGGCGGCACGTCCCAATCCGTATCCGCCGAGCACAGCCGGTCGTCATTCTCCAACGCGTACATCATCCATGCCTGCGTCAGGTTCCGCATGTTGGACAGGCATACGATGCGTTTGCCCTGCTCCCGTGCCCGGGTCAACGACGGCAGCATGATCGACATCAGCAGGCAGAGAATCGAAATGACGACAAGAAGCTCCAGGAGCGTGAAGCCACGCGCTGCACCTCCAGGTTGCCTGATGCCGTTCCGATTCATCGTTCCCTCCCAAGCCAATCCTGAAACAATACCCTTCGCCATGTCCTCAGTATATCGCCTGGCTCGCCGCCGAGGCAAGCACAATCAGCCCTTTTCGGCCTCCTCGCCGGCATCGGAACAGACTGAACGAATGCAGTAGACGGGAACGACCGACCTGTTATTGTGTATCGTGCAGCCGAATGGGCATTTTTGATCGGGACATCTCCCACGGCGGCGGATATGCTACGTCCATGAGGCGCATGCCCTGTCTCGCACGCCTGACAAGCAAGGCTGCATGTGAGGATGTCCTGTGGATGGCACAGCCAGACACGATGAGCAGGCACCGTCAAGTGGCAGTCCCACAAGACGGTGTGACGTCTGCTACCGGCAAGTCAGCGACGATTTTCTGTTTTGTCCATACTGCGGCAAACGAATCGGCGCTGGCGGCCGGCAACAGGTGAAATGGTATCACTCCCGGCGCGCGGTGGTGATCGGTCTGGTCACGCTGGGGCCGTTCGCGCTGCCGATGGTCTGGTCCAATCCGCGCTATAGCATCCTGCTGAAGGTCACGATCACGATCCTGACCCTCGTGGTGACCGCTTTGCTGGTCGCTCTTCTGATCGTCGTGTTTGCCCGGCTCATCCAGCAGATCCAGAACGTGATGAGTCGGTACTGAGCCCCCACCCTGGAGTCGCCACGATACCAGCGAGAAGCGTCGTTGCCTGTGACCTCTCCATTTGCGCCCGCGTTGCCTGTGTCCCTGTCACAGGTTCGTCCTTCTGACGATCGGCTGGCAGTGCGTGGCACGTACGCTCCCCGGCATTCCTCTGTGGCTTCGTGTGAGTCCTGTTCCCGGTTATTGGATTCCCGATCGGATCGCTTCTTCGCGTCCGATCTCGTGGGTCTTGCCACGCCAAGCCAGAGTCGCCGGGCCGAAGGCGTGGAAGACGCGAATCGCGCCGGAGTCGTTCAAGGGCTTGTTGTCCGTTGGACGCAAGGTGAACAGGGCGCCGCTGGGGTAGTCCTGGCCATTCCAGTGTGTGGCGTAGAAGGCGATCAGACGCGGGCTCTCAGCGAGGAAGCCCCACGGGGGCAGTACCGTGCGACCGCCGGCCTGGGAAGCGACCTCTGCAGGCGTCTGGCCGAAGTTGACGGTGATTCGTGTTGCCTCGTCGCCCGTGCCGTATACAGCTTGGCGGACGGCGTGACTATCGTCCAGATAACGGAAGTCCGTCAGGCGGTCGTAGGCAGTGACCTCATGGATCGCGCCCAGGGCTTCGTGCGTGTTCTTGATGAAGATGTCGTATGGGTGCAGACCTTCGGCCCAGCCATTATCGCTCCGTGTGAAGCATGCGCGATCCGTGGAGGGATCCGCTTTCCTCTCGGGCATCGACTGCCAGTAGAGATGATTGGGGAAGGAATGGTAGTGCAGCGGGCGGGCACAGAGGACGTGATGGGCGACGTACTCTACCGCCTCGTCGGCGCGGTAGCCGTACTTGCCGTAGCATACCTGGCAGTCGTGGTAGACCATCTCGAAGAACGGGATGACCTGGGCACCAAGGTCTTCCGGTTTGAGTTGATGATAGTAGCGGCCGCTGACGCCGACGAGGCCCTCGAAGAAGTCGCTATGCGCCAGGGCCCACTCCCGGCCACACTCGCTGCCAAAAATGCCGAAAATGTTGCGACCGTAATCGCTCAAGCGAATCTTCCAAGCGATGTCGTCATTGCGGCCGATCGGATGCTTGGGATCATAACACTCGCGCGGGCCGACCGCGTAGGTCGTGTCGATGAAGTACGCCCACGGCGAGAACAGCTCGTGAATGGCGGACAGGTTCTGCGTCCGCTGGGCCAGCTCCAGTTGCTTCGGCGCGCAGACCATGTACGCCCGGCCGCCAAGCCAGCGGCCGCCCTGAATCAGCGAGCCATCCGGCCTCTTCTCGATGAAATCCGGGCTCCAGCTCTTGGCGTCGCGGTACATGTCCTGGACGTTGTCGTGCAGGCAGCCGACATAGTCCAGGGCCTGGATTCGCTTGACGGCATCGGCCAGTCCTTCGTTTCCGCCGCATTCGGGGTTGGCCGGCAGATCGTCCGGATGCCGGACATCGTACCCCCCTTCCGTCCAGCCGCCCATCATGAAGAAGCATCGCTCGATCCCCAGGTCGTTGCGCAGGTGCTCAGCGATCCGAGCGGCCTCGTCGAATGTCCAATGCACTGCGACCGACTCTACCGCCGTGCTCTCCTCGTTCATCCGGCGATTCAAGCAGGTCCAGAGCTTGGCGTTCGACGCTCCGACCATTCGCTCAAGGTGCGGGTCGCGTTTGATCTTGTCGCGCAGCGTCACGGCGTAGCCGCGTCGCTCGGCGTAGCGCCGATACTCCGAGGCGATCTTGTTCCAGTCGCCCTGGCCGAGCGGCATCAGACGGATGGATCGGGCGCTGCGACGAAGTGCGAACGTCGTCGTCAGCTTGTGCTCGCTGGACGACACGGTCCTCTCGACGTTGGGATACACGTACGCGTCATCCCAGGTCGCGATCAGGGCGGACCCCTTCTTGACGAACCCAAGCATGTTCATGTGGCAGCCTTCGTACTCGGACGTCCCGAACTCCCGGCTGAATGCCTTCTCGTTCTTGACCGGTATCAACAGCCCTTCGCGACTCGGGACAATCACGTAACCATCGGCGCCGTCCGCGATCGTCAGAACGTCAGCAAGAACGTGGATTGTCTCATCCCCAGCGTTCTCGTAGCGCACTTCCACTGCTCTTGCCCCCTCGACAAGGGAGAAGGCGACCGCCCCACCCAGAGTCGCCATGCCCTCGGACGGCCACTGCACGCCGGAACGCTTGTCTATCAACACCCATCGTTTTGTCTCGCTATTGACCTGCACGCGAAGGGAATCACTCTCGACACCAGTCACGGCGGCACGCCCAATTGCGGCCGGCAGGAACAGGAGCAGACACACCAAAGCAGACACCCGCACATGCCTCTTTTCGCCCCATGCGATCATGATTGGCACCTCCATACACGTCCGATCAGAAACCCTTTGTCACCCAGGATAGCTTGAGACACTCCCGGGCACAAGCCCCGGATGAGGACCCTCAGAGAGGATTGCGTCTGACGCGTGCGGCCGCCCTGGCGAGAAATGCCAAACCAAGCACCACGTAAAGGACGAAGTTGAGCAGGATCCAGCCTGTCGATTCCTCCACATCGGTAATTCCACCTTGAATCCACCCATACGCACCCAGTCCGCCGCTCTTGGACGTGGCAGCCGTAATGACCGCCGCGTGTACTACTGGATTCATGTCCATGTACATGCCCAACAAATCGCCGCCGGCTTGCGCGATCATCAGTGCCAGGCCCAGGAGCAGAGGGAGCACCGCCCACAGGCCCGCCGCCAGAGCCACGTTGGCGATTACCGCTGTGGTCGTGTGCCGGAAACGAGTGCTGAAGTACAGGCCGCTTCCGGCGAGGAAGAACACCACCCACGTTGTGAGAACCGCCAGTTGCGCAGCCCCCACCGGGTGAATGATCCCCGCCAGTGTGAACAGTGTCACGTGGCCGAGCAAGAACAACCATGCGGGAACACACCGGCGCACGACGCCCAGAAACTTGCCCCAGACAACCTCCCAGTTGCTGATCGCTGTGGTCAGCAACAGCAGCCAGGTCTGCGACTCCTTCTCCGACGTAATGCACGTGGCCGGCAGAACCGTGCTGAAGAGCATTCCCAGGAGGAGGAAGACGACGACGTAGCTCGCGTGGACTTCGGCCTCCGTCAGCACGTCCTCCTTCGCACAAAGGATATACGTCGTCCCGAGCAGGCCGAGAGCGAGGAGCAGGCCGAGAATCATGCTCAGCTTACGTCTGCCGAGAAGCGGACTTCTCCGCTCCTTCCACAGCACAGGCGAGCCCGCTACGCGCCGAATCGGCGCCGCCCGAGTGGAGCCCTCCGGCGACATGTTCTTGCTCCTGGGCGACCACAGGCCGCTCTGTCCAGACGCTTGGCGCAACGCCGCCCTGCGGACGAGAACCGCCGCGAGAAGAAGCAGCAGAACGGAGACACCCAGCATGATCGCAGTGTGGACCGGCCAGTCTACAAGACGCATCGATCCTGCCCGCTGGAGTGCATCGGCGGCCTTCCACATCATCGCGTACGGATTCACATACGTGAGCGCATCGTAAAATCTGCGAGGGGAGACGGTATCGTGCAGCAGGAACGCCATAATGAACGGCAGCAGCGCAAAGAGGACCGCGGTCGTCAGGACCGTCACGATGATGACCACATACGCCCGACGGGTGAAGATCGAGAAGAACAGACTCAGGGACGCAACGAACAGAATCGCCGTCAATGTCACGCACAGGCTACACACGAGAAAGTCCCACGGCACGCCGCCAAACACGCGAACGATCGACAGCAGTGGCAGCGTGATCGCCAGCAGCAGGATCAGTTGCAACAGCTTGCTCAGCAGCTTGCCCAGAACGATCTGTAGGCTCCCGATGGGAGTCGTCATGAGCAGCCCCAGGGTTCGGTGATAGATCTCATCGCTGATTGACGTGCTGAGCATCACAACGGCGATCGCCTGCGACGCAAGGAACTGGAACCACACAATGACGAGGATGATACCTTGTCCTGCCTCTGCCATGCGCGAGACCTGGTAGAGCGAGGTTGTGCGATGGGCGACGAGTTCCAGCCAGGACAGGGACAACAGACATGAAAAGAACAGCACATACAGACAGCGCATCGCGTAGTTCCGCCGGCGGCGGCTGGAGACGCGAAGCTCCTTATCGAAGATCGGCCCGGTCAGCCACGAGAGGCTGACGGCGCGTACCAACCACTGGAGCAGCAAATTCCGGTCGCGGCGTGCCGCGCCCCCTGTAAGCGTTCCCGCCCGATCCGCCATATGTTTCAACAGTCTCCACGCGAGTTCTGTTTCATGGGCATAGCATACCCAAATTCCAGAAGGGCATCAAAAGACATTCTGCCGCAACCGGCGCTTGGCGAGCCAGAAGAACAGCAGGCCGGCAAGCATGTACAAACCCGCCGTGGTCAACAGGATGGCCGTCATTCGGTCAGAGCCGAACATCCCGGGAGTCTGGTCGAAGATCACGTGCTCCCCACCATACTCGAGCGAGGAGAACGACAGGCTGGCGTTGCGACTGCCCGCTGCGCCGCCCATGATCTGCTCGGTCTGCACCAGCGGATTGGCCAACATGAAGTCCGTGAATATGCGTTCGTTCTTGGTGGCCATGCTCAGTACTCCCGCCACGACGGGCCCGGCCCCCCACAACCCGAGCATCAGCGAGGAACTCGCTACCACGGCCGCCGTCGTGCGACGAAAACGGGTACTGAAGTAGAGTCCCGCCCCCGTGACGAAGCAGGTCACCCAGGTCACCACGATCCCCAGATGGAGGGCCGCTATCGGATGAATGTATCCAGCGAGCACAAACAGCACTATGTGTCCCGCGAGCAAACCCCAGATTGGCAGGCACCGCCGGAACGCGCTGATGGCCTTGCCCATGAGGATCTCATAATCGCTCAACGAGGACACCAGTAGGATCGACCAGGTCTGCGACTCTTTTTCCGCCGTAATCCGCGTCGCCGCGAAGACGACGTTGAAGGCCAACCCCAGGAAGATGAACAGTAGAGCATACGAGACGTGGGTGAAACCTTCATCGAGCAATCCC
This sequence comes from Sedimentisphaerales bacterium, assembly GCA_016928975.1. Next base: position 26,668 of record JAFGJR010000147.1, on the reverse strand, counting down.
TGAGCCGCGGACGCCAGATATGTCAGAAGCAGACCTAGCACAGCGGCCGCCAGGCCGATACGGCTGTTCCTGTTGTCGATACCCTGAATGAACGGCGCTCGCAGCTCCCGCCAGGCCACCGGCGGGCCCTGGACCCTCCGGACGGAACCGTTCGCAGTTGATGGCATATTGGCACCGCGCCTTCGCCGGCCCGGCTCCCATCCCGTGAGTTGTCCGCTGGCCTGGCGCAGGGCCACCGTGCGAACGCGAGCCACCGCCCAAATCAGAATGGTGGCGGACAGGCCCAGCATCAGGGCACAGTGCAACGGCAGGGAAAACAGTGACGGCCCGCCAGGAGAGAACACCTGGCGAGTGAGTTCCACTATGCTCGATGCGGGGTTGAGGCTGACAAGCACAGAGTTGACAAACACGCTCCGCAGCACCCGGCCGGGGATGCGGAAGTTGCCCAGAAGGAAAGACACAGCCAGTCCGAGCAGAGGCGGCAGCACGACCAGGTAGAAACAGCCCAGTGTGAAAAGGGTCCGGATGATCACGCCGTATGCGAATCGGTTCCTGACCGAGAACAGCAGGCTCAGCGAGCCCGCGAAGATCGCGGTAGTCAGCGTCACACACAGACTGGACAGCAGATAGTCCCAGGAGATACCGCCGAAGATGCGTACGATCGCCAGGACCGGCAGGCTGATCGCCAGCAGCAGGACCAGTTGCAGCAGCTTGCTCAGGAGCTTGCCCATCACGATTTGCAGCCCGCTGATCGGCGTGGTCATCAGCAGCCCCAGCGTGCGGTGATCGACCTCGTCGCTGATCGAGTCGCTGAGCATGATGATCGCCAGGAGCTGCATGGCGATGAACTGAAACAGCGAGATGCTCACGACGATCTGCTGGGCTGCCGTTTGCATGCGCGAACGCTGAATGACCGCGCTGCCTTCGTTTCTCACCACCGACCACCAGACAGTCGCGACGAAAATCGTCAGCACCAGGATATAGACGAACCGCAGGGCGTAATTCCTCCGCCGTCGACTCGACACCCGGAGCTCCTTATCGAAGATCGGCCCCGTCAGCCAGCCGGACTGGATAGCATCGATCACCGATTGCGTCAAATGTACCGTCATATTCGGCACTCTCTCCTCAGAAAACGTCGTGCCTGACCCGCTGTGCGGCGACCCGGATCGCCGTGACGCCAATGATCGCGTGGATCGCAGCCAGACCGACCATCACGGCCAAGAGGATCCACCATGTTGCCTTGCCGCCCGTGTCAGCCCCCGCCACGACCGCGGCAACCATTGGAAAGAGCATGCCTCCGACGGCGTACTTCATCGCCAGGCAGACCGCGATCGTCGCCACAATGGCGCTCGCCCTGGTCTTGATCGTGACGCCAAAGTAGGAGCCGATGCCAACAACAAGCAAGACCGACGCTGCCAGCGATGACAGATCCAGACCTGCTATCATCAGCGTCTGGGCACGCGGAAAGACGACGAGCGACAGAGCATAGATCACGACCAGCGTGATCAGTAGAGGGCTGCTGCGAAGCAGCGATGCTTTCGCCTTGCCATAGACGATCTCTTTGTCCTCCAGCAGGGTCGTCAGAAGGACCGGCCAGGTCCGCGCCTCCCGCTCTCGCGGCACGTTGCCCGCGCACTCCACGGCCAGGCGAAACAGCACAAAGACCGACAGGAGCCACGCGACGAACAACCCCACGCCGACCACCGGCTCCAACCCGACAATATCCAGAACGACGATGGGAATGAGGATCACCGCCAGAGCAATGACGCAGATCACGATATCACTAAGACTCCAGCCGTACCGCAGACCCCGGCAGGTCTCCTTCCACACAACCGGCGGTCCCTTCACGTGTCTGACCGGACCGTCGGCACCAACCTTCGTATCGATCCCGCACAGGATGCGTTTGACTGTCCGGCTGGCAGACCTGCCGCTTCGTCCGCTGCCGGTCACGCCTTCCGTGGCCACTCTACGGACCCGGTGAGCCGTCAAAACCATCAGGATCACCACAACAGCCATCATGACCAGGCTATTCAACATCCAGGGAGCGTATGCGCCTGTCGAAACGGCACGGGGGGTCCACAACTCGATGGTGGCCACGTACAAGGCACGGAAGGGGCTTATCACTTCCAGAATCGGCAGGAAAGCTCCCACATTGACTGCTCGGTACGAACCCAACGACGACAGGGCAGCTTCCGGGACGATGAAGACAACAGCGGCGACCACCAAGACGGCGGAGATGGTCTTGCTCCCATACCGGCAGTGGCTCGATAGCCACAGGCTCAGCGCGCCGGCAAGAAGGGCCGTTGTCAGTGTGATGCAACCGCCAGCCAGGACGTACCGCCAGGGCACCCCACCCAGCAGACGAAGGATGGCCAGCGCCGGCAGGCTCATCGCGAGCAGGACCAGCACTTGCAGCATGCGGCCAAGGAGCTTGCCGATGACGATCTGAGAGCTGGAGATCGGGGTCGTCATCAGGGCACTGAGTGTCCCCTTGCGGACCTCCTCGCCGATCGCAGAGCTGAGCAGAACAACGGCGAGACCCTGGGCCGCGAAGAACTGGAGCCAGGTGACTGCGGTCGTCACCGTTTTGGCGACCTCAGGCATCCGCGAGGCGAGAAGGACGGCTGGGCCACTTCGAATGGTGACACTCCACGTCACCATGATCAGGCCAGTCACTGCCATGGCATACAGCATTCGCAGCGCGTAGTACCGCACCCTTCGACTGGCCACCCGCAACTCCTTGTCGAGAACGGGCCCCGCCAGCCGTCGGAGGACCTGGGGCCCAAGTCCGAGATATGTCGAGCCAGCCTGCATTGTCACGCATCAGTGCACGATTCCCTTGGTGAGCTTGAGGAACGCCTCGTCAAGCTTGAGCTGCTCGGGCTGGAGGTACACCAAGTCCACGCCGCCGTTGACCAGCGTGCGAGCGATGAGTCCGTCGCTTGCGGCGCCCTCACGGAACGTCACGGACAGGTAGTCACCCATGACTTCCACCTGCTGAATCTGAGGCAGAGCGGCCAGCAGCTCCACCGCTCGGCTCTCGTCGCCGACGACCTTGACTCGCACCTTGCTGTGGATGCCCAATCGCGGCCGGATCTCCTCCAGAGTCCCGCTGAACACGAACTGACCCCGCTCGATAATCCCGATGCGGTCGCAGATTTCCTCCAGCTCGCTGAGGATATGGCTGGAGATCATGATCGTTTTGCCCATTCGCTTGAGTTCGCGGAGCAACTCGCGGATTTCGATCCGGGCTCGCGGGTCGAGCCCGCTGGCCGGCTCGTCCAGGATCAGGACCTTGGGATCGTGGATGAGGACGCGAGCCAGACCCAGGCGCTGCTGCATCCCGCGGGACAGACTGTCCACGGGGGCGTTGCGCTTTGACACGAGATCCGTCAGCTCCAGGACACCATCGACGATGGATTCGCGCTTGCGGTACTCGATGCCAAAGGCGGCCGCGAAGAACTCCAGATACTCGAACACCTTCAGATCGTCGTAAACGCCCATGAAGTCAGGCATATAGCCCACGCGCCGGCGCACGTCTTTGCCGTGCCTGGCGACGTTCAGCCCGTCAATGAACGCCTCGCCCTTTGTCGGTTCCAGCAATGTCACCAGGATGCGCATCGTCGTGGTCTTACCGGCTCCGTTGGGGCCGATGAAGCCAAAGATGTCGCCCGCATCGATGTGCAGGTCCAGGTCATCCACGGCCACCAGGCTGCCGAAGCTCTTGCACAGCTTCTTGGTCTCAATCATGAGCAATACCCTCGCTTCGCTTCATCGGGGACGATCCAAAACAAGTAGTCGGGCGTATTGTATGTGGCTCACGTCATAGGAACGGTTCTTGACGGCAAACGGCGCCGGCGCCTGGTCGAATGCGACGCAGACCAAGGCCGCGCCATGTCTCAGGTAGTCGTGCATGACGAGCGTGCGGGCCAGACAACCCTGGGCCAGAAAAGCGCTCTGTGCCTCCTGGCCTAAGCTCCCCGGATAGCGGGGCGTGCTGATCCCCACCAGCGTTCCGAGGATCCGCGTGGGCCGACCGTCCGAACGTACGCTGTCACCCCATGCATTGAACGGACGCGTCCGCACGTCGAATGTCTGCGTGGAGCGAGCGGGAACCGGGCCCAGATCGACGTAGGCATCGGCCGAGAGAACGAAGCCGCTCGTGATAGGACTATCCGACAGGTTGGTGATCTCCACGCTGGCCCAGGGCTCCTTGCGGTGCACCTTTGCCACAAACGGCGTGTGGTCCAGCGGCGCTTCCCCCAATAGTGACTGAACGGTCCAGATGTTAATGGGCAGGGAGACAGGCAGGTTTGCACCGTCCTGCTGGATACAGTAGATCTGCCGCATGGCCGCCTCACGCCGATAGGCCCAGATTTCTTCCCGATTCGGCGAGATGCCTGCCCACCATTGGTCGGCCTTGAGACCTTCGAGCCGATAGTCGTCGCTGCGAGGCGCAAACAGACCCGCATAGTACGTGGCCCAGGCGCAGTTGCTGTCGGCGATGCCATCGAGCACGGAGACCGCTCTCAGTTGCATGGTGCCCCCGCGCAGGTACTGGACGCCATAGTAGGCGCCCACAGTGAAGATCAGGATCCAGCCGGTGCTGGTAAGCCAGGTGTAGGGCAGCTTGTCGAGCCGCTTGAGCACGAGGTAGTCCACAGGGCCGAGCAGGATGGCCAGGGCCGAGAGGGTCAGAATGATCCACCAAATACTCACAGGCCGCATCTGCCGAAGTTGGTACAGGTACTCCATCACCCGGTTGCTCGCGTCCTGGGCGATACCGATGCGCATCCGATTCTCGTCCAGGCGTCGCTGGCTGGTATCACTGGGTGCCAGCGCCTTGAGCATGATCGTCCGCCGGCATCCGGTTCCCGCCTGGTTCCCATAGGGGGTCGGCAAAGACGAAGCCGCATCCGGCCGCGCGTCGAGACATGTAGTGATCTGTCTCGTCCAGAATTCCGCCGTGCGCTGTGTCTGCTCCGTCCTTAGCCCCGATGGGTCGAGCCCGAGCACGGCCACCCGCCCAAAGCCCGCGTAGCCTGCCCCGTATAGATCCCCAGTGTCCGATGCCTGGACTCTGTTCCAGAGCACAGCGCCGGCTTTGGGCGAGAGTGACCAGGCGGGCACAGTCTCCGGCTGGCTGGCATCCAGGCCCCACTGGCCCAAGACCTCCGGGGCAATCTCACACGTTCGCAGGTCGCCTACCTTGAAGGGAATCAGGCTCGCCAGTGGGCTGTCCTGCGGCAGGGGATGCTGACCCAGGACCAGAAGCAGCGTGCCGCCATTCGAGACCCAGTCGCAGACGGCCTTGACTTGCTGAGCACGCAGCAGCGTCCAATCCGGATCGTACAGGACCAGCAGGTCCAGACTGGCAAACCCCGTCCAGTCCCAGGGCATCATTCGCGGCACTTTGGTCCCCACGCAAACGGCCCCGACTCCGCGCGGGGACATACAAACGGTGTCCTCCTTCAATTGCAGCAGGCCGAACTGCGGCCGGCCAACCAGGCCGACAAGCAGGTCCTGGTCGTGCACGACTGTCAACAGCCGACTGGCCGCCGAGAAGTCCCACATGTCAATCTTCTGCTCCCACCGCGTCCGGCGTCGCCCGTCCTGGATGGTCAGCGTGCATGTGCCGACATGGAAATCCAGTTTTGTGGCCAGCGGCAGGGCCAGCGGCTGGTTCGGGGTCAGCACGATCGGGTGTATGATGTTCAGCGTGTTGAGCCCGTCCTGCTGGGCCGAGAGCGTGAAGATGCCCTCGAAGGGCTCGGTGAGGTTCGTGCTGATGCCGATCTCCGTCGGTGTCCACTCCATCGGCCGATAGTACCCGTCCCAGCCGCAGAATAGATCGACGTTGAACTCGATGTCGCGTCCCGCTTGCACGCATCGCCCCGACACCATCAGAAGCAGAAAAACAATCAGGATTCTCGGCATCTGAGACTCTCCGCCTTCATTCGTATGCCTATATACGTCCCGTTCGACCCGTAGGACCTATATGCGAACTCGCAGATTATATGCCAGCCATTCGAGGCAGGCAAGCACCAGCGCCGCGAAGACGAGAGCCGGCCACAACGGTACGTTGGCCCGCTGGACCGCCCCCTGCTCGGCCGAGACCGTCACGCCGGAGAGAGTGACTTCCTTCTGCGGCTCGATCCGGCTTTCCTCGGCATCCAGCAGGTTGACCGCATAGAACAGCTTCGGCTGCATCGGAACCTCGACGGTGTAGACGCCCGCACGTTGCGTACCGGGAAAACGAATTGACCCGCCCGGGTCGGGCCTCAAGTCCAGCTTGCCAGCATCCGGTCGAGTGACTGTCACCGTCGTCTCCGCTGGCACATTTTCCATCGTGATGGACTCACCGACTTCGAGTCCGCGATGCACGCCGCCTCCGGCCTGCGCGCCCAGGAAGCCCATCGCGTTATAACAGAACAGGACAAAACTTGGCTCGAATGCCCAGTTGCTCTGCAAAACGTCGAACGCGGTCAACAGGTAGATGCTGCCGCTTCGCCGCACCACCGCCATCGCCGGCGACTCGCTGAACTCCGCGAGCACATCTGCATCGCGAGGTAGTCTCAACTCACGGCTTCTGGCCGTGAAGAGGTTCGTCAGGTTCACGTATTGCAGAACGGGATGCTGAGACCGCCAATCGACCACGATCTGGTTCTCCATCTCTCGTGGGGAGTTGACATCGATGCCCTTGGGGGGCACCCCGAATACGAGATACCGGCACTGCGGCAGTCTGGCCGGGACATGATTGTCCAGCACGATCACGTCATACGGCTGGCGCTCGGCGAAACTCACGAGATCCATCGTGTCAAAGCCGGCGGGCGAGCACGGGTCGAGCTTGGCGATCGGACAGGCTCGCAGAGCCAGATCCAGCACGGGGTTGCCGTTCGTGACCAGCAGGACCGACAGCCGCTTGGGCGGGTCGAGGACGCTCCAGGCCGCGTTGTCGCAGGACAAGGCGTCGTTACCCAGCACACGTACCTCCAGGACCCCCGCCGATTCGAAGGACAGTGAGAAATCGACGGCCGCCCTGCCTGGTTTAGCAGGCTTATCGGCCTCTGCCACCTCGCCGGCAGGAATCCGGACGGATCGCACGGCGTAGACGTCGCCGTTGATGCCGAGTTGGACGTCCCGCTCGACCGACTCATCGCCGTAGTTCTCCAGCGACGCAAAGACCTCAGCCTGCTCGGGCTGTTCGTACGACCGGCGGGCGTTCATGGCCGTGATCGCAACGTTGTCCGGCGACTGCCCGATCCCGTGAAACACAAGCTCATCCGTGGCGACCACGATCGTCTCAAGATCGCCGATCCGCCCATCGCTGAACAGCACCAACTGCGCCGACTGCTCGGCGGTACGAAGACTGCCCTCCGCGCCGGGCGACTGAGCGAACGCACGAGCGACGGTGATGGCCTCGCCCAGGCGGGACTCACCGTCGCCCGCCTCGATGGTGTCGATTGCCAGCGCAAGCTGACGCTTGTCGGAGGTGAAGCTGCACATCACCTTGGCGTGCCGGTCGAACGCGACGACCATCGCATTGTCGGACCTCTCCTTCAGGGACATGAGCGACCCACCCCGCATCGACTCCACGAAGGTCTTTGCCTGCTTCTTCGCCTCGTCCAGCCGGCTGGGCTTGACATCGGTCGCGTTCATGCTGGCGGAACGGTCGATCAGCAGCACGTATCGTCTTCCCGGCCCGCCTTTCCACGCCAGCACAGGACCCGCCAGCGCCAGCAGGATGGTTGCCAATGCCAGCAGTTGAAGCAGTAGAAGGAGGTTGCGTCTGAGCCGCTGGAATGGGGCGTTGACCTGGAGGTCCTGTACGGCCCGCTTCCACAACAGCGTACTGGAGACGATGGTCTCCTGCCTCTTGAGCTTGAGGAAGTAGAGCAGCAGCAGCAGCGGCACAGCGACAGCCGCCGCATATACTCCGATCAAGGGTGTCAACCATTCCATGCGATTGTCGTCCTCACGTCAACGCAGCAGTTGAATCCGCCGTAGATAGTTCAGCACCAAGGCTTCGACCGAATCGGCGGAGTTCGCCTGCACGTAGACGGCGCCGCGATGCGTGCAGAAGTCGTGCAGCTCCTTGCAGTAGGCAGCCAGATTCCGCTTGTAGTACTTGATCAGCGCCGAGCTGACGGTGACCTCCGCCACGTCGGCGTCTTCGACATCGAGCAGCTTCAAATCCCCCGCGATCTCGGGGGAGATCTCCTGTGGTGACAGGACTTGGATCACGTACAGGTCGTACTTGGCGCCGAGCAGCCGGCGCAGGGCCGCCTCGTAGCCCTGCTTGAACAAGAAATCGGAAATCACGATGGTGATGCCTGAGCCGACCCGGCCGGCGGCCATGTCACGGCAGGCCTTCTCCATGTCGGAGAAGCCGTCACATTCAGTGGTCAGCAGCAACTCGGCCATCTGGGACAGATAGTTGCGGCCCCGTATGTTCGCCAACTGGGTCCGCACGCCATCGGCGAACAGGCTGACCGTCACGCGGTTGTTGTTGACCAGACCGATGTAGCCGAGTGCCGCTGTCAGGCGCTTGGTGAACAGGTCCTTCGAAGGGTCTCCCACGCTCATCGACGCGCTGGTGTCGGCGAGGATGTGCACGGTCAGGTCCTGCTCCTCCAGGAACAGCTTGAGGAAGAGTTGGTTGAGCCGGCCGTAGACGTTCCAATCGACGAACCGCAGATCGTCACCAACCACGTAGGGCCGATGATCGGCGAATTCGACGCTCTGGCCGCGGCGCTTCGACCGGCGCTCGCCCTGAAGCTTGCCCTGCAGAATCCTGCGGCTGATCACGTCGAGAGCGTCCAGCCGGGCCATGAACTTGGGGTCCAGCAGTTCGCTCAGTTTTCTCATCGAGGTTGTCGATTTCGATGCCATCTCATCTCTCGAAGCGAAGAAAAGGACTCAAAGGACCCCAGAGACCTAAAGGGCCTGTTTCTGCTCCACCGTCCTCGGGACATTCTGCATCACATCCTTCAGTACATCGTCCGCGCTCATGCCTTCGGCCTGGCCCTCGAAGTTCAGCAGAAGGCGGTGACGCAGCGAGGGCAGGACCGACTCCGCGATATCGTCGAAGCTGACGTGGTATCGCACGTCCAGCAGCGCTCGGACCTTGGCGCCCAGCACCAGCGACTGCACGCCGCGAGGCGAGGAGCCGAAGCGGACGAAGCGATTCGTCATCTCCGTCGCGAATTCGCCCTCCGGATGAGTGGCCAGGACCAGCCGGATCGCATAGTCCTGGACGTGCTCGGCGACGACGACGCGTCGAACGAGCTTCTGTGCCCATAGGATTCTCTCGGCGTCGGCCACCGGCTGAGCCGCAGGCTCCTGTCCCGTCGTCGTGCGATCCAGGATCGCCTTGAGCTGCTCGCGATTGCTGTAGCTTACCAGGAGCTTGAAGAAGAACCGGTCCAACTGGGCCTCGGGCAGTGGATATGTCCCTTCCTGCTCAATCGGGTTCTGTGTCGCGAGTACCATGAAGGGCTCCTGGAGCTTGCGGACTTGTCCGCCGCTGGTGACCGAGTGCTCCTGCATCGCTTCGAGCATGGCGGACTGCGTCTTGGGCGTGGCGCGGTTGATCTCGTCCGCCAGAATCATCTGGCCGAAGATGGGCCCCTTCTGGAACTGGAATTCGCGACGACCGGTGGCCTGATCTTCGACGACGATGTTCGTGCCGACGATGTCGGCGGGCATCAGGTCCGGCGTGAACTGGATCCGGCGGAACTCCAGCGAGAACGCCGAGCTGAGCGTTCGCACGAGCAGGGTCTTGCCCAGCCCCGGCACGCCCTCCAGCAACACGTGCCCCCCGCTGAACAGGCTGATCAGGACGTCGTCCACGATCTCCTGGTGGCCCACGATCACCTTGCCGACCTCGCGGCGAAGCGACTCGAACATCTCGCGGAACTCACGGCACTGGACCTCCACTTCTTTCTCGTTCATGATCATCGCTCGGTTCTCCTGATTCGCGTTCATAGGCTTGCCTTTACTCATTCTCGTCTTGCCCCGCCTTCTTTCGTTTCGCCTTGAGGAGCTGGTCGATATGAGTTCCGCCCTGCGGCGGCTCGGGCTTGGAAGGTTCCTGCATCTGCGGCTTGACCGGCGGCTCCGTCTCACGCTTGGGCTCATTGGTGAGAAGCTCACCCTGGTATTTCTCCGCGCCCTCATAATGCCTGGACAGAATCTCGTCGGCCGTACGCGACGACCACTGCGCGCGCAGCTTCTGTCGTCGAGCCTGCAACCGAGCGATCGTCTGGTCCTGTTCCCGCTTGGCCGTGGAGAGGACCCAGGATTTCACCCGTCGCAGGCCTGCACGCACGTCGAGAATCACCCGCCGGACAGCCACGTCGAGCAGGAAGATCACGATCCACGCCAGCATTAGTGGCTTGACCAGCGGTAGATGGGTCTGAGGAAACTCCAGGCCCGCGTGCTCGTACAGATTCACCTTGTTCGGGTCCGAGTCCAGGGAGAGCACCCGCCCGCCTGTCATCCTGCTAACCTCCTCCAGCAGCGGCGCGTTGTCCGTGAGGTCGCGGAACTCCGGCGCGAACGGCACGCTGACGATGGCGTTCGCCAGGCGAGGCTTCTCCTCGGGTCCAGTCTTGCGGTACTGCAGATTCACGATGTAACTGCCCGACATGAGCGTACGGAACCGTCCAGAATACTGGCCGGGACCGGTCTGAGACAGTTGCAGCGGCTCGCCCTTCATCTCCGGCGTGAGCACCTGGCCCTCAACAGCCGCAAGCTGCAGGAACTTGCCATCCGCGCCGAACGCCTCGACGTTCACCGTGGCCTGCTGGCCCTCCACATCGGTGAAGATCTCGCAGTCAGTGGACTGGGCCGGCTTACCCGCCCAGCGGATCACCTGCTCCCAGAAGCGTGCGAAATCCGACCATGCCAGCCATTGGCCCGCCCACCGGCTGTCGGCGGAACTGGTGAACGCCACGCAGCGTCCCAGGCCGGCCTGACACGTCGCGAGGATCGGGTCGCTCTCGCGACCGGTCAACACCACCTGATTCAGACCGCTCTTGGGACCCGTCAGCACATAGCCGTCCAGGGCTGGGAGCGGCTGGACGATGCCGCCGACGATTTCACTGAGGGCATTTACCACTCGTGGGGACACCGTCTCCTCCACAATCATGGACCGCCGGACGACCTGGGCCTCCTTGATGAAGATCTCCGGAATGCTCGTGATGTCTGTCACAGGGTAGAACCGACCCTTCGTGGACTGTGCGATGTCGTGCAACAACTGCGTATCCGCCTGCTTGCCGACCGCGACGGTGGAAATGGTGATGCCGGCGGTGCCCATATCCGTCCCCAGCCTGGCGCAGGCCTCGCGTTCATCCGTCTGCCCGTCGGTCAACAAGATCACGTGCCGGACGCTCGTCGGGACTTTCTGCAAAGCATCAAAGGCATTCTCCATGGCCGGCTTCATGATCGTTCCGCCGCCCGCGCCGACGGTGGCGATCTTGTCGCGGATCGCCGCTTTATCCTCGGCCGGGCCAAGCGGCACGAGCCACTCGCTGACGGCTTCAAAAACCACGATGCCCACCAGGTCGCGACGGCCCAGCAGGCGAACGGCACCCGCCGCGGCGGCCTTGCAGATCTCCACCTTCTCTCCCGCCATCGAGCCGCTATGATCGATCACCAGCACTAGCGCGCCGAGAGGCAACTGTCGCTTCTGCGGAGGGTCCAGCTCGACCGGCAAGATCGCAGCCACCGGCGAATCGATCCAGCCCCCCGCCCCGAACGACTCCGGCCCCCCCACCATCACCAGCCCCCCTCCCAGGTCGTTCACGTAACGGCAGAGCATCTCCTGCTGGGCCATCGTGAAGCACTGCACCGGCGTATTGACGAGCACGATTGCGTCCATGTCCAACAGACGCGGCAGCTCGCTCGGCAGCTCGGCGACGTCCTTGCGAATCACGTCGATCCCCGCCCGCTGTAGGGCAACCGCGAGATCCGCGCCGCTACCCTCCACGTCGAAGACACTCACGTGGCCAGGCCCGACCACAAAGGTCACCGCACTGGCCCGGTTGTTCTCCACGATTCTGTCCTGCTTTGGGTCGTCCGGCATGAACGCCGCCTCGAACTTGTTCATGCCTCGCGTGCCAAGCGGGATCGAGAGAGTCTTGACGTTTGTCCCTTCCTTCAACTCCACCGGCACCGCCATCTCGGGCAAATCCAGCACCAAGTCCACCGGCTCATCGTTCAGAGTCAGCAACAGTCTGCCCGCTATGTCGGCGGTACTGCTAAGGATGAACCGCAGCGAAACAGCCTGCCCGCTGCGCGCCTGCGGCGGGGCTACGAGACGCTTGAAGAGCACCTCGCTCTTGTAGCGATACTCCAGTGGCAACACGTCGATCGGGATCTTGTTGGCCCCCGCCGTTCTCGCCGCCTCCTTCAGGTCACCTTCCGTCTCGTTGCCCTCACTAACCAGAAGAATGCGCGTGGCCGAATCTGGTGAGGCAATCGCCATCGCCATTTCGATGCCCGCTGCCAAGCGGCTCTGCTGACCCGTGAGTGTCGTGTTGCGTCTGTGCATCTTCGCCTCCGTGGACGGCAGCATAGAGATGGTGGCCGCTTCGGCCACATCCACGGCAGCAAGCCGGTCGTCCCCCTCCTTCGAGGTCACGGCCTTCGAGAGATACTCCAGGGCCGCATCCGCAAGGTTTGCAGGAATCGACTCGCTACGGTCCAGCACCGCGATCACCGTCGTGCGTCGGCTCGTCTGCACGAGCGTCGGCCGGGCCAGCAGGATCGCCAACAGCAGCACGACGAGGACACGCAGCGTCACCGCCGCAATGCGACGCCCCCGGCCAAGCGCCGCCAGGTTCCGCCGGGCCAGCCACACCAATGGCACGACCACAAGGCTCGCACACAGCCACCAGGGTTGACCGAGATAGAAGCCGTATGCGTCAGTCACAGCCGACACACCTGAACGTCTTGATTCCGAGCTTGTGCAAAATGGTGATTCGTCCTACTCAAGCGGTCACGCAGCCGGCCGGTCACGGCTTGGGCCCATTCGCCTCAAGCTGATCGAAATATGCCTTCACTGCCTCTTCGTAGCGGCGCGGAATCCGATTCTCGCTGATTGCCTCGGCGGCAGTGGCCCGGCCGGCCTGGACCACCTCGGTGAAACTACGCCGGGCCTCGCCTTTGATCAGCGTGTCCTTGAAGTACCAACTGGCTACGACGGGATCGTTCCCCGCATGCGTTGCCGCCCGTGTCACCTTGTTCGCGGTCAACGGATCGGAGGTGATCTCGTGAGTGTCGCTGGGCGCCCGGCCGATCCCCTCCCCCTGTCCTCCCGCATTGCCGGGGTTGTCGCACATTCCCTGGCCGAGCGAACCGACGCAGCGCGAGATCTCATCCAGATTCGCCCGCAGCAGGATCACCTGCTGCTCCAGCGCCTCGAGAGCGTCCAGCTCGTCAATGGCCTCGGACAGGGCTTCTGCCGACAGCGCCTCGCCCCCTACGCCGATCCCGGCCATCGCGTTGCCAAGACCTTCGCACCGGGTGCTCGCTCCCTGGGCAGCCTGTATCTTCTCCATCGCCCGGTCGATCTGCTCCGGGCTCAGTCCCTGCTTCTGCAGCGCTTTGCGCAGTTCCTCCGGACTGGCCTGCGCAAGCTTCCTGTCGAGACCCTGTCTCTCCAGCTCATTCTCAACCTGGCTTTTCTCTTCGCTGAGCTTCTGCAACTCCTTGGCCAGCTCCTGCAACTTGGCGGCGAGTTCACGGCGTCTTTCCTCGGACAGGGTCCCCTCCCCCAGTTGTTTCTGTAGCTGCCGCAGTGCATCCACGGCCTGCTTGTAGTCGCCCTTGGCCAGGGCCATGCGAATCCGTTGGGCAAAAGGGTCCGTAGAACCGCGCAATTGTCGCAGCATTTGTTGCAGCATGTCTCCGGTTTCCATCCGGACACCGGTTTCCATTTGCTTGATCTTCTCCGACAGGTCACCCAGCACCTTGATGGCATCCCTCTTAAGCTCCTGCGGATCGCCTGTTCTGGCCAACTCGTCCAGTTTCGCCAGCTCTCTTAGCAGGACTGGGTCGTCCAGTTCCTTGACCATCGTTCTGACTGGCTCCAGTGCATCCTTGACCTGCGCGCGGGCCTCGGTCAGTTGCTCACTCTGCGCCTGCTGCTGTTGCTTCTTCGTCAGGAAACCGAGAAGGTCCTTCTGAGGCATGTAGAGCAACAACATGACGGCAACTACCCACGTCCCGGCACCGTAGTAACAACTGCGCGAAAGACTGACGGGGAAGTGGCCTCGCAGGTCCACCTGCTGGATCGTACGCAGCGATTCGGCACGAGCCGATCTCGCGAATGGGTCATCACAGTTCACCAATGCCAAGGTCGTGCTGAACCGCTCGTGCAGCTTCAGCCGTTCATCAAGCAGCAAAGAAGACTGCATCCGGCTGGGCAGCCAAAGGAGCCAGAGAAACAGAATCGCTCCCGCCGTGGCGATCCAGAACACCCATACCGCCCACGGCACCAAGACAGGGACGGCAAAGACACGTTGGATCAGCGTAGCGAGGATCGCCATTCCGCCGCCAATGGCGAGCACCCTCCCTGCATGGCGTAGAAACAAGTTGATGCCGCAGCGGATCCGGACGGCCCTGACCTTTTGCCGAAACGACTTCGTGAGAGACATTTTGCAGTCTCCTGTCGAGACACCAGCATCCTGCATCACCTTTCCAGGTGAGCCCTTGGCGTACGGCGGTTCCACCTCCACTATGACGCCGGACGGTGCCAACCGTTGCCACTGGCCAGCGATTTCGTTTTCTCGGTGTCCGCCGCTGGACGTCACGTACGCGTCCACGCATGTATTGTACACCGCCCTCCCAGCGAGGAACAGGCTTTTCCCACTGATCTGCGAAGCGATCAGAGCCATCCGGAGCCGGCAGGGAGAAGCATCGCGGCCAAGCCACAGGGGGCCTGGTTCGGCGCAAGACCCCCGTTCGACCTGATGTATGCAACTCTCTATGCGAGTATCGGGATCATACCGCGGTCCTTCCTGCCAATGCACCCCTGCATGTTAGGACGTGCAAGCCAGGAATCCGTTCCAGGACTTCCCAGCGTGGCTACTCCGTCACTTTGCCCGTCGCGGCCCACTCGGTGCCTCGGACGATGATCTTCTGGACGCTGGGGGTCATCAGGGCCTTGCGGTCATGGCCGTACGCATTGTGAACAACGCGGCCCTGGCCGTAACTCTTCACGAAGACCAGCGGCTCAGTCTTCTTGCTCCAGTCGGAGTCGGCCTGGACGAGCACGTGGATCTCCTCGTCGCCTTGCAGCTTGGCATAGAGCTCGTCGTCGGTCGTGAAGTCGGTCATGCCTTTGGTGATGGGATGCTCCCGGTCGACTATGTTGGACGTGAAAACGGCGCGCGGGCCATGACCGGAGACTCGCATGACCCATCTGCGACCGCAGAGCTTGCCGAACTCCTCCCACTTCGGGAACGAGGCGGTGGCCAAGTGCTGAACGAAGAAGCCCTTGCCGCCCTTCACATAACTCAAGAGGTTCTCCTGGGCTTGTCCGGGGAGTTCACCGAGTCTCTGGGCGTAGATGGTGAACACGATCACGTCGTAGTTCTTCAGTGCCGTTGCCGACTCCAGGATGAGCGGGTCTTCGCAGACTTTGACGTCGAATTTGCCCGAGCCGACGAGGATTTCACGTGTGGTCTCGGACATCTCGCGCCAGGGGTGGGCGGAGACGTCGTCGCCGGTGATCAGCAAGACCTTGACCAGGGCTGGCTTCGGGGCCGGATTGGCTCCCATGCAAAGAACCGTCGCCATCATCGCTAACAAGGCTACAACTGTCAGGGAACGCCGCATGTCATCTTCTCCTTTCGTGCCCAAGGCACTGAATCCACGATCCGGGGTGACCATCCCGTCCATCGGCACGGACACCAGAACGAGCACGTGACAACTCGCGATCCGTTGCCCGTGTTCGGAGTATGAGTATAGCAATGTCCCTTCGAATATCAAGCGCGTCGACGGAGTCGGTGAAATCCGTCGAGATCCTACTTGACCCGCCGACTCTCGGCCGGCACAATAAGCACACGTGTTGTGCGGCTGATGGACGAGAAAAATGATGCAAGTCCCTGAGAACTCAAGAGACATCGCGCAATGGCTCAGGTTGATCCGGGCCGAGGGAGTGGGACCAGTGACGTTCTCACGGCTCCTGACGCACTTCGGCTCTGTGGACGCTGCCCTGGGGGCCTCCGTCGGCCGATTGACGCAGGTTGAGGGGATCGGGTCGGTGACCGCGGGGCAGATAGCGGCGAGCCGCGACGGATTCGACGCCGCGGCCGAGCTTGAACTGGCCGCAAAGCTCGATATCTGGCTGGTGCACATGGAAGACCCGCGTTACCCGACGGTGCTCAAGCGGATCTACGATCCGCCGCCAGTGCTCTACGTCAAGGGCACACTATGCCGCGAGGACAATCTGGCCGTCGCTATCGTTGGATCTCGCCGGTGCAGTCTCTACGGCCAGGAGCAGGCGTCGCGTATCGCTCACCTGCTGGCAGCCTCTGGTTTCACGATCGTGTCCGGTATGGCTCGCGGGATCGACACGGCTGCCCACAACGGCGCTCTGGCGGGGACAGGTAGGACAATCGCCGTCCAGGGTTGCGGCCTGTCGCGAGTCTTTCCGCCGGAGAATGTGAAGCTCTTTCAATTGGTCAGTGCTTCTGGCGCTTGTGTCTCCGAGTTGCCGTTGCGGGCTGAGCCGTTGGCCGAGCATTTCCCACCCCGCAACCGGATCATTGCTGGCTTGAGCCTTGCCACGATTGTCATCGAGGCCGGACTGAGATCCGGAGCCCTGATCACCGCCAGGACCGCCCTTGAGAACAACCGCGAGGTGATGGCGGTACCGGGCAAGATCGATTCGCCGCTCAGCCAAGGTCCGCACCACCTCATCAAACAGGGTGCCAAGCTCGTCGAATCGGTCGAGGATGTGATGGAGGCACTCGGGTACATCGGCGATCAGCTCAAGGAACACGTCACCGTCACGGCGAGACAAGCCGGTGATAAAGTCGAAGCCCCCCTGTTCGAGACGGTGAGGCTCGATCTCCGAGGGCATGAGAAGACAGTCCTTGAACTGCTGGGCAAAGAGCCTCTGCATGTCGACCAGATCATCGCGGATGCCGATCTGTCCGCCGGCATCGTCAATGCGAGCCTTGTGGCTCTGCGGCTCAAGGGCCTTGTGCGGCAATTGCCCGGCAACCTCTTTGCCCGCCGTTAGTTACGGCTGGCGACGATCAGAGCCAATAGCCCGGTTGGTGTACTGCTCTCTGCCGCACTCCCCGGGCACATGATCCGCCCATCCGATGCGATTCCCCCTCATGTCTGCAATAAACCAGCCCCCTGGGGCGTCGAACACTGTAGTGCCCGTGCCAGTAGGTTGGATTGTGGCTGGCTGACGTGGAAGGCACACGGAGGCCCGTCATTATTAAACGAGCTGATGAAAAAGCAAGGATATCTGATGTAAAACGGGCTGTGACACGATCTGCCCTACCTACTGTCTTGTTTTGTAACTCACGATTGCGAAACGATTTACGCACATCTTGCAGGGAGCGGCAAGTAGAATTCTCCGTCGCTGTCGAATATGGATGATTGACTACAGGAATGCGATTTGCTAACATGGCGGGTTCATGGCCAAAACGATAAGGACAACCGGAAAGAAACGAACACGAAGGAGCTCTTCCAAGGTCGCCTCGATAAAAGCCGATAGGGCTTTCAGCAACTACAAGGAAGCGATCTCGTATCTGTTTGACAGGACCGACTACGAGAGAGAAGAGCACGTGCGCTACAACGTCACAACGTTCAGTCTCGAACGGATGCAGAAGCTGTTGGCGCTCGTTGGTGATCCCCACGCGAAGATCAGGACGGTACACATTGCCGGTACGAAAGGCAAAGGCTCGACGGCCACGATGCTGGCTAAAATGCTCGAAGCGAACGGGTTGAGCGTCGGCCTGTATACCTCTCCACACCTGGTCCATCTGCATGAGCGAATCGCAGTGGACTCGGAGATGATCACCGATGCCGAGATGCTCGCCTTGCTGAATCGCATCTATGCGTCTGTGGAGAAGTTGAGCAAGACGGACCCGCCGACATTTTTCGAGATCATGACCACGCTGGCTTTCCTGCACTTTGCGGACCGCGAGATCGACGTCGGCGTGATCGAGACAGGCATGGGCGGACGGCTCGACAGCACCAATGTCATTCTGCCGGAAGTCGTGGGTATCACGAGTCTTAGCATCGACCACAAGCTGCAGCTTGGCGATACACTCGACCGGATCGCGATGGAGAAGGCTGGCGTGTTCAAGCGTGGCGTGCCGGCGGTGACGGTGGAACAGGAGCAGATAGCACTGAATGTGCTCCGAGCACAGGCTACGGCCATCAGAGCTCCCCTGAGCGTGACAGGCAGCGACATCGACTTCTCTTGTCGCTTCGAGACGTCGCGGGAGCATGGGCCTCACACGCGCATCTGCCTGACCACTCCGACGAGCCGATTCGAACACCTACGTGTGCCCCTGCACGGGCGGCACCAGGCCATCAATTGCGGGTTGGCCCTGGCGTTGCTGGACAAGCTCAAGGCAGCCGGCTACCAAATCGACAACGACAAGGCCGCCGCCGGGCTGAGCGAGGTGAGACTGGCCGGGCGGATGGAAATGATCTGCGACGATCCTCGCATCATGATCGACGGCGCGCACAACGCTGCCAGCATCCGCGCACTGATCCACGCGATCGGCCAGAACATCCCGTACGATTCCATGGTGGTCATCTTCGGCTGCAACAGCGACAAGGACATCAAAGGGATGCTGGCGGAGCTCCAGTATGGAGCGGACAAGGTCATCTTCACGCGAAGCAATTCGACGAAGGCCATGCCGCCACAGGAATTGGCCGACGCGTACACGGAGCTCTGCGGCAAGATGTGCCAGACCGCCAGTTGTCTCGGCGAGGCCTTGCAGCTTGCTCGCAGCGCGATCGGCCGTGAGGACCTGATCTGCATCACCGGCAGCTTCTATCTGATCGGCCAGGCCAAGGTCCGGTTCGAGCCTCGCATAGTCTCGGTCACATCCTGATCCCGCGCGGACGGCGTAGTTTACAGTTGACGACCCCCACTCTCTGCCATTTAATCTCTGTCACGCACGTAGTTCGCAATGATGTGCGGAACGAGCTTGCGAGAAGGAGCAGGCGATGGCGAAGAAAGCCAGCAGCTATATTGCCGTTGATCTGGGCGCCGAGAGTGGTCGAGTCATGCTCGGCCGGATTGCCGACGGACGATTGAGCCTCGAACAGATTCACCGCTTCGGCAATGGACCGGTGGAAGAGAATGGGTCACTGCGGTGGGACTTCGACCGGCTGCTGTCGGAGGTCAAGACGGGCATTGGTCAGGCGGCCAGGAAGGCCGGCGACAAGGTGTGCGGCATCGGCGTGGACACCTGGGGCGTGGACTTCGGCCTGCTCGGAGCCGACGGCAAGCTTCTTGAGAGACCTTACCACTACCGTGACAGCCGCACCAATGGCATGATGGACAAGGCGTTCGCACTCATGCCGAAACGCCGGATTTATGACAGCACCGGTATTCAGTTCATGCAACTCAACTCGCTCTACCAGGTCCTTGCCATGCGATTGGCGAATTCGCCGGCGCTGGCCGGGACCAAGCGACTGCTCTTCATGGCGGACCTGTTCTCCTATTTCCTCTGCGGCACGGCCATCGGCGAGTACACACTGGCAAGCACCTCGCAGATGATGGATATGCGGACCGACCAGTGGTCGCAGCCGATCTTCGATGGGCTTTCGCTGCCAATGGACATCATGCCCAGAATCACTATGCCCGGAGCGATCATCGGCGATTTGACCGATGACGTGGCGGAGGAGGTCGGCTGCCAGAAGATCCCGGTCATCGCCATCGGCTCGCACGACACCGCCTCGGCAGTGCTCGGTGTCCCCGCAAGCAGCGATAGGTGGGCCTACCTGTCTTCGGGGACGTGGAGCCTGATGGGCGTGGAGTTGTCCAGCGCCATCATCAACGACAAGACGTTCAAGTACGAGTTCACGAACGAAGGCGGCGTGGACAACACGATCCGGCTTTTGAAGAATATCATGGGATTGTGGCTCGTGCAGGAATGCAAGCGCCAGTGGCAGCGCGAAGGCCAGGACCTCTCGTACGCCGAGCTGACGAAGATGGCCGCAGCCGCCAAGCCCTTCTTCGCCCACGTCGAGTGCGACCGCAGTGAGTTTCTTGCACCAGGGGACATGCCGGCGAGGATCAACAAGTGTCTGGCCGATACTGGTCAAAGACCCACACAGGACAAGGGCCAGATGGTCCGCCTGATCCTGGAGAGTCTCGCCCTCAAGTACCGCTCGGTCCTCAACGCGATCGAAGATGTCACAGGCCAGGTTATCGGCGTCCTGCACATCGTCGGTGGCGGGATCCAGAACGAGCTGCTGTGCCAGTTCACCGCCAACGCCATCGGCCGCAAGGTCATCACCGGCCCCATCGAAGCCACCGCCATCGGCAATATCCTCATGCAGGCCAAGGCCGCCGGACAACTCAGGAGCATCGACGAGGCCCGCGAGGTCATCCGAGACTCGTTTGACCTGAAGGAGTACCTACCCCAGGACACAGCTCTGTGGGAGAAGCAATACGAGAAGTCCGCAGGAAGCAACTAGTCGTCGCAGAAGGAGACGGGGATCTTGATCGAGAAACTCGAACAGCAGTTGGACAGCTTCGATCCAACAGAACGCAAGGGCGCACTGCTGGCCCTGCTCGGAAAAGTGAAGACCGGTGAAATCGCCCTCGGCGAGCCGTGCACCTTCGTCAACCTGCACTGTCACACGTTCTTCTCGTACAACGCCTACGGCTACAGCCCGACGAAATTCGCCTGGCTGGCTCGCAAAACGGGGCTGACGGTTGTCGGCACGACGGACTTTGACGTACTCGACGCGCTCGACGAGTTTCGCGAGGCCTGCCGGTTGCTGGACCTCAAGGGCTGCTCCGGCCTGGAGACGCGCGTATACGTGCCCGATTTCTCCACGCGGGTGATCAACTCGCCGGGCGAGCCGGGGATCTCCTATCATATGGGCGTTGGCTTCCCGAGTTCGAAGGTGCCAAAGTCACAGGAACCGTTCCTTCGTGGCCTCAAGGAGACCGCACAGCAGCGGAACCGCGAGCTGATGGGGCGTGTCAACCGGCATCTCAGTCCCGTGGAGATCGACTACGAACGAGACGTGCTGATCCTGACGCCGGCGGGCAATCCAACGGAGCGGCACATGTGCCTGGCGTATGCCCGCAAGGCCATCGACGTCTTCGGCGAGAGTCACGATCTCATCGAGTTCTGGTCGCAGAAGCTGGGGACCGACGCCGTGCAGCTCGGGTTGCCTGAGGGGCGAGATTTGCTCAATACGATCCGCGCCAAAACGATGAAGCGAGGCGGAGTCGGCTACGTCCAACCGGACAAAGGCTCGTTCCCGCTGATGGCCGACACGAACCGCTTCATCCTCGCGGCAGGTGGAATGCCCGTGCACACGTGGCTCGATGGCTCCAGTGACGGCGAGCAGGCGATCGAGGAGTTGCTCGATGTCGCAACGAGCACAGGGGCCGTGGCAATCAACGTCATCCCGGACCGCAACTACACACCGGGGGCGCAGGATCAGAAGGTGCAGAACCTCTATCACGTGATCGAGGCAGCACAGCGCCGCCACCTTGTGGTGGTCGAAGGCACGGAGATGAACAGCCCGGGTCAGAAGTTCGTCGACGATTTCGACACGAAAGAACTGGCCCCCCTGCTACCAGTCTTCCTGAAGGGCGCCCACATTGTCTACGCTCATGCGGTGTTGCAGCGACAATGCGGCCTGGGATATACCAGCGCGTGGGCGAACAGGTCTTTCGACACCTCTGAACGCAAGAACGCCTTCTTCGAGCAGGTCGGTGCGACGTTGACTCCGCGACAAGAGGATGGCCTCGCAACCCTCAGGGACACCGCGTCCCCGCGTGACGTGCTGAGACAAATAGGAGCGTGATCAAGGATCGACATCCATGACCGAGAACACCCCGGCGACGCAATACGCCGTGCAACTGGTTGGCCCCGATCAACTCACCCTGAACAAGGCGAAGGATGTCTTTCCGCCCGGACCCCACCAGGTGCTGGCGCGGGTGGAGGTTGTCGGCCTGTGCTTCTCGGATTTGAAGCTGCTCAAACAGTTCGCCGGTCACGTCCGCAAGGGCCCGGTCGTTTCAGGCGTGGATCTTGACATTCTCAAGGACATCCCCAGTTATGTCCCGGATGCGGCGCCGACGGTCCCCGGACACGAGACGGTTGTCCGGATCGCGGCGGTCGGGCCGGGCGTGGAGAGACATAAGCGCGGTGAGCGATACCTTGTGCAGACGGATTACCGCTGGGTCCACACAGCGACCTCCAACGCCGCTTTCGGGTACAACTTCGAGGGCGCCCTTCAGGAGTACGTCCTGATGGATGAGCGCATCATCACCGCTCCAGACGGCGAATCGATGCTCATCCCAGCCGCCGAGCACCTGTCGGGCTCCGCAATCGCACTGGCGGAGCCGTGGGCGTGTGTCGAGGACGCGTACGTCACCCAGGGGCGAACAACGCTCAAGGCGGACGGCCAGATGCTGATCGTCGCGGACACCGAGATCGCGAGCGGCCGCATGAGCAATCTCTTCCGGCGACACGGGACTCCCGCCAAGGTCACGTGGGTTTCCAAGCAACCGGCGTCGGCAGAGCTCACGGTGCCCATCACCCGCGCCAAGTACGTTGACAAGCTCGATGACGCCGCCTTTGACGATGTGATTTACTTTGGAGCGAATCCGTCTACGGCGGAGTTGCTCTTCGCGAAGGTGGCCGCCAATGGCTTGTTCAACATCGTCCTCGGCGGCGAGCGGTTCGGGAGGCCGGTGGTGACGATGGTCGGCCGGGTCCATTACGGCGGAATCCGCATCGTCGGCACGACCGGGTCGGACCCTGTGGACTCGATGAAGTCTATCCCCAGGACCGGCGAGATTCGCCATGGCGACCGGGTCAACGTTGTCGGCGCCGGCGGACCCATGGGGATGATGCACGTGATCCGCGACATCTGCCAGGGCGTGGACACCGTGAGCGTGTTTGCAGGGGACGTGGATGAGAACCGGTTGGCGGCACTGACAAAGGTCGCCCAGCCACTGGCCCAGAAGAATGACGTCGAGTACCAGACATACAACGCCAAGAAAGACCAGACCCCGGAGGATTGCACCTACACGGTCCTGATGGCGCCGGTGCCGGGACTGGTGGCGGCCGCTGTACGCGACTCCGCGCCGCGAGGTGTCGTCAACATCTTCGCGGGCATCCCGGCAACCGTCACCGGCGAGATCGACCTTGACGCCTATATCGAGAAGCGGCTGTATCTCATCGGCACCAGCGGCTCGACGCTCGACGACATGAAGCGCATGCTGGAGAAGGTTGAGACGGGCCGGCTGGACACCAACGTCAGTGTGGCCGCCGTCTCGGGGCTTGACGGTGCGGTCGATGGCATTCGAGCGGTCGAGAACCGGTCCATCGCCGGCAAGATCATGGTGTACCCGGTCTGCAAAGGCCTCGGCCTGACGCGACTGGAGGAGCTCACCGACAAGATGCCGGAGGTTGCAGCAGCCTTGAAGGACGGTCTGTGGACCGCCGAAGCGGAGAACAGACTGCTCGACGGGTATCCAAAGAAATGACTCTTGGTATCACGCAGGGAAAGGAAAAGGAAATGAGAAGGACGGGGAGAATCTCGCACCGATCTGGAACCGGCTCATGCATGCTGTTCGCCGCGATTTGTGGGTTGGTTTGCTTCGCAGCGACCGACCTGTTCGCACAGGGCCGGAGCTTCAACGGCCTGGGCACGGACATCGGTGACCTGCCGCGATTGTCGAACGCTCAGACGCGCTCGATCAGTCCGGAGAACTTCACCGGCGAGAAAGGCAAGGCCGGCATGGCCACCGAAGGCACCGGCAAGAACGCCGCGCGCAACCTGGGTCAGGGCTGGAAGGTCTCGCCGTCGGTAAGAATTCCCGCCAGGTCCACGTTCACCATGGGGGAGATCAACGGCTCCGGTGCCATCCAGCAAATCTGGATGACGCCTGCCCCGCTCGATAAAACTCAACTCTACATCCTCCGCTTCTACTGGGACGGCGAGACTGAGCCGTCAGTGGAGGTCCCGATGAGCCATTTCTTCGCCTGCGGCTGGGGCCAGTACGCCCAGATCAACTCCCTGGCGATCTGCGTGAATCCGGGCAGCGCGTTCAACAGCTACTGGCAGATGCCCTTCCGCAAGAGCGCGAAGGTCACTATGGAGAACCTCGACGACAAGGACATGACGCTCTACTACCAGATCAACTACACGCTGACCGATGTGCCACAGAGCATGGGCTACTTCCACGCACAGTATCGTCGCGAATCGCCACTGAAGGCCAAGGGCCTCTTCACGATCGTCGACGGCATCCAAGGCCGGGGCCACTACGTCGGCACCTACCTCGCGTGGGAAGTCCACAGCCCGGGTTGGTGGGGCGAAGGCGAGATCAAATTCTACATGGATGGCGACAAGGAATTCCCGACCATCGCCGGCACAGGAACCGAAGATTACTTCTGCGGCTCGTACAACTTCGAGAACCGTGCGACGAAGAAGTACCAGACGTTCTCCACGCCGTATACCGGTCTGGCCCAGGTCCTTCCGCCCGACAAGATCTACGAGGTCGGCCAACGCTTCGGCTTGTATCGCTGGCACATCACCGACCCCGTCCGGTTCGAGAAAGACTTGCGTGTGACGATTCAGGCACTCGGCTGGAACAAGGACGGGACCTATTTGCAGGAAGAGGATGATATCGCATCGGTCGCCTACTGGTACCAGGCCGAGCCGCATGCGACCTTCCCCAAGCTGCCCGACAGAGAGGCCCTGAGAGTCGCGCCACAGAAATAGGAGGACCGTCATGGCAAAGACGAGACAGATCGAGCAGGCATACAGGCTGGCGCGCGAGCGTTATGCAGAGTACGGCGTCAATACCGATCAGGTGATGCGGCGTCTCCGTAAGGTCGCGATCTCTCTGCATTGTTGGCAGGGAGATGACGTCGGCGGGTTCGAGAACGCCGAGGGGCTCACCGGCGGTGGGATTATGGCGACCGGCGTCTACCCTGGCAAGGCGAGGACTCCTGACGAGCTACGCGCTGACATCGAAAAGGCCCTGAGCCTGATCCCGGGCAAACACCGATTGAACCTGCATGCGATGTACGCCGAGACCAAAGGCAGGGTGGATCGCAACGAGCTGGAGCCCAGGCATTTCAAGGGCTGGGTCCAGTGGGCCAGGGCCAATGGACTCGGCATGGACTTCAACGGCACGTATTTCTCGCACCCCAAGGCCGCTGACGGCTTCACCCTGTCCAGCGCCAACGAGGGCATCCGCAGGTTCTGGGTCGAGCATGGCATCGCCTGCCGCAAGATCGGAGCCTACATGGGTAGAGAGTTGGGCACGCCCTGTGTAACGAATACCTGGATTCCCGATGGATACAAGGACATCCCGGCGGACCGCAAAGGCCCGCGGGAGCGGCTGCGGAAATCGCTCGATGAGATCCACGCCAAGCCGATGAATCGCAAGCACCTGCTGGACGCGGTTGAAGGGAAGTTGTTCGGAATCGGCTCGGAAAGCTACGTCGTCGGCTCGCACGAGTTCTACCTCGGCTATGCCATCGCGAACGAGACGTTGTTGTGCCTGGACATGGGTCATTTCCACCCGACGGAGTCGGTCGCGGACAAGATCTCCGCCGTGATGACCTTCGTCGATGAAATCCTGCTGCACGTCAGTCGCGGCGTGCGATGGGACAGCGACCACGTCGTCATTCTGTCTGACGAGTTGCAGGCCCTGGCACAGGAGCTTGTCCGCGGCGACTATCTCGACCGGACCCACATCGGTCTGGATTTCTTCGACGCGAGTATCAATCGCATCGCCGCCTGGACCATCGGCACACGATGCATGGTCAAAGCGCTGCTGCTGGCTCTGCTGGAGCCGACCGCTAAGCTTCTGCGAATGGAAGCCAAAGGCGATTTTGCCTCTCGTCTGGCCGCGCTGGAGGAACTGAAGACGCTACCTTTCGGAGCCGTGTGGGATTACTATTGCCTGCAATCGAATGTACCGGTCGGCGACGCATGGCTCGCCGAGGTGAAAGCCTACGAGGCCGAGGTGCTCGTCAAACGCGCGTAGCTGCAACAGTGAGTCTGGGTCACGTTAAAGGAACAGCCGCATGAGTACGGAACAGCAACCAGAGCAGAAACACGGTGGCAGTGAATTCGAGCGGGAGCCGGTGCCGCAGAATCGCCTGCTCGGCTTCAAGAGCTTCATCGGGATGTACGCCGGCGAGCACACGGCCGGAACCGAACTGATGATCGGCCCGCTGTTCGTCGCGGCGGGCGTCAGCGCGTTCGACGTCGTCGTCGGACTCATCGCAGGCAACGTGCTGGCCGTGCTAAGTTGGGTCTTCCTGTGCGCCCCGATCGCCACCCGCGCGAGGCTCACGCTGTACTACCAACTGGAGAAGATCTGCGGACGGCAGCTCGTGACGCTCTATAACCTCGCCAACGGCGTGATGTTCTGCTTCCTGGCCGGGGCCATGGTCACCGTGTC
>JAFGJR010000146.1 GCA_016928975.1 Sedimentisphaerales bacterium | reverse complement strand
TGCGTCCACGTCGCGAGGAATCGGTCCTTAAGCCCATTGGGGTCGCGGGCCATCGCGTTGAACTCGTGAAAATCGACCATCACCATGAGCTTGTTGGCCAGGGCCTGCTCGATAGCCCAGTCCAGCGTTTCGAGGTATGACTCGGTGATTGTCTTGCCGCAGTCACGAAAGGGATGCAGGTTGATCCGCACGTGGCTGAAGCCGGCCTCGTGGATCAGGCGGAAATGCTCGGCCTGGAATCGTCCGTGGCTGCGATCCTTCCAAATCCGATCGTAGCCGAGCACGTTCACGCCCCGGCCCAGGCGACGGTTCTGTTCAAACGCGTCTATCCCTTGTGGTGAGGTACCCTGCGCATGCGCCCCATGCGACAGCAGCAAGACACCCAGGGTCAGCAAATTCAGAATTCTCGTCATCATGCGCGCTCCATATCAATCCGTGCCAATCCGATCCTCCGATCTGAATGTTCCGCCAGCGAACGTGAATCCTCTGGCCTCTCGCGCAAAAGGCGCGAGAGACGCGATCCAAATCCTATATCCTTGTCCGCCGGTCGATGGCATATGTGTCCCCTTTCCCTCGTCTTCGCGATTTCGAAGTCTGACATCCGAATAGGCCAATCATACGTCGATGGATGCTCGCTTGTCCATGCACAGACACAAGATTCTACGTCTCTGCTGGCATCCGGGGACGGCAGTCTGTATGTTTGCGGAAGTGTGTGAAAGGTGACGGCGACGAATCGACGAGAGGTCTCGAAGAGGTGTGACGCACATGGTGTGTGCCGGTCAGTGTTGGAGAATCAGCCGCAGGGCTTTCCTGCGTTCAGCGGCAGCCGCTGCTGCAACGGCGGGGCTGTCCTGTGCGCCCGACTGGCGGTCTATTTGCAGCCGGCGGTCCATTCGATTCGGAATCGTCACCGATTGTCATTACGCCGATGCCGATGCCGTGGGCACTCGTTTCTATCGTGAGTCACTGGACAAGCTGGCAGAATGTGTCATCCGGATGAACGCCGAGCGAGTCGACTTCCTCGTTGAGCTTGGCGATTTCAAGGACCAGGACAGGCCGCCCGTCGAGCGCCGGACCCTGCGGTACTTGCAGCGCGCGGAAGCGGTGTTTCAGCGATTCCGGGGCCCGACGTACCATGTCCTCGGCAACCACGATATGGACAGCCTCTCGAAGCAGCAGTTCCTCGCGAATATCGAGAATACCGGCATCGACCGCAGCCGCAGCTACTACTCGTTCGACGTGAGGGGCTTGCACGGCATCGTCCTCGATGCCAACTCCAAGGCCGACGGCAGCGACTACGATCACGGCAACTTCGATTGGACGGACGCCAGTATCCCCGGGCACGAGCTCGATTGGCTTCGCCAGGATCTCGCTGGCTCTTGCGACCCGGTCGTCGTTTTCGTCCACCAGTTGCTCGACGGAACGGGCTCCGTCTATGTGAAGAACGCCTCCGAGGTCCGTCAGGTCCTGCAAACATCGGGCAAGGTGCTCGCCATCTTTCAGGGCCACTACCACGCGGGTGCCTATAGTCTCATCGACGGCACCCACTACTACACGCTCAAGGCCGTCGTGGAGGGTCACGGCCGAGAGAACAACGCCTACGCTATCGCGGAGGTGAAGCCGAGCCTCGATCTGATTGTCACCGGCTACCGCAAAGCCACAAGCATGAAAGCGTCGCACATCTCTACATGACGCGACGGGCCATTGGTTGTCAGAGGAGTGCGACCGTCACTCCGTGTGCCACGCCGCCTCCCGATGCCAGTTTCTGCTCAGGATGGCAAAGTCCACAGCATCGATGCGCCCGTTGTGGTCCAGGTCGCAGCCTGGCAGCCAATTCGGGCTCTCGCTCGTGTCGAGCCAGCGCTCCGTCAGGACGGCCAGATCCGTTTCATCGACGCTGCCGTCGTCGGTGACGTCGCCCTTCATGCTCACTTGGACCACACATAGGCTCGTATTGTTGTTCTCGTCCGATTCGGCGATGGAGTGACTCCCGTCGGCGACGACGTACAGAAGGACCTCAGGATCGTTGAAGTCCTCCGCTGAGATGTCCCAGTCGAAACGCAGCTCCTCGACGGTATTGGCGTCGAGGGCCGCGATGGTGAAGCTCTTCAACACCTGACTCTGGGCGGAGTCTCTGCGGATCGTCACATCGATGTTCCGGGCAGCCACTGCCCCTGCATTCGCTATTCTCGCTGTGATACTCCGCGCCTTGTAGCCGGTCGCTTCCACGAAGATGGACCTCACAGTCAGATCCGGGGCCATCAGTGCAACGTGGGCGATGTTGTTGGCCAGAGTCCGCTCCGGTGAACCAACTGGAGAATCGTCGGCGATGGAGGTGACCACGTAGATCTGCTGCGGGCTATTGACCTGCGGAATCGTCCAGGAGACCGTAGCCGTACCCGAGCCAGCGGCGGGTATGGGGCCCGGGATGGTCTGTGGATTGCCGATCTGCACGCCGTCCTCGTTCGGGTCGCCATGATAGAACGTCACATGTACGTCAGCCTCCGCCACATCTCCCAGGTTGCGGATGACGGCTGTGATCTGGACTTCGTCGCCGGGCGCCGGATTAGCCGGATCGAACGTGATGTCCGTCGCCGCCACGGCGACATCCCTTCCGAACGCGTGTCGCAGCACGCACAGACTCGTCTGGTTCGGCTCAGGAATGCCCTGGTCGTTGATTGTCATCTCGACCTTGTCGTACGCCAGAGCTAACTCGTCTGACCCTGCGTACGTGACGGCTATAGCCTTCTCTACGGCCTTGTCCGAGGTCAGCGGATAGGCATTGCTCCAAAGGCCGAACGTCGGGTCATACGTAGCCGTGAAGATATCGGTGCCCTGAACCTGCGGCGAGACGTCACTCCAGACCAGGGAGATGCGCCCGTCAGAGCTCTTGGCCAGGTGGAACTCCATGCCCCCGACGATGTCGGTGCCAATGATCTGCTGCAGATTCGTGGTAAACAAGCTGCGGCAACTGACGAGGTTGCCATCCCTGTACCAGACCATGAGCGGCTCGCCCCGGTCGTACACGACCTGGGGATTGGCGTCCACGACCGTGTCGTTGGTCAGTCGTATGGGCTGTGACCATCGAGCGTCGTCGTACACGAGGGCATAGAGCTCCTCGTCCTTATCGGTGGCGGTATCCCAGTCGGCGTCTATCGCGTAGACATACACTGCCTGTGTGCCATCGTAGGCCAGGGCAGAGGTCTTGAGCATGTATCCAATCTTCGTAGCCGCCGTGCCGGGTTTTGACCAGGCGCTGCCGTCCCACAGGCTGTATTGGATCGTGTTGAGAGCCGTGGCGTCTTTGCCCATCACGTCATTTTTCTCATTGGTGATCCAGACGACCATGGCCGTGTTGTTGTCCCCCGCGGCGATGTGCGGGCTTCGATCCATATGGGAGTCGTTCGTCAGGGCCTGCGTGCTCCAGAGCCCGCTGGTGCTGTCGTAGGAGGCCGCGGCGATATCGATCGCAGAAGCCGCGGCAGTCAGATTCTCACTGTCCGACAGCACTCGGTTGATGTTCTCCCATGCGCAGAGGATCTGCCCGTTTGGAAGCACGGTCAATTGCGGGGAGAAGTCCCCGGTCCCGTCGTCATGGATCGGACTGGGCGGGGTCCACGTCCCCTGGTCCGACATGCTGAACACGATCTGCGTGCGATTGATGCTGGACCGATTCGGATCATCATAGACCCAGGCCAGCAATGGCTCGTCGTCGTCGGAGGCTATCGTAGGCACCGACATCTTGAAGACGTTGGATTGCAGAACCTGTTCTTCCCCGGTGTTGGCCTGCGGCTCAGCCGTGGCGGCAAGCGCGGTCAGGTCGCCGGCGTTGCGGACGTCGTCTTCAGAGGCCTCCGGCAGCCACACGGCGTAGTCCGGCCCGAGGTAGTTGCGGTCCATCAGCTTGAATCTCGACGGATCCTTGACAAGGCAACCAAACTCCGGGCAGCCACTACCCAGAAGGATCTGGTCAAGCCCGGACGACGCGGCTGTACCATGGAGACCCTGCGAGCTCAATTGATCCACGAGACACCAGTGCTCGTAGACCGGCTCCCAGCTCGTATCCCACCACAGGAAGTAGCACTGGACTCCTCCCTTGACGTAGATGCAGAGCTTCGCCAACGGGTCGTCCCCGGGGAACGTCAGGAGCAGCTCGAGCCCGCCCTCTACGTACAACTCGCAGCCCGCGACGTTCCCGATGCCGATCCCGCCGGCGATCCCCAGCCCGGGCTGAAGGAAAATGCTCCCGTTCCAATCGGGATTGAGCCCGGGCCCCCAGCCGGTAGTGATGATCTGGGCCTCAAAGTTCACGCTCACCCAGCCCCTGGCATAGAATGGCCCCCATTGTCCGATGGGGAAAGCTTTCTTCTCATGAACGCCGATCGTCAGTACGCCTTTGACCTCCCATTTCCCGTTCGTGAAGGTCACCGAGACCTCAAGCGTGGCCGGGCCATAGGTATATGCGCCTGCAAGCGTAACCGAGGTGTCCGTGGTGAAGGGTAACGGTGGCATCATGACGAACTGAGCGTTGCCCTCTCTGACGGCCACGAACAGCACCCAGACGCTCGCGCGAATGCCGATATCGCGCCCGCCAAAGCCCTTAAGATCCCTTGGTATCTGACTGCCCGGAGTCGTCTGGCCGAAAAGATCCATGAAGAATGGGAACGTCGTGATGTACCCCAGCCCCGCGGTCCCATTGACTTCCTCTTCTTCGACGGCTATGAACAAACCGGTCGGGACACCGGGCGGGGGCGCCATGACCGTGAAGTTGGCCGTCACCCAGGCGGATTCCTTGCCGGCGACCTTGGGGACTGCCCGGACCTGGAGCTTGCCTCCCACGCCGAACTCTGTGCCCATGTCGAAGGAGCGAGATACC
Source organism: Sedimentisphaerales bacterium (assembly GCA_016928975.1). The sequence continues at coordinate 3,490 of JAFGJR010000146.1, read as the reverse complement.
TCAGTCTGGCCCGTCGCACAGGTGTCCTCATAGGTCCCCTTGGGCGTCCGCCATTGGACCTTGCCCGGCTCGAGTCCTGCCCAGTTGATCTTGACCGTGAACTTCTCTGGGTCCAGAGGGAACAGAGAGACCCCATTCAGGAAGTACACGTGCCTGCTCGTAGAACTGTGTCTGCTGCGGAGATCCTTGATCACGGCAATCGCCAGAGTCTTGACATCCACCTCCTCGCCCCAGGCGCTCTCTCCTGCGGCGTTCTTGGCCTGTGCGGCGATATGATACGTGGTGTTGGGATCGAGTGAGCTGATGTCTTCGCTGAAGGACTCACCGGTCCGCCGCGCCCCGGTCCAGGAAGTATAGGTGTAGCGAAGGTCCACGGTCATTCCGGGGTCGCTCAAGGCCGTGATCCGGGGAATCCTGCCCGGAGGGAACCTTCCGGTAGTGAGAGCCAGTGGCCGCGTGATCCGGAACCGATACTGGCAGACATCGTTGCCGTCCTTGACGATCTTGCCGACCGTCGTGAAGCTCGCTTCCCGGACATTGGTGGCAGGCAGCGTGGTCACCGTGGGTTTCGTCAGAGTGAGCGTGGTGAAACTCAACTCGCTGCTCCAGGCCCCCTCGCCGCATTCGGCGTTCTTGGCCTGTGCGGCGAAGAAGTACTTCGTGCTCTGGCTCAGCCCCGATATGGGCTGACTCAAGGTCGCCCCGGTCCGCTTGGAGCCGGTCCAATCGGTCTGAGTGTACGTCGCCCCGCCTTCCTTCCTATATCGGAAGCGATACTGGCAGACGCCACCGCCATCATCGGTGAGCTTGCCATTGAGCGTAGCGGAGTACAGACCGATGGCCGTGGCCGCCTGGGCAGTCGCCGTGGGAAGCTTCATTGTCGTGAACGTCAGCTCAGTGCCCCACGGCGTCTCGCAGGTGCCATTTTTGGCCTTGGCGGCGAAGTAGTACTTGGTCCCCATACTCAGCCCGGAAACCACCTGGCTGAAGGTCTCGCCGGTCCGCTTGGAGCCGGTCCAGGCGGTTTCCGTGTAGGTGGTGTCGCCGTCCTTCTTGTACCGGAATTTGTACTGACACGCGGCACCGCCATCGTCCGCGATCCTGCCGTTCAAAGTGGCCATGGTACACGTGATGTCCGTGGCCGCTCGGGTCTCCACGCTCAGCGTGGTCAGGAAGTTCAGCTCACTGCCCCACGCGCTCTCGCAGCCGGAATTCTTGATCTGGGCGGCGAAGTAGTATCGGGTCCACGGCTCCAGGCCTGTGATCGCCTGGCTGAAGGTTTCCCCGGTTTGCTTGGAGCCGACGTAGCTCGTGTAGGAGTAGGTCGCATCGGCGGCCCGCCTATAGCGGAATCGGTACTGGCACGCCTCGCCGCCGTCGGCGACGACTCGGCCGTTGAGAGTGGCGCCGTTGCATTTGATATCTGTGGCCGCCTGCGTCTCGACCTGCGAGGACACCGTCATGAAGTTCAGCTCGGTCCCCCACGGACTCTCGCAGGACGGGTTCTTGATCTTGGCGGCGAAGTAGTACCTCGTCGTCGGACTCAATCCGGTGACTGCCTGGCTGAAAGTCTGGCCGGTCGTCTTGGAGCCGGTCCAAGCGGTTTCAGTGTAGGTCGTGGTGCCATCCCTCCTATACCGGAACTTGTATTGGCACGCGACGCCGCCGCCATCTGTGACCTTGCCATTCAGCGTGGCCGAGCTGCACGTGACGGCGGTAGCCGCCTGGGTCTCGACCTGCAACAGTCCCGTCGTGAAACACTGGTCGCTGCTCCAAGCCGATTCGCAGCGGGAGTTCTGGGCCTTGACGGCGAAGCAGTACTTGACTCCGGATTTCAGATCGGAGGCTGCCCAACTGAACGATTCGCCAGCCTGTTTGGAGCCTGTCCAGGACGTTTCCTGGTAGCTTGCGTTCCCTTCCTCGATCAAGCGGAACTTGTACTGGCAGGCCTCGCCGCCGTCGTCCGTGATCCGTCCGTTGAGCGTGGCCGAGGCACACTGAATGTTCGTGGCCGGCTGGGCTACCGCCGCCACACGACATTCATCTTCCACACAGAAGGTGAAGACCTTCGTGTACTCCTCCCCGGCGGCCATGGGGACGGGGCCCCCTGCATCATTCACGTAGACATCGTAGCAGCCGGCCGGGAGGCGGCCGATCCCCTCGCTCTCCGAGTAGCACACTTCCGGCGGGTCACAGACAACACACACGACCTGCGAGAACCGAGCGTAGATTGAGCTCCCGTCCCGCGTGACGGTGCTCAGACGGTAGGGTGGGCAGTTGCACGGATAGGTGTAGGAGAAGGTCAGAGTAATGTTGTCCGAGGGGGTAGGGTTCTCCGGGTACACCTCGACAGCCGGCGGCCAGGGGCCTGTGCAGTGACCCATTGGCGGCGCTTGCAGCGGCCCCGCGGTGACATCGTCCACGTAGAAGGTGCCGGCGCCGTCGTTCCACTGGGCGAAACTGATATGGGTGACGCTGGATTTGACCTTTCTTGAAGGCCATGAGGCTATGATGGGTTTGCCATCTATATACACGTCGTACGAGTCCGTGGTCGGGTCCACGTCAACTCGTATCGTATACCAGCGATCAAGGGACAGATTCGATGCGATGGGAGTCAGCGTCGTTACGTATCTCTCCATCGCCACCAAATCCATCGTGCCACTGGTGCCGCCGCCATTCTTGAGGAACGCCATGTAGACGAACCGCTCACTGTCGCTGGCGTTCGGTCCCTTGCTGCTGGAATCCGAATCGTCTCCGATCATCATCCAGCCGGCGCAGTCGGGATGGCCGGAGATATTGGTGATGGAATCCACATAGATGCGCCACTGCGCTGTAAAACGCCCCGTCTGTGGGGAGCTGAACTCCTGGGTCAGATAGGCGTTGCCGCCGGGGTTAGCGGTGCTGGAGGTGAGTTTCGCCTTCTTCGAGCTGTTGCCGCCCACGTTGCTGGTGTCGAGGGTCAGAAGAGTTGGTCCAGGTGAGCTGTCCTGCCTGCTTTCATACCAGTCTTGACCCGACGAGTTGGCTCGCAGGGCGGTACTGTCGCCACTGGTATCGAAACCGGAATCAGCAAGGTACTGTTGGGCGAAAGCAAGCTGGTTGTCGCCCACCCCTGTCAATAACACACCCAACAAAGCTGCGATTCGTACCGCTCTCATCTTTCTACCCCTTCCAAAGAGGACTCTTTTTACGCACAACTCACGCCGTCGTTCGCAGCGGCGGTGCAAGATCGCCTACGAGCCGCGCTCGTAGGCACCCAGGTCGACGATGGCCCCGGACGGAGCGCGGCTGACCATGTAGGATGTGGCGTACTCGTCATTGTCGGGTACGTCCAGAGAACCGCTCCAATTGATGACTGTAATCTCGCCCGCGTGCAGAAGGCTGGCCGTGCTGAGCAACAAGGCCAGAATCGCCATTCGTCGTATTGTGTTGATCGCTGCCATTTTCATTCTCCTTCCAACATTGTGTGCCTGGGTAGCTCCAAGACCTT
>JAFGJR010000145.1 GCA_016928975.1 Sedimentisphaerales bacterium | reverse complement strand
CACGAACGTCGTATGGCAGGGCTTCTCTGTTGGTTTTGACATCTTCACCAACTATGCCGGGCAGTTGACCAACGACAGCCTTTATGACACATATCCTGATATCTCAGGAACAAATGTCGTATGGATCGGCGGCGATGTCTGGGATTCCGAGATATACAGCACCTTCGCAGGACAGTTGACCACTGATAGCACCAACCATGAGTCGGTCGCCATCTCTGGCACAAATGTGGTTTGGTCCGCCTGGGATGGCACGGACTTTGAGGTTTACAGCAACTTTGCAGGCCAATTGACCAACAACAACACCGATGATCGTTTTCCTGATATCTCGGCCACGAATGTTGTGTGGGTGAACGAAGGAGGCATCATCACCAGTTTTGCAGGGCAACTAACGACCAGGAACAGTTCCAGACCTGCCATCTCAGGCACGAACGTGGCATGGCTGGGATACGATGGACACTGGGAGGTCTACATGGCCAACTGGGACAGTGCCACAGTACCTGCACCCGGCGGTGTCTTGCTGGCTGGCATGGGCGCTGGTCTGGTCGGCTGGCTGCGGCGTCGGCGGACATTGTGACATTGCTGTGAGTGAGAGAACGTTTGGCATTGGGGCTTGACAGGGTGATGAGATGAACAGACGAGCACACGGTGCAAGTGGTCACATCTCGCGGATCCTGCTTCTCACGCTTGTCGGGTTGATGGTGTGTGCCGTCACGCCTGCCCAAGCCGGCTGGACGATCACGCAGTTGACGAACAACAGCATCGCCAACTACCACCCCGCCATCTCGGGTACGAACGTGGTGTGGGAGGGTTGGGATGGTACTGACGACGACATCTACAGCAACTTTGCAGGCCAGTTGACCGATAACAGCACGCCCGATGAGGCCCCAGACATCTCCGGCACGAATGTGGTGTAGGTAGGCGGGGGCAGTTTTGGATGGGACGTCTACACCAACTTTTTTGGCGGGAAGCTGACCACTCATGATTCCATCACAGAACAAGGCCCAGCCATCTCAGGTACGAACGTCGTATGGTTTGGCCCGGATGGCTCTGATTCTGAGATTTACAGCAACTTTGCGGGGCAGTTGACCAGTAACAGCGCCGATGATATATGGCCCGACATCTCAGGAACGAATGTGGTGTGGATGGGCTGGGATGGTTCCGACTATGAGATTTACAGCAACTTCGACGGACAGTTGACTAACAACAACACTGACGATTTGCGTCCTGCCATCTCTGGCACGAATGTGGTTTGGATCGGCTGGGACGGTTCGGACTGGGAAATCTACAGCAACTTCGCCGGACAGTTGACCAACAATGGCACCACCGATTCCGACCCCGCCATCTCCGGCACAAATGTGGTGTGGGTGGGCGAGGATGGTTCTGACTGGGAGGTCTACAGCAACTTTGCGGGGCAGCTAACCAATAATAATACCCTCGCAGAGGGTCTCGATATCTCAGGCACCAACGTGGTGTGGTTCGCCGGGGACTGGCCTGATTGCGAGATCTACACGGCAACCTACGACGCCACCGCGACCCCTGCACCCGGCGCCGTCCTGCTGGCGGGGACGGGCGCTGGTCTGGTCGGCTGGCTGCGTAGACGCAGGGTGCTGTGAGGCAGAGATTGGTGCCAGAGACGGACTGCACGAGTCAATGGGAATAGATCGCTTGTCGGGGGAAGTCGTTTCCATGCGACCACGGGGCGGTGGTGAGGAAATCGTGCGAGGTAACCAGTTGCACCTTGATGCCATACATGGATGAGAAAGCACGGGTGGCTACCCGCTTCGGCTGCCACTTAATCTCGAATGCCTGTACCTGGTCGCCTGTCTTGATGACTAGGTCCACTTCGGACTGCGCCCGCGAACGCCAGAAGAAAAGCTCACCCGGGCAACCGAGCAGCAGGTTGCGTTTGGCCGCTTCGGCAATCACCCAATTCTCCCACAGAACCCCGATGTCCGGGCGAAGCTCCTCAGTCGCGAAGGCATTTAAGAGGGCATTGCGAATCCCGGTATCCCAGAAGAACACCTTCTTGCTCCGCGCAATTTCCTTACGCGCGTTGGTGCTGAACGAGGGCAGGCGGAACACCACGTAGGTCTGCTCAAGCAAATCCAGATACCTCTCCACGGTGGGTCGAGCCATTGCCAGTTGCGTCGCGAGTTCCTGCGTGGAGACCTCGTTTCCAACTTGGTGCGCCAAGAGGGTGAGCAATCGCTTGATGAGGTCCGGCGACTTGACCAGACCGGTCTGAAGGATGTCCTTCCAGAGATAGTCGGAGCTGAGGTCCCGCAACAGACGCGGCCTGTCCTCGGCCAAGACAACTTCGGGATAGGAACCGAAAACGAGAGACTGCATGAGGAAGGCACGCAATGGGGCAGCGAATTGCCTCTCAAGGATTTCGGGAGTGTAAGCGTGCGAATACCAGCCTTGAGAACGCAACGATTCCTCGAATACAAACGGCGGCAGCAGAAGCTTGCGACTTCGTCCCGTGAGACTCTCTGCCGCCTGATCGAGAAGATTCAGACTGGAGGAGCCGAGCAACAGGATCTTCACAGGCAGCCGCATGTCGTGCCACCCTTTGACGATACGTGGGGTTTGGGGGAGGCGCTGAGCCTCATCCACCACGAGCACGTGCGGATTTCCCAGGCTCTTCAGTCCATCGGCCGGAGTCAACGTGGCGGCGGCCAAAAACCGCTGCTTATCGATCTCAACATCGAAGTTGAGGAACAACGCGTTGCGACCAGCGAGCACATGCTCCGCCAATGTGGTTTTCCCTACTTGGCGAGCGCCGAGGATAAGCCCCACTTTCGACTCGTTCAAAATGCTCTCTAAAGTTATTTCAGCGATTCTTCTGATATACATGCTTGACATAATAACCTATGATTCTGCTACCATCTATGCAATTATGCATTTCAAATGCAAAATTGCAGGGGTGAATCTGGAGACAAGTAGCTTTGTGATTGACCTTGTCCTCATGTGTGGACCTGGCCGCAGAAATCTGGAAAGTAGCCGGCAAAATGGTTTGACATAGCCGGCTTGGCTGCTAAAATCCAGGGTTTCTATGCCTGAAAGAGAAGAGAGTATGCCTATGAAGACGTACATGGCCAAGATGCAAGAGGTGGAGCGCAAGTGGTGGTTGTTCGACGCCGATGGGGCGGTTCTGGGCCGACTGGCGGCCAAGATCGCACCGATTCTGATGGGCAAGAACAAGGTCACCTACACGCCTCAGGCCGATTGCGGCGATTTCGTAATCGTGGTCAACGCCGAGAAGGTGCGGATGACCGGCGACAAGGAACAGACCAAGGAATACGACTGGTACACCGGCTATCCGGGCGGGCACAAGATCAGAAGTTATCAACACCAGAAGGGAATGAGGCCGGCGGAGGTCATCGAGCTGGCGGTCCGGCGGATGCTCCCCAAGACCCGCTCTGCTCGGCACATGTTCCGCAGGCTCAAGGTGTACGCCGGTCCTACCCACGAGCACCAGGCGCAGCAACCCCAGAAGATCGAGTTATCCTAAGCGGAATAGAAGAATATGACAGACACACAGCCACAGAACGTAGCGGTAGAGCAGAAACCGACCCCAGAAGCCGCGGAGCCCAAGCAGACGATCCGGGCCGGCAATCAGGGCAAGCAGAAGTACGGCTACTGGTGGGGCACCGGGCGACGGAAGACCTCTGTGGCCCGCGTGCGGATTCGGCCGGGCAACGGAAAGCTCATCATCAACAAGCGGGAGCTGGACAAGTACTTCGTGAGAGAGCAGGACCGTTCGGCCGTCCTGGCGCCGCTCAAGACGGTCAATGCCGAGAAGGCGTTTGACGTGTTCGTGAACGTCAACGGCGGCGGCGTCACGGGCCAGGCCGGGGCTGCCCTGCTGGGATTGGCAAGAGCCCTGAGGAACTACGACGAGAACTACATCCAGCCTTTACGCGACGGCGGTCACCTGACCCGCGATCCGAGGATGGTCGAGAGGAAGAAGCCGGGACAGGCCGGCGCCAGGCGGAGATTCCAGTTCTCGAAACGTTAGTCGATCTCGGACAATTCACTGGATAACGACAGCCGCCGAGGTAACCTTAGCGGCTGTTTTTCTATGGAGCTCCGGCAAGATGGTTCCTGGATCATGTCACCCCCGCGCAGACGGGGGTCCAGTTCTGTTCGGTGCGTGCATGGATTCCCGCCTTCGCGGGAATGACGTGCGTGCGTGTTCATTCTGTTAGAGGCTCTTAGGGGATGGCCATGATACGAGTTGCGATCATTGGCGCCAGTGGCTACACTGGCGCCGAGACGATTCGAATCCTGCTGCGCCACAGCCGGGCAGAGGCGACCTACCTGACCGCCCTGCCGGAGGAATGTGGGCCGATGCAGGAGATCTTCCCGGAGTTCCGGGGCCGATGCGAGCTGCTGGTCGAGCCGCTGGATTTCAAGAAGCTTGCCGATTCCGCCGATGTGGCGTTGTGCTGCCTGCCGCACAAGGTGTCGATGCAGTTTGTGCCGCAGTTGCTCAAAGCTGGCGTCAGGGTCATCGACTTCAGCGCCGACTACCGGCTCAAGGACGTGGCGGTTTACGAGAATTTCTACCAGAAACACGTCGATCCGGAGAACCTGGCCCAGGCGGTCTACGGCCTGCCGGAACTGTATCGCGAGCGGATCCGGAAGACGAGGCTCGTGGCCAACCCGGGCTGCTTCCCAACCGGCGCCCTGCTGGCTGTCGCTCCCTTGCTGCGTGAAGGACTCGTCCAAACCGATTCGATGATCGTTAACGCCGTGACAGGCGCCTCCGGCGCCGGCAAGAACCCTTCCGTGAAGTTCCATTTCCCGAATATGAACGAGAACCTCTTCGGGTATGGGATCGGCACGCACCGACACATGCCGGAGATGGAGCAGATCGCCGGCGAGGTGGCAGGTTCACCGGTGGGTATTCTCTTCCAGCCGCACGTCGGACCATTCGACCGCGGCATCCTCTCGACGGTCTATTGCCGGCCCAGGGCCGATGTGGACAGCGACAAGCTCCTGTCCCTCTACAAGGACTTCTACAAGGGCGAGCCTTTCGTCCAGGTCGGCAAGACCGCCCCGGCGATCAAGGACGTCACGGGCACGAACTACTGCCACCTCTTCCCCACGTTCGTCAAAGACGTGGTCGTGGTCTTCTCCGCGATCGACAACCTGACGAAAGGCGCCAGCGGCCAGGCCATTCAGAACATGAACATCCTCTTCGGCGTCGAAGAGACGATGGGACTGAAATAGACAGGTCACCGGGAGCAGGTGCTATGAACCAGCTCGACGAAATCTCGCAGAGGAGGCAGCAGGCGCACCAGAAGCTGCTGTCGATGAAATCCACGGTCTACAAGGCCTTCCTGGAGATGGAGAAGGCCGCGTATTCCGACGGCGCCCTGCCGAAGAAGCAAAAGGAACTGATCGCCGTGGGCATTTCCGTCGTCATCGACTGCGAGTCCTGCATGCAATGGCACATCAAGCAGGCGGCCAAGGCCGGCGCCACGCAGCAGGAGATCCTGGAGGCCGTCGAGGTCGGCATCGAGATGGGCGGCGGCCCGGCCACCGTCTCGACCCGATTCGCACTCGAAGTGATGAACAGGGTCTTCCCGGAGGAGCCGGACAAATGAAGGCCGGCGTACTCACAATTGCCACGTGCCAGTTTGCCGTCGGGGAGTCGATTGCGGCCAACGCACGCAGCATCCGGCGGTTCATGCACAGGGCCCGCAAGGCGGATGCGGATGTCGCTCATTTCTCCGAGTGCGCGTTGAGTGGGTATGTAGGCACGGACCTGACTGATTTTGCGCAGTACGATTGGGACTTGCTCAAGTATGAGACACTCAAGATCATGGACCTGGCGGGCAGGCTGGGTATCTGGGTGGTCCTGGGCAGCACGCACCCGCTGACCCCGCCGAATAAGCCCCACAACAGCCTGTACCTCATCAGTCCCGATGGCAAGATCGTAGACCGCTATGACAAGCGATTCGGCACACCTGGCGATATGGACTACTACACGCCCGGCGATCGATTTGTCACATTCACCCTCAACGGCGTCGCCTGCTCGCTGCTGATCTGCTTCGATCTGCGCTTCCCGGAGATCTATCGCGAGCTCTACAAGCAGGGCGTGCAGTGCGTTTTTCAATCGTTCTACAACGCCCGGCAGAAAGGCCCCAGCGTGCACACGCACATCATGCGCCAGACGATGCAGTGCCACGCCGCGACGAACCACCTCTGGGTGAGCATGACCAACTCCAGCGGCCACTTCTCGCCCTACCCCTCGTGCTTCATTCAACCCGACGGCGTGATCGCGGCCCAGCTCAAGTCCAACCGCCCCGGCATGATGGTCAACACCGTCGATCTGGGCCGTGACTTCTACGACCCCATGACCGGCTTCCGCGAAATGGCCATAGCCGGCCACCTCACCAACGGCCCCGGCCCCCTCAACGACCCCCGATCCGGAGATGTGACGAGCCTGTGAGGAGACTTGCGTGCATGTGAGGACCGGGTACAATCGCGCCGATGTTCAGTGAGATGTGCTCGTGAGAATAAGCGTGGTGATCAATGACGACTTGATGAAGGCGGCTCTTGAGGCGTCCGGCTTCAGGACAAAGAAACAGGCTATTGAAGAGGGTTTGAGATTGCTCGTGAGTGCACGTCCGCAAGAGAACATCAGGTCATTTCGCGGCAAGCTCAGGTGGTCAGGCGACCTTGATAGGACGAGAACGGACAGATGATCGGCACATACTCGTGGGTACGAAAGACAGGCACCGCTGGATGATGGCAAGGTTTTCAAGCGCGTGATCAAGCATGTAGACCTCAGATCAGAGGCGCAGGCAAGTCAGATGCTGAATCGATACCCTCAAGAGGAAATGCAGGGAGAGCAAGGCTATGAGTCCTAAGACTGTCATCTGTCCCATCTGCAAGCACAATCAAGGCGTCGTGAGGGATGTTCTCACGAATGGCGATATGGAGTCTTGCCAGTGTCCCGTCTGCGGCAAGTACGCCGTCTCCTTCGAATGGTCTTCCGTTCGTGAGCAGTCACCATCTGACCGCAAGCTTTCCGCATGGATTCGCGAGCAGAACGAGCAAGGAGAAACGCCAGAACTCACGAGAAAGCGAATCGAAATCGTTCAGGCCAGCCTTCCGAACTACAGACCGATAGAGAAACAGTTGAAGCTCCTCCAAGCCTTGGAAAGGCGATCGCGTGCACCGGGAGAGTTGGTCAATCTGACCTTGGACGTGGACTTCTCCCTCGCGTATGCGAGCAATCCCACGGAATGCGCGTTCCACCTTCGAGGACTTGAAGAACGCGGCTTGGTGAAGAGCAAGACCGTCATCAACAACACGATGATCACCTCAGCCGGATGGGACTACCTCGACAGGCATGCTTCCGATCTGAGAGAGAAAACGCAAGGATTCGTTGCCATGTCGTTCTCGACCGCGATGAGCCCGATTTGGGAAGGCGCGATCAAACCGGCAATACTGAAAGCCGGGTACACACCCTACCGGGTAGACGAGGATGCGCACAGCCAGAACATCATTTTCAAGATCATGGCTGAGATCAAGGATTCACGGTTTGTCGTGGCCGATCTTACAGGGCAGAACAACGGTGTGTACTTCGAAGCAGGATATGCCTTGGGGCTGGGACTGCCAGTCATATGGAGCATTCGCAAGGATGACGTGAGCAACGTTCATTTCGATACCGCCCAATACAATCAAATACGTTGGCAGTCAACCAAGGACTTGGAAGAAGGGCTTTTTGACTACATCTGCGCGATCATCGGCCAAAGGAGCAGATCGCGGACATAGGACGCTCCATTTCGGAATCATTGGAGAAAGACATGGCAAGAGGTACGGTGACGAGCCCGAAGGGGTTTTTGGCGGCGGGGTTGGCTTGCGGGATCAAGATTTCGGGCAAGGCGGATCTGGGGCTGCTGGTGTGTCCGACGGGGGCTACGGCGGCGGCGGTCTTCACGACGAATAAGATCGTCTCGGCGGCGATAGAAGTCAGCAGGGAGCATGCAGAAAGCCGAAGGACTCGTGCCGTGGTGGTCAATTCCGGCACGGCCAATGCCTGCACGGGCAAGAAGGGCCTCGCCAACGCGAGAAAGATGTGCGCGATGGTGGCCAAACGGCTGGGGATCGAGCCCCGCGAAGTGCTTGTGGCCTCCACCGGCGTCATCGGCAGGCAGTTGCCCATGGACAAGATCGCCGAGGGGATTATCAAGGCCGCCGTCAGCCTGTCCTATTCCCAGGAGGCGGGATTCGCTTTTGCCCAGGCGATCATGACCACGGATACGCGGTGCAAGCAGGCCTTTCGCGAGATCGAGCTTGCGGGGGCGAAGGTGCGGATCGCCGGCACAGTCAAGGGCGCCGGGATGATCGGACCCAACATGGCGACCACGCTGCTGTTCCTTACGACCGATGCGGCGATCAGCAAGCCTTTGCTGGCCAGAGCCTTGAAAGAGGCCGTGGGGGAGTCGCTCAACAAGCTGACCGTGGACGGCCGCCAGAGCACCAACGACACCGGCATCCTCCTGGCGTCCGGCCTGGCAGGCAACCGGGCCATCACGGGATCTTCAAAGGCGTACGGGGCGTTCGCCGCTGCCGTGACGGACCTGTGCACCGATCTGGCCCGGCAGATGGCCCTGGATGCGGAGGGGGCTACACGGATGTTCAAGGTGGTGATCCAGGGGGCGGCTACGAAGGCCGATGCGGCCAGAGCGGCCCGGGCCATCGCGGATTATCCCCTTTTCAAGTGTGCCGTCCATGGGGGCGACCCCAACTGGGGCCGGATCATATGTGCCGCCGGCTCCTCCGGAGTGAGGCTCAATCCCAACAAGGTTTCCTGCAAGCTCGACGAGCTGTATGTCTTTCGCAACGGGACGCCCACGAAATTCAGTCAGGGGAAGGCCGAACGAATCGTGTCTCAGCGGGAGCATACGATCACCGTGGACCTCGGCGTCGGGCGGGCCAGCGATTTCTGCTACGGCTGCGATCTGAGTGCCGAGTACGTCCGCATCAATGCCGATTATCACACGTGAGAGCCAGCCGGCGTCGCGCGGACTCACTGATCTCCGGACCATCCCGCCATCGACACCCCCCGAATTCTCTCGACCGTAGCTGAAAAACAGTTGAAAGCCCGCTTCCCTTCTGTACACTGTTTGGATTCTGCACTGGCGGCGTGTGCCAGACTAACCCTGTTTTCGAAAGGAGCTACTAAGTGGGCGCGCTCAAGAAGTTGGTGGGGATATCGGTGCCGGTTCTTGCCTTCAATGCGGCGGCAAATGCCGCGGAGCTCACCGGAGCCATAAACCCCGAAACGGCATCAGGAACGACACTGTTCTGGTGGATCGCACCGATCTCGGCGATCTGTGCTCTGGTGGGAGCCATCTACTTTTACAAGAAGATGATCCAGGCCCCCCCGGGCACGGCGAAGATGGTTGAGATCGCCGAGTACGTGCGGGAAGGCGCCTATGCCTACCTGCGCCGTCAATACGCCGTGGTCGCCTTCGTGTTCCTGATCCTCGTCGGCATCTTCGCGTTTCTCGCCTACAAGGGGATCCAGAATCCCTTTGTCCCCGTCGCATTCCTGACCGGCGGGTTCTTCAGCGGCCTGTGCGGGTTCCTGGGCATGAAGACGGCCACCGCCGCCTCCTCGCGAACCGCCCAAGGCGCCACCAAGAGCCTCAACAGCGGCCTGCAGGTCGCCTTCCGATCCGGCGCCGTGATGGGCCTGGTCGTCGTCGGCTTCGGCCTGCTGGACATCTCGCTCTGGTATCTAATTCTTGACAAGCTGGTCTACACGCCCGAGCACATGAAGAACGGCCTGACCCTCTTCGGCCTGACGCTGGTACATCCGGGCATGGATCCCCAGCGCATGCTGGTCGAGATCACCACGACCATGATCACGTTCGGAATGGGCGCCTCGACCCAGGCCCTCTTCGCCCGTGTCGGCGGCGGCATCTATACCAAGTCCGCCGACGTCGGCGCCGACCTGGCCGGCAAGGTTGAAGCCGGCATTCCTGAGGACGATCCTCGCAACCCGGCGACCATCGCAGACAACGTCGGCGACAACGTCGGCGACGTGGCCGGCATGGGCGCCGACCTCTACGAGAGCTACTGCGGCTCCATCCTGGCGACCGCCGCCCTGGGCGCCGCCCTGCCGCTGTCGGCAGTCGCACAGAGCGGCATGAACCCCCTCAAGGCGGTTCTGGCCCCCATGATCGTGGCCGGCATCGGCATCGTCTTGTCCATCGCCGGTGTGTTCATGGTCCGCTGCAAAGAGGACGCGAGCCAGAAGAACCTGCTCCGAGCCCTCTTGCTTGGAACTCTGGGCAGCTCCGTCCTGATCCTCATCGTGCTCGCCGGCCTGGCCATGACGGACTGGATCAGTTGGGGCATCTTCGGCTCGGTGGTCTCCGGCTTGGTCGCCGGTGTGCTGATCGGGCAGTTCACGGAATACTACACCTCCGACGAATACAAGCCCACCAAAGGCATCGCGAACCAGGCGAAAATGGGGCCGGCGACGGTCATCATCGACGGCTTTGCGACGGGCATGTACTCCGCCGGCCTTCCGGTCATCACAATCGTGATCGGCATCCTCTGTGCATTCGGGTTTGCCGGCGGCTTCTCCGATCTGTCGATGGGCCTGTACGGGATCGGCTTTGCGGCGGTCGGCATGCTCTCGACGCTCGGCATCACCCTGGCGACGGACGCATACGGCCCCATCGCCGATAACGCCGGCGGAAACGCCGAAATGAGCGGCCTGGGCGAGGAAGTGCGAAAGAGAACCGATGCCCTCGACGCTCTGGGCAATACGACTGCGGCCACGGGCAAGGGCTTCGCCATCGGCTCGGCCGCACTGACGGCCATGGCTCTGCTGGCCGCCTACGTCGAGGAAGTGAGAATCTGGATCGGCCGACTGGCCCAGGAAAGCGCCGACGGGATCTACCGCGTGGGCGAGGTAGCCTTCGCGAACGTCGACGGAGTCGCCAATACCGTCAATGTCAAGACGGCCTCGTTTGGCCATTTCGTCAACGCGTACAACCTGACCATCATGAACCCTAAATTGATCGCCGGCCTGTTCATCGGCGCGATGATGGCCTTTGTCTTCTGTGCGATGACCATGAAGGCCGTCGGGCGTGCCGCAGGCGCCATGGTCGAGGAAGTCCGCCGGCAGTTCAAGACGATCCCCGGCATCATGGAAGGAACGGGCAAGCCGGATTATGCTCGATGCGTCTCGATCTCCACGAAGGGCGCGCAGAGAGAGATGATCCTACCCTCGCTGTTGGCGATCATCGTCCCGGTTGTGACCGGGCTGCTGCTGGGCGTCGCCGGCGTCATGGGCCTTCTCGCCGGTGGCCTGACCGCCGGATTCACGCTGGCCATCACGCTCAACAATGCCGGCGGCGCGTGGGACAACGCCAAGAAGTTCATCGAAAAAGGCAACCTCGGCGGCAAGTTCCTCCGCAACGACAAGGGGCAATACGTCGATGCGAACGGCACTCTGGTCCAGGACCGCAGCAAGGCGAAGAACCCGATCCACGGCGCTGCCGTCATCGGCGATACCGTCGGCGATCCGTTCAAGGACACCTCCGGCCCCAGCCTGAACATCCTCATCAAGCTGATGACGATGGTCAGTGTGGTCTTTTCCGGAGTGATCGTCAAACTCGGACCGATGGTCAGCGAGTGGCTCCATCTCGGCGGCCAGTGATCCCGCCGGCGGACGCTCGCGGGCCGCTGTTGACGTTGCCCGCATTTAACGGTAAGCTGAAAGGGTGGTCCACGTGGGCCACCCTTCTTCTTTGGACCGTGAGGATACGATATTGGCGAGAAGAAAACCGAATGAGCAAGCCAAGGAGTTCGCCCAGGCGGCGGCGAGAATCGCACAAGACCGCCATTGCACGGACATCGTCGTGCTCGATCTGCGAGGCCTGTCCCCCGCCACGGACTATTTCGTGATCGCCACGGGGACCAGCGCGCGGCAGATGCGTACTGTCTGCGACGAGACTTCCCAGGCGGGACGAGAGCGAGGCATATCGCGGTTCGGCCGGGCAGGCTACGAGCAGGGCCGTTGGATCCTGGTCGATTTCGTCGACGTCATCGTCCACCTCTTCGACCCGGAATACCGCCAGTTCTACGACCTCGAGCTCCTCTGGGGAGACGCGGAGAAGATTGATTATTGATGATTGACGATTGTGCGAAATCCGCATTCGATATGCCCCGCCGACGCATGAGCCAGCATGACTCCCGCTTGAGACCGGTTCATGCTGTCTTCACACGTCTCGCGGCAAGCAACGGTCTCAGGGCCGGGGACGCTGTCCCCGGACCCCTGGCATTTTCCGCGTTGTGCCAGCAGCATGGTTCAACAGCCAGACGGTACCGCCAACACACCAATGGCACCTGCTCTTACCATCATGCCATTGGCCCAAAGCGACAAGTGCCGGGGGTTTGGGGGCAGAGCCCCCAACACGGGAGTCACCAGAACGATTGATCACATGAAATCTACGATAGACCTGCTCGAAGAACGCATATCCGCCGCGATGGCGAAGGCAACCGGCCAGATCGGCTGCGCCGCCATTGTGCGACCTGCCACCGACCCGAAGTTCGGTGACTACCAAGCCAACGGCGTGATGGCCCTGGCCAAGCAGATCAAGACCAATCCTCGCAAGCTCGCCGAGCAGGTCGTCGCCCAGCTCGACGTCAGCGACCTCTGCGAGCCGCCGGAAGTCGCCGGGCCGGGATTCATCAACCTGCGCCTCAAACCGCAATACATCGCCGAACAACTGCCGCGAATCACCGGTGCCCCAGAAGAACGATTGGGCATGGACCGCGAGTCCGAGCCGCAGACGATTGTGGTGGACTTCTCCAGTCCGAACGTCGCCAAACAGATGCACGTCGGTCACCTCCGCAGCACGATCATCGGGGACGCCATCTGCCGGCTCCTCGAAGTCCAGGGCCATACCGTCATCCGCCAAAACCACGTCGGCGATTGGGGCACGCAATTCGGTATGTTGATCGCGTACCTGTTGTTGGGGGACACGGCTTCGAGAATGGAGCGCGTCTTCGGGGAAAGGCCCGCTGACGCGCCTGATCCATCGTCTCTTGCAGATACGGAAGAACTGTATCGCAGAGCCAAAATAGAATATGATTCCGATCCTGACTTCGCGGAACGTTCCCGAGCATACGTTGTTGGTCTTCAGAGGGGGGACGCTAACGTCCTGACTCACTGGAAGAGAATTGTAGATCTCTCAATCCGTGAGTGCCAGAAGATGTATGACTCGCTCGGAGTGCGTCTGTCGCCTGACGACGTGCGAGGCGAGAGCTTCTATAACGACGAGCTTCCGGCCGTCGTGGCCGACCTGCGGAAAGCAGGGCTTGCGGTCGAGTCGGACGGGGCGTTGTGCGTGTTTCCCCCTGGATTCAAGACCAAAGAGGGCGAGCCGTTGCCGTTCATCATTCAAAAATCCGACGGCGCGTTCCTCTATGCGACCACCGATCTGGCGGCGCTGCGATACCGGGTCAACGAGTTGAAGGCCGACCGGATCGTCTATGTCACCGACGCACGGCAGATTCAGCACTTTCAGATGCTGTTCAAGGTGGCGGAGCTGGCGGGCTGGGATGTGCGCGACGGCAGGAAGGTCGACCTGGTGCATGTGACCTTCGGCAGCGTGCTCGGCGAGAACGGCAAGCCGCTCAAGACGCGCTCCGGCGAGAACGTCAAGCTCAGGGACCTGCTCGACGAGGCCGTAGAGCGGGCACGGGGCGTTGTCGAGGAGAAGAACCCGGACCTGCCACCGGCAGAGAAAGACGAGATCGCCAAGGCGGTGGGGATCGGAGCCGTCAAGTACGCGGACTACTCCAACAACCGCACGAGCGACTACGTGTTCAGCTTCGAGAAAATGCTGGCGATGGACGGCAATACGGCCCCGTACATGCAATACGCGTACGCCCGCGTCCGATCCATCGAGCGAAGGGCCGAGAGCAAAGGCGTGGACATCCCCAAAGAACTTGAGGGCATTGCAGAGCTCAATCTCGATGATCCGTCCGAGCTGGACCTGGCCAAACACCTGGTCCGCTACGCGGAGGCGGTGGAGTCCGCGGCCGCCGAGTACCGGCCGAACTTCCTCACGTCGTACCTGTACGAGCTGGCCCAGAAGTTCAGCACGTTCTACACGAATTGCCCGGTCCTCGATGCTCCGCCCGACAAGAGGCCGACCCGGCTGCTGCTGTGCGACCTGACCGCTGACACAATCCGCCACGGCCTGGACCAATTGCTGGGTATTCAGGTTGTCAAGCAGATGTAGTCGCGACAAATCGCCCCATTACTCAGCAGTTCCGAGGTTTCTGTGAGATGGGCTACTCGCTTGAGCAGAGTATGTCGAAAGAGAGGCTTATTGAGTTCTGCAGAAGGAACCACGTCAGCAGACTGTCCCTCTTTGGGTCTGCGCTGCGCGAACCGTTGAGGCCCGAAAGCGATATTGATCTACTGGTGGAGTTCGAGCCGGGCCACACGCCGGGCCTCTTCTCCATCGTTAAAATGGAAATGGAACTTGCGGAAGCCCTCGGCCGAAAAGCTGACCTCCGTACGCCCGAAGACCTAAGCCCGTATTTTCGGGACGAGGTACTGAAGGCCGCCGAGGTCCAGTACCAAGCACGAGGACCTGAGTGACCGCCTTGGAGACCGACCATGAAGATGGTTCAAAAAGAGTCTCGCGTCAACACGCGGGGGCGGACGGAGATGGTCGATATTACCGGCCAGGTGGAGGCGATCGTCCGCCAGTCCGGCATCGCCAACGGCAGTGTCGTCGTGTTCTGCCCGCACACGACCGCCGCGATCACGATCAACGAGAACGCGGATCCCGACGTGGTCCACGATGTCCTGCTGGCGCTCGATGAAATCGTGCCGAGATCCAACCACCGCTTTCAGCACTCCGAAGGCAACTCCGACGCCCACTGCAAGAGCTCGCTCGTCGGCTGTAGCGAGCAGGTGCTCCTGCAAGACGGGCGTCTGGTGCTGGGCACGTGGCAGGCGATCTACTTCTGCGAGTTCGACGGCCCGCGAAGCCGGCGGGTGATCGTCCAGGTGCAGGGGGAGTGACCCTCCGGGCCGCCCGCCGTCGTGAGGCATACCATCATGGAAAATAGACTTCGCAAGGGACTGTCGCCCAACGTCATTCTGCTCAGCATCGTCAGCTTCCTGAACGACCTGAGCAGCGAGATGATCATGCCGATCCTGCCGATGTTCCTGCAATCGCTGGGGGCCGGCGGAGAGGCGGTCGGACTGCTCGGCGGGTTCCGCGACGCGGTCTCCAACATCCTCAAGATCTTCTTCGGCTACTGGTCCGACAGGACCGGCCGGCGCAAGGGTTTCGTCTATGGCGGCTATTTTGTGTCCAGTATCTTCAAGCTCCTGCTGGCCGCCTCGAGGGCGTGGCCCAGCGCGGTCGTGTTCTCAGGACTGGAGCGGATCGGCAAGGGCCTGCGCACCGCGCCGCGGGACGCAATCATCGCGGAGTCCATGACGAGCGAGCGGGGCAAGGGATTCGGCATTCACCGGTCGCTGGAGACCGCCGGCGCGGTCCTGGGCACGCTCGCCGCGTTCGCGTTGTTCTGGTACCTGCACCTGAGCTTCCGGACGATCATCCTGATCGCGGGCATCATTGGTTTTGCCGCCCTGGCGCCGATTCGCTTCGTCTCCGAGCCGCAGGGCCGGCCGCAGAAGATCTCGCTGAAGCTCGGCATCGCCATCCTGCCGGCGCCGTTGCTGCTGTTCATCCTCGTGGCCAGCGTCTTCGCCTTCGGGAACTTCAGCTACATGTTCTTCGTTCTCAAGGCCAACACGCTGTTCCCCGGCCGGTTCGCCCAGGCGGCCCCCATCCTGCTGTACGCGCTGTTCAACGTCGTCTACAGCCTTCTGGCGGCGCCGCTGGGCATTCTTTCGGACAGAATCGGTCGGGAAAAGGTGATCGTGTTCGGGTACTCTCTGTTTGCCGTCACGGCCGCGGGCTTTGCCTTCCTCGGCTCCCTGCCGGCATTCATCGTTCTCTTCGCTCTGTACGGAGGGTACAAGGCGGCGATCGACGGGACGCAACGAGCCTTTGTGGCTGACCTGGCCCACGAGGGCTTGAAGGCAACCGCCCTGGGGACATTCCACACGGCCACGGGCCTGGCCGCGCTGCCCGGCGGCATTCTGGCGGGCTTTCTATGGGAGCGGTGCTCGCCCCGGGTGACATTCCTCTACGGCGCCACCCTGGGCCTGGTGTCGGTCCTGCTGTTCGTGGGGTTCGGACTGTACTTGAAGGCCAGACGCTCCAGCGGACGGGGACAATAAAAATGGCGAGGTGGTGGGACCGGCTGGGGGGGAGACCGGTGGACCACGCTGCCTCGCCGAGGTTTAACCGAACATTAGACGCTGATCTTATGAAGTAAAAGAGACCGAACAACCCTTCCGAATCGCATGCCCGAAACAACAAACAGGCCGCTGCCTGCACCAGGGTGAACCACCCACCCCAACCCCGATAATTATACCCCGGCGGCGGCGTGAATGCAAGACAAAAGCTTGCTTTTTTTGGATTTTTCCCGTGTCCCCGTTGCATAGAAAGGGTAACTCGTGTCGCGACAAGCTGTTACGCCACGTGATCTCTCGTACGCGCCGGTGACGGGGGATCGTTTCGCAGGACCGACAGCCCACCACTGAGCGGCCCGGTTCAGAACCTGGGAAAGCTCTCGCCGGGCGACATCGCGCCCCACCACGGATCATGGCGCGCGACCTGCGAAGGACAACCAGGGCAATTTTACGCCTGCGCTCTTGTAACAGGCATCAATCTGCCATACACTCGGTTCTCTGGTGGGTACGCTGGTGCAAAGAAATGGAGTTCTTCATTCTGTGGCTCGCGACCGATGCATATGTTGAAACTGGCTGACCGGGTCGCGCATGTCGAGCAGAACATCGCGGCGGCATGTGCACGCTCCGGCAGAGAACCTGGTGACGTCCGGCTCGTCGTTGTGACGAAGTCGGCTGACTTCGAGGCGATCAAGGAAGTGCTCCGGCTGGGCTACAGCCACTTCGGCGAGAACCGCGTGCAACAACTGAAGAAGGTCGCCGCACAGGTGGGCGAGCTTCTCCAGCAGGAGGCCGGCACCGGCGTCGCGCGCGAGGTTCACTGGCACATGATCGGGCACCTCCAGCGCAACAAGGTTCGCCAGATCCTTCCCATGGTCTCTCTGGTCCATTCGGTGGACACGCTCCGACTGGCCGAGGAGATCAACAGCTCGGCCGCAAGGATGAACGTGCGTCCGAGAATCCTGCTCCAGATCAACACCTCCAATGAGCCGCAGAAATACGGCGTGCCCGTCGGGGCGGCCACCCATCTGGCCGAGCAGATCGAGACCCTCCCCAACCTCCAGCTTATCGGGCTGATGACCATGGCGCCGCTGACACGCAACAAGGACGTCATCCGTGGGTGTTTCACCCGGGCCCGCGAGCTGTTCTTTGAGATGCGAGGCGAGAAGATCGTCGGCGAGCAATTCACCGAGCTGAGCATGGGCATGAGCTCCGACTACGAGATCGCCATCGAGGAGGGAGCGACGATCCTGCGCATTGGGTCCGCCATCTTCGCCTGAGCGTCCGGGGGACCGGCCAACGGAAGAAACTGCCAAAGTGACCTGCTCTTCAGGACGACATTAGATGTGTCGGCACGGCCGCGGGACACGTGGTGCGCCCACGGGTGCGACACAGAGCGGTCTCTATGGGCAAAACACAGGCACAAGAGGGTATCGAGGCGCCGGGTAGCTTCACGGATGTGGTGTTTCTGTCGGACAAGATGGATTTGCCCCTGGCCATCCGCCGACTGTTCCGGCACAAGAAACTGACCTACCGTCTGCTGCCGCTCATTGGGTACCACACCCTTCACGACCGACCCGACCTCGTCGGCACCGTCGTGATCGACGCGGAAGGCATGAACGTCTCTGAGAATCCGGAGCTCGGACGAATCATGGAGTGCCTGGAGCGGGACAACATCGGCACGATCCTGCTCACCCAGCCCGTCGGACGACCCGTCAGGAAGCTCCTGCATGCGTCCTCCAATCACACCCAGCCGTCGAACACGTCTCACGATCCCATCGCGCTCGATGACCTCTGGGCGCAGATCAGCATGAATCTGGCCTATCGCAGGAAGCCCAATGCCGGAATCGCGGTGAAACCGTCCATCATGGCAGGCTCATCCGAACGGCTGCCGGGCAGTAAGACCGCAGGACAGCCCGAGGCGACCGGTTCCCTCATGGACAGTCTCACGGACCAGTTGCGTCTGGCCGGGCTCGTCCAGCGTGATTTCCTGCCCTCCCATCTGCCCCACTGCAACGAGGCCCAATGGTCCGTCACGTTCCTGCCGGCCGAATGGGTCTCGGGTGACATCTACGATATCGCCAGGATCGACGAGCAGCACATCGGGTTCTACCTGGCCGACGCCGTGGGACACTCCATGCCCGCCGCCCTGCTGACGATCTTCATCAAGCAGGCGCTGATGATGCGTGAGACGATCGGCAACACGTATCGCATCTTCGCACCCGCCGAGGTCATGAAGAACCTGAACCTCAAGATGGTCGGCCAGGGACTTTCCGGCTACCAGTTCGCCACCTGCTGTTATTGCCTGCTCAACATCCGCACGCGCCAACTGACGTTCGCGCGAGCGGGCCACCCTTACCCCATCCTGTTCCATCGAGGCCGGCCGCCGCAGCAGCTTCAGTCCCGCGGCGCCTTGCTGGGCGTCTTCGACAACGCCGAGTTCATCCAGCAGACGGTCCCGCTCGAAGCCGGCGACCGCGTCCTGCTCTACTCCGACGGCGCCGAGTCCCTGATCGGCAGCACCACAACCAGCGAGCGGTTCCAGTTCACCGAGGAGCTGCTGGCCGTTCAAGACGCCCCGATGGCCGAGATCGTGGACCGACTGACCGAGCTGGCAAAGACTCGCCACCTCAGCCCCGCCGAGGCGGACGATCTGACCCTCGTAGGCCTCGAAATCCGCTGAGCGCTACCGCCCGTCCAAGACGATGTCACTGAAGCAGGCTTCGGCTTGCTCCTTGAGGATTGCCAGCATCATCTGGCAGGCCCTACGAATCTCCCATTGGGCCTTGGGCGAGAGGCGAAGCTTGAAGATGTGGCGCCATTCGCGGAAGTCCGCGGAGACCATGATCTCGCTGACGCACGCGTTGGGCAGGACGAAGCGGGCGTCCTCCTTTTTCAGGCCGCGATCCCGCCACTTGCGATACATCTGCTGAATCGTCTCCATGTCCTTGTGGAAGTCCTCGACGAACTCGGCCGGCATCGTCTCCGGCACGACGTAACGGAAGCTCTCCTCATCGACGTATCGCTGCGACTGCTGCGAGATCGCCATCAGCCGGTGCCGCACGAGCTGGTGGGTCATCGCACGGGAGCAATTGCGGATGCGAAACGTCGCATAGGCATGCTCCAGAGGCGATTCATGCCCCATGTGGATCAGACGCTGAATGAACTCGCGATGCGACTGCGCCCCGATGCGGTCGTAACTCTGATAGCAGGTCCTTCCCGCCTGCTCGATCACCCTCTCCGGATCGGGCGTGATCGCCACCAACTCGACCTCCAACTGCGTCCCGTACACCAGTCCATCCATGCATGCTCCTTTGACAAGCCCGGCGAAGAGCCCCCATGTCATGACGCCCTGAGGGGAGTCTGCGGCCCTGCGCTACTTGGCCACGGGAACGCCTGCCGGAGGGGCTTCCGTGACATCCTCGACCATGAGTTTGCCGTAACCAAGGCCTTCACGCGAACCTCCATTCACGCGGCAATAGAGCACGAGGCCCGGCTCGGCCTTCATGTTCCGGCACTGGTAACCTGTTTCAGGCGCTTCCACCATATCTTCATAGGAGGTACCGGGCGGAGCTCTGAGCAAGCCGAAACCAAGAGTAATCCTGTGGAAAGCAAGATCCGGCACCTCCGTCCACTGCAAGACTTGCCAATCCAGGTGGGAGAATTCCGGGCCTGTCCCAGGGGGGAAAGCCTTACGCTCTTCCTGCACTCCAAGAGTACCGCTCTTTAGGGCGCGCTTCCCCTCATGGAAGGCATATCTCATGACTACGTAACGCGTTCGGAACAACTTGATATGCAGTTCGTTCGGGTGGCACTGACCCCCAAAGACTAAGACTGGACGACATTGTATCGAAAAACCAGGACACCGAAAACAGAGGTAGTGCTCATAGCCGTCCGGCAAGAGGCCCAAGTCGAGTTGTAGGTTTCCCGACCATCCCCTCATCAGGATATTGCGCTCCAGCGTGTCCTTCAGGCTGATGGTCACCCGACCCTCCGCATCATCTTCCAGAGTCACCTGTATGAGCAGAATACCTTTCCCGGGCACGTCCCTTCGCGTGCCATCGACAGGTTCACCTGCTTCTGTCTCGGTGGAGGTGGTTCCGGAGACGTGGCGGTCTTCATTCTGCGAGCCGGCGTTGTGCAACATTTTGTATACGTCAACGGGCAGCAGAACCGTATCTGTCACCAAAGCAAAAGGCAGATCCAAGGCGATCATCCACCATGGGAGAGGTATTGACCAATCATGCGGCGTCAAGTCAAACGCAGTTGCCGGATACACATGGGGGCTTTCGGTGTAAGGTTCGTTAATTCTGGCACCCATAGTGCCGCCCCAAGGACAGCCTCCCATCCATAGACACGTGATGATGGTCAACAGATGAATTGCGCCCTGCACCAACAACCGGTTGCCTTTTGCCAGAGTCAAGGTCGTACCCCTTTCTCGGTCGGCGTTGATGAATGATCGTCAACGTCCCCTTGATCCCTTCCTCCGCGCTCGCGGACGCCGGCTAAGCAAGTGGAAAGCCTTTGCCGCTGCCATCCGCCGCTCCCATTTCCAAGACCTACATCTCCCCAACGTCCATTTTGCCCAGCACGGCCAGGGCGGTCTTGACGTTGCCCAGCGGCGCGCTGACGGCGAAGCCTGCCACGTGAGGCTTGACCGCCGCGACCAGCTCGTGCGCGATCCGCACGCCGGCGATGCGGCCCTGCTCCTTGGTCGTGGCCTCGTTCATCCGCTCCAATAGTCGCGGCGGGACCACGACGCCGGGCACCTCGTTGGCCATGAACTCGGCGTTCTTGAAGCTCGTGAACGGCCAGATCCCCGCGATGACAGGGATGCGAAACTCTTCAATGGCTTCGAGGAACCGCACCAGGCTGTCCGCGTCGAAGACCGGCTGCGTGACGGCGAACTCCGCGCCCGCCAGGACCTTCTGTCGAAAGCGCTCGATCTCGCGAGACAGGTCGCTCGCCACGGGATTGGCGCCTACGCCGATGGTCAGCGCCGTGGGCGGGTCGATACTGCTCCCACCGATATCGACGCCACGATTGAGATTGCGCACCACGCTGGTCAGGGCGATGGAATCCATGTCGAACACGCCGGTGGCGTTCGGGTATTCCCCCAGTTTGGGCGGGTCCCCGGTGATGATCAGCAGGTTGCGCAGGCCGATCGCAGAGGCCCCGAGGATGTCCGACTGCATCCCGATCAGGTTGCGGTCGCGACAGCAGAAATGCAGGATCGCCTCGATGCCGGCCTCCTGCTGAATGCGCACCGCCGTCACCATCGGCGACAGGCGCGAGCTGGCGCGAGGCCCATCGGGGATGTTGATCGCATCCACGCCGGCGCCGGCACAGAGTTTGGCTTTGTTCAAGACCGACGCCACGTCGATACCCCGAGGCGGCGTCAGCTCGATCAATGTCACCGGCTCCCCCGCCGCCAGCCTGGCGCCGACATGGGATTTCTCGGCGAGGGGCCTGGGTTCCCCGAGCACAGGCGCCGTCGCCCTCGGCGCGCTGGTCGTGACCGAAATCACGGGGCGGCTCATCGCCTTATCCACCGCCCGGACCGCCCGCGCGATCTCTTTGATGTGCGCCGGCGTCGTTCCGCAGCAGCCTCCAATGATTCTGGCCCCCTTCTCGAAGAACCGCTTGGCGTACTCGGCCATGTACTCGGGGGTGGACATGTAGAGCTGCCGTCCCTCGACCTGTCTGGGCATGCCTGCGTTGGGCTGGATGGAGATCGGCTTGGTGGTGACCACACGGATTCGCTCCAGGCTGCTCAGCATACCCGATGGTCCCACGGAGCAGTTGAGGCCGACCGCCGAGACGAGCGGCTCGCGGCTGATTCTCGATATCGCCTGCTCGATCGGCTCGCCGTATACCGTCTCGCCGCTCTCGCTGACGGTCATCTGCGCGATGATGGGCACATCCGCCAGAGGACTCACGGCGCTTACAGCGGCCAGCAACTCCTCCGGATTGAGAAACGTCTCGAGGATGAGCAGATCCACTCCTGCGTCGATCAGGGCAGAGCCGTGCTGGCGGAATACCTGCTCTGCCTCACGCCGTGTAACCGGGCCGTGCTCGGTCAGCTCGCATCCCAGTGGACCGATCGATCCCGCCACCAGCACCCTACCCCCGGCCGCCGCCTTCGCGATCCTGGCCCCGGCGAAATTGATCTGGTCGATCTCGTTGGCCAGGCCGTACTTGGACAGCTTCAACCGGTTCGCCCCAAAGGTGTTTGTCTCGATCACGTCCGCGCCGGCATCGACGTATGCGTCATGTACCTTCCGAACGAGTGCCGGGTCAGCCAGGTTCAGCTCATCGAAGCAGCGGTTGAGAAAGACACCTTGCTGGTAGAGCATCGTCCCCATGGCTCCGTCGGCGATGAGAACTCTCTCGGATACCAGCCTGTCAAAGTCGGATCTCTTCAAGGCGCCTCCATGCAGTTTTGGAGAATACGAGCATCAGTGCAAGCCACCACCCTGATTCACGGCAACATAGCCAGACAACCGTGCTGATGCAAGCGTTTTTGAGGCTGTGGCCGCAGGAATCGCCAACGGCGGCCCGCAGGCACAGAGTCGTACAATCACAGATATAGGACCCTACAGCCACCGGGAACAGCCATGCCGCCGCTTTGCCTGAACACAGCTATTGACTTTAGTATGGGAAAGATGGTATAATTAGGCAAATATTGGTGGGAGTACCGGCTTTGCGCCAACGGCATTCTATCATATATTTTAGTGTGAGAAGCAGCGCTTTCCGTGTATTGGCTGCCCATAGACGTGAAAGGAGCGATGTGATGAAGAAGGTGCGGACCATATCAATACTCTTCCTTGCCATGCTCCTGGCAGGCTGTAGCAGCCAAGACAGCGCCAAGAGCCAGGGCGGTGCCGACGGCACGAGCTACTTCTGGAACCAGGACCTGCGTCCCGTGATCAGCGTCACACCGGCGGCGGAGCAGCAGCCGGCCGCAGAGGCCTCGAAAGAGCCGACCCAGAAGGCTGAGCCCACCGACAAAGCCGCCGCGCCAGTTCCCAAGGCGGATCTCATGACCGCCTCGGTCGAGGAGCTTCAGCCGATCGTACATGATGCCGCGGCCGCCTCCTCCACAAGACCCATCGGTCTCGGAGCCAGCCTTGTCCCCGTCGATGAGACAGGCGGACACGCCTTCTCCATGGTCTATCCGCGCCCGGACTACGGCATCATCCAAATCGACAAGATGATGCCCCCCGAGGTCCGCCTCAGCGAGCCATTCACATACGTGATCAAAGTGACCAACCTGACCGAGATGATGCTCACCAGCATCGTCCTCTCGGAGATGCTCTCCAGGGAATTCACGTTCAAGAGCTCCGAGCCCACCGCCTCCTCGGCGGAAGGCAACAAGCTCACGTGGGATATCGATTCCCTCGGGCCCAGAGCGAGCAAGAACATTCGGATATCCGGCGTGGCCACGGACGCGAGACGACTGGAGCACTGCACGTCGGTCACCCACACGGTTCGCGATTGTGCCGTGGTCGATGTTGTCCAGCCGACGTTGGAGCTGAGAGTGACGGCGCCGACCGAGGCCTTGCTGTGTGAGCCCATCCCGCTGGAATTCGTTGTCACCAACACGGGAACCGGGGCGGCCCAGAACGTCCAGATCGCGGACGTCCTGCCGGCAGGCTTGCAGACGACCGAAGGCAAGGACAGGATCGCTCTGGACGCCGGGACCCTGGTGGCCGGCGAGTCACGACGATTCTCCGTCAAGCTCCGTGCGACGAGAGTCGGTGCCTTTGCGAACAAGGCGACCGCCGCTTCCGTCACGGGTCTCAAGGCCGACTCGCAGCAGACGACCATCAACGTGCGCCAGCCGGTCTTGGCCGTCACGAAGTCCGGACCGCAGCGACAATATCTCGGCCGATCCGTCTCCTACGAGATCACCGTTCTCAACAAGGGCGATGGTCCCGCGCGGGATACGATCGTCGAAGACATCGTTCCGCCGAACGTGACCTCCATCGAGGCCACCGCCGGCGCCCAGTTCTCCGCCTCCAAGCTGATCTGGGAGCTCGGCACTCTCGAGCCGAACACCTCCAAGAAGGTCCGCGTCTCCTACACGCCCACGAAGGAGGGCGAAGTGGTGGCGACCGCGTCGGCCTCCGCCTACTGTGCCGACACGGTGTCGGACTCGACCAGGACCATCGTCACGGGAATCGCAACGTCCCGGCTCGACCTGATCGATCTGGAGGACCCGGTGGAGGTGGGCGCCACGACGACGTACGTCGTCACGGTGACCAATGAAGGCTCCGCGGCCGATCGCAATGTCCGCATCGCGTGCATTCTCGATGAGAAGCTGCAATACGTGTCGTCCGCCGGCGCCACCGCCGGGTCGCTCATGGGCCGGACCGTCAGCTTCGCTCCGCTGCACACGCTCGAGCCCAAGGCGAAAGCCACGTGGCGAGTCGTCGTCAAGGGCGTTCGACAAGGCGATGTCCTGTTCAAGACGACAATGTACACAGGCGAGCTGGCGTTGCCGGTCGAGGCCACCGAAGTCACCCGGATCTACCAGCAGTTCACCGACCGCAGATGATCGAACGATCCGCGCCGCGGCACACTGAGTGCTGCGGCGCGTTTTTTTTGCGCCGTGTCAGCCCAGGTCGGTGTACTTGTCCGCCCGCCCTCTGGCTTTCTCCACCGGATACTTGGCCCGATTGCGCTCCAGCTTGCGGCCGGCGGCGTCGAGGATGTCCACGCCCAACTGATCCGCCAGGTTCAACAGACACAGGGTGATGTCACCGATCTCCTCCACCACCGCCGCCTTCTTCGCCGGCGGCAACGCGCGACTCTGCTCCTCCGTCAGCCACTGGAAATGCTCGATCAGCTCGCCCACCTCGCCTGCCAGCGCCATCACGAGGTTCTTGGGCGAGTGATACCTGTCCCACTCGCGCTCCCGGTTGAACGCCCGGATTCTCTCAATCAGCTCCTGCACGTGCACACCCCACAAACATCAAAGGCCACGACACTTTTCTCCTCGCTCTGCACAAGGTCTCTGTGAAGACTGATGGCGAAGCTCATCCGACAAGGGCAGTCATCGGCTCGAAGCTCGGTGGGTAATTCGTGTGGTAGATCAGGCGGACCGCTGGAGTCCTCTTCCGGTCACGTCAAACTCGTAGAGCTCCGCCTTTGAGTTCCTCTTGCGTATCTTGGTCACCTCGACCTCGTGAAAACCGGCTTCTCGCAGCATATCCCTGAAGACATCCTCGACGGGAAGCAGTGTGCCGTAGAACGTTGAATTCCCAACAATATAGTGGACTTCAGCATCAGTGCGTAGGACCGCGACGACATCCGAGACATGCTGCCACATGTCTTCGAAGTACTTTGCGACGTAGTTAGCCAAGAGTTTGCCGTTGCTGTTCCGCGGGCGAGATATTCCCAACAAGGACTTTTTCAAGCTTGGAGGGACGAATGCCTCGCCTGAAGGCTGCCAGTCCACAAGTCGACTTGTCGCGATTCCCCAGGTCCCACCTATGGCCCGCCAATCATGCTCTCCGGCTTCCCGGCCGGTGGCGAGATAACCAAGCCAATACATATAGGGTCTCAATTCCCGAATGTAGGAGATTCGATTGGGGTATGGGGGCGACGCAGGGCCAGCGCGCACTTTAGGTAAATTGGGCTGGCGCGGTAAGGGGTTTTGGGGGAGAATCGTTTCGTGTGACATATTCTTACAT
>JAFGJR010000028.1 GCA_016928975.1 Sedimentisphaerales bacterium | reverse complement strand
GACCGGCTCGAACGACCCGCAGGCTTCAAGTCGCCTGCGAGATGTCACATCGTCATCACCTTACCTCCTTTCTCCCCCGTCCTTCACGGTGAAGACTTCACTGATACGCCCGCGCCACTGACCGGCGTCCGCCGCCAGTCCTGCGACGAAGCGTCTATCCCTTAAGACGACCCGCAGACATCCGGCACGTGTCAGTCACTACGGACACCATGCAAGTGCCTGCCGAGTCCTATATTAGCAAATGTGACGTGAATAGTCAATGCCTATTTTGTGGAGATATCCCATTTTTTCTACAGCAGGCTGATTGGGCTTATCCAGCTTCTCACCTCATAACACAGGGACCGGTCGACACACGTGCACGGAGCTCTGCGGGCCAGGTCGGACATCGTGGTCGCGGTTTCCCATTTCGGGGGATTCGTGGTAGACTTGTGGCGCATCCGGCTCATTGGTACATGCTATACCGAGGGTTGTCACGATGTCCGATGGTGTATTGGGGCCAGTATTGCGATACTGCCCAAAGTGTGGGGCGGCGGCATTGCGAGCGATGGGAGGGAAGCTGTTGCGATGCGACGCCTGTGGATTTGAGCTCTATCTGAACGCAGCAGCGGCAGTGGCGGGGCTGATCGCCGATGACGAAGGGCGCCTGTTGATCACAGTGCGCGCTAAGAACCCAGGCAAGGGCAAATGGGGCCTGCCGGGAGGCTTCGCCGACGGTGGCGAGTCGGCGGACGAGGCTTTGGCGAGAGAAGTGCGGGAAGAGGTGGGTCTGGAAGTCACGGCCACGCGGTACGTGGGCTCCTTCCCGAACACGTACGAGTACATGGGAGTGCGGTACCCTACGATGGACATGGGGTTTGCCTGCCAGGTGCGGGACATATCCAGGGCCCGTGCCCGGGAAAGCGACATTGAGGCGATCCTCTTCAAGCATCCAGACCAGATCGATCCGGGGCGTTTTGCCTTCCGCTCGCTGGCCCAACTCGTGGAACGATGGCGCCAGCGGGTTTGAGACCCCCTCCTGCCGAGAGAGCACGGGGGAGTTGACGGGGCTGCCTGGGTGGCCAGTCAGGCGACGTTTGGCCCTTGCTGCCAAATACCTGCGAGTCCGAGAATAATCCTATTGCATATTCGGGCCCGGCGTGCTAAGATGTGATAGGCTTGTGGGTTTGGGCCCTGTCCGTGCTGCTCAGACGTGAGCGCGGGCAAGTTGCCCATTGGTGGCTGACTGGAGGACAGGTCAGAGTCGGAGGCCCTGACAGATGGGAGTATCTTATTCGACACATGGGTGGGGAAGAAGGGTGCACATTCCAGAGGCATTCGGGGTTCTTCTCCGCTTTTGGCAGGGGGACAGCATCATTGCAGAAAGGAGGTGACTGAGCGGATTTCCCGATCTCGGAACAAGTTGCAGGGGATTTGTGTCGATGAACAGACGAATCGAGCGAGCGCGTCGGTCGGCGGGTCGTGTGGCGCGCGCTGGAGGGCGGCGCCCTGGTACGTGGCCAGGGCACGGGTACCGTGAATTCAGTAGAAGGAGGATTACCATGTGGAGAATGTCATTGTTGTGTGGGGTCGCGGCTGTGCTGCTTCTGGGCGGCGTGACACAGGCAGCCCGCGACGTCACGATGCCGGGGGATACCATCCAGGGCGTCCCGAATGACGGCGTGAGCCAGAACGACGACCATGGGTGGCCCGGCAATGAAGCACCAAACCAAGCCATTGACAACCAGATCGTGACGAAGTACCTGCACTTCAAGGGAGAAGATGTGCCTACGGGCGTACGTATCACGCCCAAGGCCGGTCCCAGCGTCGTGACGGGGCTCAACCTCTGCACGGCCAATGACGCCATCGAGCGGGACCCCGTCAAATGGGAGCTGTCCGGCTCCAACGTCAGTATTGACGGGCCGTACACCTTGATCGCTCAGGGCGATATCAAGGACTTCGCCGGCGGGACCTGGCCGCGCCGGACGTGGATCACGACGCCGATCACGTTCGCCAATACGGTCGCGTATGCGCACTATCAGTTGATGTTCCCGGGCGTCTTCAACCCGTCCAGCGCCAACAGCATGCAGATCGCCGAGATCGAGCTGACGGCCACGGTCCTGAAGTCCACGAGCCCGGAGCCGGCCGACGGCGCGACCGGCGTCATGACAGGGGGCCTGTTGAAGTGGACACCGGGCGATCTCGCGGCGTTTCACGACGTCTACGTGGGTGATAGTCCGGACTTGCCGGCCAAGCGCTTTCAGCGTGTGCCGCGTGCCGTTCACATGAGCTACTACACCGGAATCATGGAGCCCGGCCAGACGTACTATTGGCGCGTGGATGACGTGGAAAAAGACCTCAAGACCATCCACACCGGCGATGTGTGGAGCTTCACGGTCGCTCCGCTCGAGGCCTACAATCCGAATCCGCGCGACGGCGACAAGTGGCTCGATCCCAACGTCGATCTGACCTGGATGCCTGGCCAGTATGCGGAGACCCACGATGTGTACTTCGGGACGGACGAGGCGGCGGTGGCGGCACGCGATGCCAGCGTGTTCAAGGCCTCGGGGCCTGCGATGACGTTTGATCCCGGCACCTTGGCCGCGAAGACCACCTACTACTGGGCAGTGGATGAGACCAGCTTCAGCGGGAAAGTCCCCGGTCCGGTCTGGTCGTTCACCACGTTCGGCGGCGGCGGCGGTCTCAAGGGCGAGTACTACAGCAATACGAACTTGAGCGGCATGCCTGCGCTGACGAGGATTGACCCGAGCATCAACATCAATACGGATGCCAGTCCCGGCGTGCCGATTCCCGTCGATGGCTGGTCGGCCCGCTGGACGGCGGACCTGGATATCACGGTCGCCGACACCTACAACTTCGCGATCAACTGCCAGGAC
This sequence comes from Sedimentisphaerales bacterium, assembly GCA_016928975.1. The sequence continues at coordinate 4,414 of JAFGJR010000028.1, read as the reverse complement.
GGCACCCGGATGTGGATTGACGGCGAGCTGATCATTGACAAGTGGATCACGCCCACGGTCACCAGCAAGTACTTCTCGCTGCCGGTCTATCTTGAGAAGGGCGTTCACCCGTTAGTGGTGGAGTTCTTTGACAGCGGCGGCACCGCCGTGGAGGAGTTGACCTGGTGGACGGACACAATGGCCGAGGTGATTGTCCCGGCCGGCCCGCTCCAGCCTCCGCTACGTGCCAAGGCCACCTATCCGCAAGATAACGACGCCAATATCCCGCAGGATGTGACATTGGCGTGGTCTGCCGGCCTTCGCGCCGTTACGCATGACGTGTACTTTGGCGACGATGCGGCGGCAGTCGCGGCGGCCACTCCCGCCGATGCCGGCGTCTACGAGGGCAACCAGGCGCTCGATGTCACGACATGGTCGCCGGGCGCCCTCGAGTGGAACAAGACCTATTACTGGCGAGTGGACGAAGTGAATGACGCCGAGGCAGACAGTCCGTGGGAAGGCTCCGTCTGGAGCTTCACGACGGCCGACTTCCTGGTCATCGACGACTTCGAGAGCTACAGCGATGAAGTCACCGGCCGTATCTTCCAGACCTGGATCGACGGCTGGGGCTACACCGAGCCGGCTCCGGGCAACCCGGGCAACGGGACGGGCGCAACGGTCGGCTACACCGACCCGCCTTTCTCCGAGCACGTGATCGTCCACAGCGGCGGATCGTCCATGCCATTGGCGTTCAACAACCAGGACAGTCCGTTCTACTCCGAGACCGAACGCGAGTTCGATTCGGTCCAGAACTGGACGGTCAATGGCGTGAGTGTCTTGAGCTTGCAGGTTCGCGGCTATCCGCAGGTCACGACTACCGCTGTGACCGAGACCGGCGGCAAGATGACGCTGACCGGCTCCGGCGCCGACATCTGGAACAATAGTGATGAGTTCACCTTCGCCTACAAGACCCTCAACGGCGATGCAACGATCGTCGCCAAGGTCACCAGCAACGGCACCGGTTCGAACGCCTGGGCCAAAGGCGGCGTGATGATTCGCGACAGTCTCGACGGCGGCTCCATGCACGCGATGATGGTGATGACCGCTCACTCGGCTGCTTCCACCGCCGGCAACGGCGCCAGCTTCCAGTATCGGGCGACCACCGATGGCGGCTCGGGCAATACGGATTCCGCGTCAGTCGTGGCGCCTCCGTATTGGATCAAGCTGGAGCGCATGGGCGACGTATTCACGGGCTACACCTCCGCGGATGGCAGCCTGTGGCAGGCGGTCGGTTCACAGGAGGTCATAATGACGGGTCCGGCGTACATCGGTATGTGCGTCACCGCGCACGTGAGCGGCGAGAACCGGACCTACCAGTTTGAGGGCATCAAAACGACCGGTAGTGTGACCGGCCAGTGGCAAGGGGCTGTGATTGCCAGTCCGAAGTACAACAGCGCCCAGGACCTCTACGTCGCCATTCAGGACAGCTCGAACAAGATCGCTGTCGTGAAGAGTGCGACGGCGGTGAACTCCGCCACCTGGGTCGAGGTGAAGATGCCTCTGAGTGACTTCACCGGGGTGAGCATGACCAAGGTCAAGAAGATGTTCATCGGCGTCGGCGACCGGAACAATGCGGTGCCGGACGGCAGCGGTATGCTGTTCATCGATGACATCCGGGTGATCAAGCCGTAGAGGCAACCCCCTGGTCGCCCAGTACGGGATCACCGGGTGAATGCCGGGATAGGTGCTCTGCCTGTCGAGGCGTTCATCGCAGTGGGTAACGTAACCGGGGCCTGCGTCAACAGGATGCAGGCCCCGGTTGTTTTTTCGTCATATTCGTTAAAGCCCCCCCATCCTGCACCCGAAAAGCCGTGTGCAAGAGGTCCTCGCCAGAAACGAACAGGGATCGTGATGCTCCAGACAACCCGAAGGATGCGCATTGCCAACGGACGCCGGCCCGACCGGGGGACTATGGCCGGAGTCGGCACTTTTCCGTTCTCTTGTGTCCAGGGGCCCGCCGTCCACGAAGGGAGCATGGACCGAAAAAATGCGAGTGATTTCACTTGCAGTGATGGGTGGCCGTCGGGTATAAAGGAGTGTAGGTTGGCCTGTGAGTTCCCGTTTCCAAACGCTGAGGTGGTCCGGCACGAAGGTAAGGGAGGAGCACCATTCTTCAGACGGGGTTGGCAACAATACCCCGCGTCACATAGGGAAAAATTCACCTGTCTCACGTCTTGCTCACTCTCGAATTGTGTGAAGGAAGGAGGTATGGTCGGGTCCAATAAGTGGTACAGACGCAGGATTCCGCGTCTTCCAAGGCAGGAGGCCGAGCGAGGGTGGATGCATTATTCTCAGTAGAGCTGTCCGCAAGGGTACCCGGGCAAGTCCTCAGCCTCGGTTCCTCGTTGGGCGGCGGGTCTTTTGTGTGTCGAGAAGGCAGAGCACGAATCTGAGTGTGAAGGAGGTCAATCATGTACAGAAAGTTGTTTCTACTGTTTGCCCTTGTGGTGCTGTGGATCCTGGTTCAGGATGGCCCTGCGCTGGGCGGCTCGCTCATCGGACGGTGGATGTGCGATGAAGGTCAGGGCAGTGTCGTTTCGGATTCCTCCGGCAACAAGCGTCACGGGAAGTTTGTGAACGGCGACCCGGCATGGACCACCGGCGTCGTCGGCAGCGCCGTCAAGCTGGTCGGTCCAACTCTGGTCGAAGTCCCGTCGATCAACATGACACTGAGCGAAGCCACCATGGCCGGCTGGGTTCTGCCGGACGGAGCGCAGAGCGATTGGGCCTCCATGTTCATGCACCGCGGCAGCGGCTCGGCTCACGGCTTCAACTTCCTGGCCGACCGTCGGCTCGCTTATCACTGGAATGACGACGCAGCAAGCTGGAACTACCGCGGGGATGCGTACTATTCGGCCACCGAGTGGACGCATTGCGCACTGACCGTCGAGCCCGACAGGGCGACGTTCTACGTCAACGGTGTCTCCGCCTCCGTCAACGAGGTCCATCACAACCCGGCGAATTGGAACCAGGTGATCCATTTCGGAGGGGATGACCCCACGAGTTGGGCGGGTCGCCAGATGAAGGGTGCGTTGGACGATCTCGTGTTCCTCAACCGAGCACTGAATGAAGAGCAGGTAGCAGGGCTGATGCAAGGCACGATCCCTGTGTGGGTGAAAGCCGAGAACCCCACCCCCGCTGATGGCGCGACCGGCGTGGGCACGCCGATGCTGTCCTGGACGCCCGGCGAGACAGCCACCTTTGTGGATGTGTTCGTCGGGACGACCCCCGATCTCACGGCGGCCAACCGGGTGAAGCGTCAGCCGGCCTCTATCAAGATGATATACGTCATGGCCCCCCCGCTGGAGCCCGGCCAAACCTATTATTGGCGTGTGGACGCGGTGGACGCCAAAGGCGTGCTGATTTCGACGGGCGATGTCTGGAGCTTCACGATGGCTCCGGTGACGGCCTTCACGCCCATTCCGGCCAACGGCGCCCTGTACCAGAGCGTTGATGTCGATCTGGCCTGGACGGCCGGACAGAACGCGTTCAGCCATGAGGTCTACTTCAGCACGAATCAGGACGACGTAGCCAATCGTGCCGACGCGGCGTTCCAGGGCTCTCTGGTGGAAGCCATGTTGGAACTGCCTACACTGCCGCTGGAGACGACGTACTACTGGGCGGTTGATGAGATCGATGCCCTGGGCGACAAGCAGTCGGGCGACGTGTGGAGCTTTACGACGACGATTCCAGGCTTGGGCGCGGCCAAGCGCGAGCTGTGGCTCAACGGCAGCACCGGAACAGCCGTCGCGGATCTGACGAACGACGCTCGCTATCCGGGCAATCCCACCGATGTCAACGAGATGCCTGATTTCGAGTCTCCGTCCAACATCGCAGACAATTACGGCGGCAAGCTGTCGGCCTGGCTGCACGTGCCCCTGGCCGGCGAGTACACGTTCTGGGTCGCCAGCGATGACGCCAGCGAGCTGTGGCTCGGCGCGGATGCCGACAGTGCCGAGCTGATTGCATCAGTCGCCGGTTGGACCAATGCCCAGGAATGGGACAAAGAGGGCGGCCAGAAGTCCGACCCGATCCAGTTGGAAGCAGGTCGGTACTTCCTGATGGCGCTGTGGAAGGACGGCACCGGCGGGGACAACTGCGCCGCCGCATGGCAAGGTGCAGGTATTCCGGTCCGCACGCTGATCACGGGGAATTACCTCATGCCGTTCGAGGCGCTCTGGGCCTACGGTCCGCGGCCGCGGAACAACGATCCCAACGCGCCCCAGATTCTCGAGCTGAAATGGACCGCCGGCACACGAGCCACGACTCACCAGGTCTACTTCAGCGAGGACAAGGATGCAGTGGCCAATGGCGAGCCGGGCAGTGCCGCCTATCGCGGCCAGCAGGCGGTCGATAGCACCACCTTCAATCCTGG
>JAFGJR010000027.1 GCA_016928975.1 Sedimentisphaerales bacterium | reverse complement strand
CGTCAACGGCATCCTGGACACGGAAGTGACCACCGACGCCGGCACCCATATCGCGGCGACGACGCATAACACGTATATCGGCGCCCGCGCCGTCAGTGGCAACACGGGACCCGAAATGTACTTCACCGGTTCTCTGGACGAAATCCGCGTCTACCACCGCGCCTTGACGGCCGGGGAGGCGGACTTCCTGTCCATGCCCTGATCCTTTGGAGGGCGACCGGTAACAGAGACGCTCTTGTGCGTCAGCTCTGTGCAACGACGGGGCCTGTGTCCACCTGACACAGGCCCCGCTTTCTTGGGACCGATATCCGCATGAAACATCCGGGGGGAAGGGCGAAATTCTCTTCGACCGGCGTTTCTCGCCCGCTCACGCCTTCCCTCTGCCCCCCGTGTCCCCATGATGGCTTGGCGCTGCCGGGAAACACCAAATCACCGTTTGAGCCTGGAAAACGCTGAAGTCGCCCGCCGATTCGTCCGAGAAACCTGTTGACTCAGAAAACGCACAAGGCTATGATGAATTTGTCTGTGTGGGTCTGTCTCTAGAAGTGTCTCCCGAGGCGGCTGCTTCGTGGGAAGCATCGGAATAGGCCTGAGTCGCACACCGAGCCGGAGGTCCTGATGGAATGTGTTTCGTTTGGCACAAGGCGGCGGTGGGGTCACTCTGGGGTTCGCACTGCCGCATGTTGGGCCCACTACTGATGCATCTTGCGAGCCTTCGTTCTCCCCCGGCAGGATGTGACGGGAATACTCCCACCCTGTGCTCCAATGAGCGCGCGACAGCCGCAAACCACCCAAGCATGGCAAGGAGGCGCGCGTGGACGGAAGCGCGGCATCATGTCGCAGAATGAGAATGTGTAGACGTACTCACCAAGGTGAGGCGATCGTAATTCTTCTTGAAGGAGGACCGCTATGCGAAAGAGACTGATTCACCTGTTGGTATTTGTCTTTGTGGTCAGCTTGCTGTCGGCAAGTACCAGCCTGGGTTTCAACGCGGGTCCAGACCCCAGTCTCGTTGGCTGGTGGAGACTGGACGATGGGGCCGGCAGCACGGTACTCGACTCGTCCGGCAACGGCAATGATGGCACGATCTCCGGGAACCTCGATTGGGTTGAGGGCAATATCGGCGGGGCCCTCTACTCTAACGCCAGCGGCTACGTGGACTGCGGGAACAGCCCCTCCCTCAATCCCACAGACGGGATCACCATCGCCCTCTGGATCAAGAGTCCGGGGTTCGGTGCGAACAACTGGGGTGCCTTTGTCGCCAAGGGCGACACCGGGAGTTCGTATCGCTTTGGCCGGAATGGCACCGGCAATGCCTGCCACTTCGGTTTAGGGGGCACCTCCCACGATGGGACCGTCGTGGTAGCCGACGATGAGTGGCACCACATCGCCGCCACCTACGACGGGGCCCTGATGCAGATCTGGGTGGACGACGTACCGGATACCTCGCTGGCCCACACGGGACAGATCAATACCTCAACGGTGACCTGCAGGATCGGTGAAAATGGGGACGCCACCGGGCGTACCGTCGTGGCCACCTTTGACGACGTCCGAATCTACAACCGAGCGCTGACGGCGGAGGAACTCGCGATCGTGCTGGAGGGCGAGCACGTGCCCATCGCCGTAAACCCCAGTCCGGCTGATGAGGCGACGGACGTACCCCGTGATGTGGTCCTCAGTTGGATCCCGGGGCCCTACGCGGCATCGCACAACGTGTATTTCGGGAACACTTTCGATGACGTCAACTCCGCCGACGAGAGCAGTCTGCTGCTGGTGAGTCCGGGACAGGACGCCAACGTGTACGATCCGCCCGGTCGGCTGGAGTTCGCACAGACCTACTACTGGCGTGTCGATGAAGTCAACGCCCCACCAAGCTCCACGGTTTTCAAAGGCAAGACGTGGAGCTTCACGGTCGAACCGGCTCTCTACGCGATCGAGGACATCGTCGCCACTGCCTCGCTTCCTACGGGGGAAGGGTCAGGCGGGCCAGAAGCAACTGTGGACGGCTCCGGCCTGATTGACGGAGAACACGGCCTCGACGAGACCACGATGTGGTCGTGTAACGCTGCCGAGGGAGGACCCATCTGGATTCAGTACGATTTCGACCGGGTTTATAAAGTGTACCAGATACATATCTGGAATTATAACAACTTGTACGAGGGATGGCTCGGTCTTGGCTTCAAGGACGTGACGATCGAATACGCGGTGGAACCCAACGAATGGATGACGTTGGGCGACTTCCAACTGGACCCGGGCACCAGCAAGGCCACGTATGTCGGACAGACCATTGGTGTGGATGGTCTGCCGATGCGATCGGCCCGGATCACCGCCGCGAGCAACTTCAAAGGCCTGACGAGCTACGGTCTCAGTGAGGTTCAGTTCCTTCAGAAGCCCGTCTGTGCGCGGGAGCCGCAGCCCGATGACGGGGCCACCGAGGTGAGTCAGACCACCTCGCTAAGCTGGCGTCCGGGCCGGGAAGCGGTTTCGCATCAAGTGCATTTCAGCAGCGACAGCAACGCGGTGGCCGAGGGTACGGCCTTGATCGATACCGTCGCGGCAACCACCTACAGTCCCGGTACTCTGGACATCGCGACGACGTATTACTGGAAGATCGGTGAAGTCAACGAGGTCGAGACGCCGACGGCCTGGGACAGCGCCGTGTGGAGCTTCACGACACAGCAGCACATTGTGCTCGACGATTTCGAGAGCTACACCGACGACGCTGGCAACGAGATCTTCATGACCTGGGAGGACGGCTACAACGTCGGCGCCAACGGCTCACAGGTCGGCCACGATGACCCGCCGTACGCGGAACAGACCATTCGCCATGGCGATGCACAGTCCATGCCGTTCAGATACGAGAACATAGACGGCGCAACCATTTCCGAGACCGAGTTCGCCGTAGAGCCGGCTCAGGACTGGACCGCCTGGAACATCAAGAGCCTTTCGTTGTTCTTCTACGGTACTGCGGGCAACACCACCACTGCTCAGTTCTATATCAAGATCAATGGTACCGAGGTGCCTTATGACGGGGATACTGCGGACCTCGCTCAAGAGCTGTGGCACCCGTGGAACATCGACTTGTCGACCGCGGGCGGCGACTTCACGAGCGTCACGAAGCTGACGATCGGCGTGGCGGGCGCCGGCGCGACAGGCCAGTTGTACATCGATGACGTCCGGCTGTATTCAACAACACCGGAATACATCGATCCGGTGCAGCCGAGCGCTGAGGGTTTGGCGGCTCACTACACCTTCGATGAAGGATCCGGCACGACAGTGGCCGATTCCTCCGGCAACGGGAACCACGGGACCGTCCAGGGCGATCCCCTGTGGGTTCCGGGGATCATTGGCGGCGCGATGGAGTTCAGCGGTAACGACTACGTGGATTGTGGGAACAGCGCGTCGCTCGTGATCCGCGATGCGATCACCGTGGCCTGTTGGATCAAAGTCCAGGCCTTCGTCAACGGCTGGGAAGCCATCATCGCTATGGGAGATAACTCCTACAGGATGAGCCGATCGGAAGAATTCGGAAACTCCATCCACTTTGGATGCAATGGTCCCTCTGGCGGTGACTTGAATTCAACTCCCGAGGTCACTACCAACACCTGGCGTCATGTTGCCTTGGTGTATGATGGTGCCTACAGGTACATCTACATTGACGGTATCGAGGTCATACGTCTGGCCTCCACGGGGCAGATTGATGCCAGTACGTACAACCTGTACATCGGCGCCAACTCGCAGCAGGCCGACCGCTTCTTCCACGGTTTGATCGACGACGTGCGTATCTACAGTCGAGCGCTGTCGCCGGGAGAGGTAGCCGGACTCGCCGGTCGGACGTTGCCGGTAGCGGTGGCGTTCTGAGACGGTGGTCCGGATCGTCCTACGGCGATTGACTTGCCGTGGCACGGTGGGGGTTGGCACGGGATAGCACCCGCGGCAGGAGCCATAGGGCATCTGCCGCGGTCGGGCGACATATTTCGGGGTCCGCGTCAGTGCGACGCGGGCCCCGCTCCTTTTGCTGCTGCGACATGCGCCGAAGGGCCTCCGCTTCTGTCTGGGTGGGTCTGGTGCGTTTGCGGAGTCGGCAAAAAGCCCCTTTGACAGTGACGACATGGTCCGGTATACTCCGGTGCGCCTGCAGTGAATCTGGGGGATCGCTGCCAGAGCGACGGTCGGACGGGTCGGAGTCGCGCGATGGTCTTGCCTGTGGTGGCCCGGCTGGTTTGGTTCGCAGCAAATACGGTAAGCGCCGTCAGAGAGAAACGACCACAGGCAGTGAAGGAGACGTGGCTATGAATGTTCACCAGGAGTCATTTGGACAGACGGCGGAAGGGCGGGAAGTCACGCTGTACACGCTCACCAGCTCAAAGGGATTGCGCGCTCGGGTCACGGATTTTGGAGCGGCCCTGGTGTCTTTGCATGTGCCCGACCGCAACGGCAACCTGGATGATGTGGTATTGGGGTTTGATAGCCTGGACGGATACGTGGCGCAATCCGCTTACATAGGAGTGACGGTAGGACGCTACGGCAATCGCATCGGCAAGGGCAGGTTCGTCCTCGACGGCGTCGAATACAAGCTGGCGGTCAATAATGGGCCCAACCACCTGCATGGTGGCGTCAAGGGGTTCGACAAGGTCGTGTGGGACACGCAAGAGGCAGTAGCGGCCGAAGACGCGGCCTGGGTCAAGATGACCTATCTCAGCAAGGACGGGGAAGAGGGCTACCCGGGGAACCTCACGGGAACGGTGAGCTATACGCTGACCAATGCCGACGAGCTACGCATCAGCTATCAGGGTCGGACCGACAAGAAGACCGTCGTCAACCTGACCAACCACAGCTACTGGAACCTCGCGGGCCAAGGCAGCGGCACCATCCTGGGCCATGAGTTGACCGTGAACGCCGATCGTTTCACCGCCGTTGACGCGGGACTTATTCCGACCGGCGCGATTGCCAGTGTGCACGACACGCCGCTGGACTTCACCAGGCCGAGGACCGTCGGCGCCCGTCTGCGGCAGTTGGCCAACGGCTACGACCACAACTATGTTCTCAACGGGAAGGCGGGCGTCCTCAGATTCTGTGCGCGGGTGCGGGAGCCTCATAGCGGTCGGGTCATGGATATCCACACGACCGAGCCGGGCGTCCAATTCTATACGGGCAATTTCCTCGATGGCTCGCTCAAGGGCAAGGAAGGCAACCATTATGCCAAGCACGCGGGTCTTTGCCTTGAGACCCAGCACTATCCCGACTCACCGAACAAGCCGAAGTTCCCTTCCGTGGTGCTGGAGCCCGGCCAGGAATACACCAGCCTGACTGTGCACAAGTTCTCGGCGAAGTAGAGGCCGGTGCGATACCGCCCTCCGGGTGAGAATGGTCAGACAAGCTCAGGCCAGGTACACCCTATCTCCTCGTCCGATGGCCGGGACCCGGTCGCGTTTTGCCTTCACGTCGGCGGGCCCCAACGCGAAGCTCGGAGCTATCTCAATCAGGCAATCAGCCGAGCCGTCCGGCCGCCGCGGCACCTTCACGCCTGCGGCTTCCAGCCATCGTGCGGCGCGCTCGACCATCATGGCCCGGGTGGACTCGGCGCTGTCTGCGCCCGTGGCGTTTTTGGTCGGCGCGAACTGTTCGCTCCGCACGATTTCGAGAATGATGGAGTTCTCGGCCAAAGGAATCGCGTCGAAGATGAACGACTCGAGCTTGACGCCGTTTTCCTTCTTCGGATCGACGTGCCGACCCTCGAGGTCGATGTGCGGGACCTTTTTGACGGCCCGGTGCAGCGGCAAGGAGATGTCCCGAGTGTTCAGTCTCTCCACGAAGCGGGTGTTGATAATGTGAATCGCGATACTGCCCAGGCGGAATACCAACGAGCCGTCGGCATGGCGTTTCTCGGCCAGCTCGTCGGGCAGATCGCTATACTCTATGACCGTCACCTTGCCGTCAACGAGACAGAAGTTTCCGACTCTCTCCTTCGGGTCATTTTTGATCACGGCCTTCGACGACATCTCGGCTCCATCCAGCACATGAAGGCCGACAAAGAGCGGATCGAACAGGTTGACCAGCGGATTGTCAACTTGCCAGTAGCTGAGGTACTCAATGCCCCGCCGCATCATGTCGTCCAAGGCGCCGGCGCGGCGCAGGGCCTTTACGCAGCCCCCGTGGCCGTCGGGCGACCGGGCGATCGATGCCTTGTCGGCCAGCAGTATCCTTCCATCAAAACTGAAGTTGGGCAGCGTTCCCTGCCGGAAGACTAGGACGTTCTCGCGGTCAAGACCGTAGTAGTCGTTGGACTCGAATACCTGCCTCGTCTGGGCGTGGTTCAGGGGGCTTGTCATGACATACCACGGGCAGACGACCTCGTAGCGGCGTGAAACGGCTGCGATTGTCTCGGCGAAGATCCGAAACAAGGTCTTTTTCTTTATCGGACTGATGGGGTAGTCCCCCTTGGGACCCTCAAAGCCCAGACGGGTTCCCTGGCCGCCGGCCACGACGAGAGCGGCCACCTTTCCGGCCGATATCAGTTCCTCTCCTAACCTGACCGCCTCGCTGTACTTGAGCCTCTGCTCATCGCCCTGGGGTTCGGGGGGGTAAGACGCAGCCGGTCCAAAATCCCACCGGCGCACAGGTGTTTCAGGTGCATTCTTGACAAGCTTATCGACCCACCCAGGAATACGTTCCATGTCCAGATCGCGAATCTGATCGATAAGGCCGGCCTTCGCGGCATCGCCCAGACCGTCCCAGAATGTCAGAAGGTGCCGCTGGTGCGTGGATTCCAGCCTTTTCTTGATTTGGGCAAACTCTGCATCTGTGGACATCGTATGCTCCTATGGTGCCTGGGACCTTGGATAGTAAGCAATGTTCGGAAAAATTCAAGAAATCCGGGGAAAGTAGCGAAAACTTGTTTGACAGGGGATTTACGTTGTGTTAAAGTCACAGTAGGTAACGATAGGTGGGTTTGCAATTGGCTCTTATATCATAATTCAGACTGTCATCATACTCTCGTCTCTCATCTCATACTCAAGCCCGCCTACCTGGAAGACGATAGGTTTTCCGACGTGAGGAGTGATTGGAACGGCTCGCCTGAACGCGGAAGTTCCGATAACAGGTTGTAGAGTCAAACCGGCCGTTGTCTTTGTGAAGAAACTCTGTAGTTGGGGTTCGCAAAATGTGCGTTCGCCGGTCGGGCGGCAGCAGGATTCATCGCTAATGATAGCCAAAGTGGCATGATCGAGGTACGGTCGGTCTGCGAATCTCGGACGTAGTGAAAGGAGAACAAAATGAGAAGAAGAGGTTTTACCTTGGTTGAGCTGTTGGTCGTGATCGCGATCATCGCTCTGCTGATGGGCATCCTGATGCCGGCGTTAGCGCGCGTGCGGCAGTTGGCCTTCAGGATGACCTGCGGCACGAACCTGTCGGGCATAGGCAAGGCCATGCTGATCTATGCCAACGACTACGACGATGAGCTGCCCAGAGCCGGCGAGAGGACCTCGACCTGGGTAGCCGCCCTCCCAGCTGACGGCTGGAAGGCTTTGGATCGTATCGCGGCCTTCGGGACTGGCACGGCGAGTAAGGCGTCCGTCAGCTCCTGCTTCTATCTGCTGGTCAAGTACGCCGAGGTCACCCCCAAATCGTTCGTCTGCAAGAGCGACACGGGAACCACGGAGTGGGAGATTGGCGACGAGATGAACGTGCCGGCCGCCATGGAACTCATCGACGCCTGGGATTTCGGCGCCAAACCGTATGAACACTGCTCGTATACGTACCACTATCCGTTCGGGACGTATGCTCTGACGAGCTCCAGCGAGCCGGGCCTGGCGGTGGCGGCCGACAGGAACCCCTGGCTCAGCAGCCCCGCGGATACTACCGCCTCCGATACGGCTGCCACGAGGTTTGCCGATTTCAGCCTGACCGGTGGTACTGATCGTGTTCGCAACGGCAATTCCATCACACACCAGAACGACGGTCAGAACGTCATGTACCTGGACACGCACGTAGATTTTGCCAAGACCTCCGCCTGCTCCCTTGAGGAGGACAACATCTACACGAAGTCGGCCAGCACGGTCGGCAAGGGCGACCCCTTAGGCACCATCGCCAAGTTCCTGGTCGCGCCTATGAACAGGAAAGACTCTCTGCTGGTGCACGACCCGGCGGGAGCGGCGGTAAAAGGCCGGGGCTGCTTCACGGGCAACACCGTGGCTTGGGTCGATGGCGCGATGCTTCCGATCGCGAAGGTCGCCGCCGGCCAGAGTGTCGGCAGTCTGACCGACGTGACGACTCTGAATGAAGTTGAGCTGGTGCAGGAGCACCTGGGACGCTGGACTCAGTGCCATGATGTGATCCTCGAGAACGGCGACTGCATCACCGTTGTTGGCTCCCACCTGTTCCGCGTTGCCACGGGCCAGTTTGTGCCGGTGCAGCAACTGCGTCAGGGCGTGGCTCTGGAGACCATGAACGGGACCGTCAAGGTCGCCTGGGTCCTCAAGAGAACCACCCCGTACGTCGGTACGGTTTACAACCTGAAGATCAAGGACGCGGATGAGTACTTCGTCGGCAAGACCGGCGTCGTCGTTCGCGATTTCTGATCGCGTAGAGCCGAGGCACGAGCCAACGAATAACGTCGCTGGCTAAGAAGTTGGCTCAAGAGGATAGACAGAAGGCGGCCTCGGCGCAACAACGAGGCCGCCTTTCTCTTTGAAACGTGCTCTTTGACAATGTTGTCGAGATGATTCAACAGCGACAGTGCTCGAACGTCGCGGTGAGAGATCACGGCCGCAGCAGCGGGGTTCGTTCGCGGATGGACCTGGCGATTCATAATCATGGACGGTATACATTAGCCATCATTCATCATATGCCTTTTCGCCTTTCCTTCCGTCGGCCTCAACCTGCAGGAACGCGTTTCCCGCCTCGTCACGAGAGTCCTGTCATTGTCCGCATCACATCGCGCCGAGCGAGCGTTTTGGCGTCCGCGCGCGCAGGCAGCTTCAGGCAGAGTCCATCGCTCTGACAGCCATCATGTCCGGATTGTCCTTGCGGTTTCCCTGAACCACTCGCCGCACACGCCGCGCTTCGCCCCCGTGTCTCATCCACACGTCGTCTGCGCTCACGCTGCGCGATGCGCCGATCTTCTGAGAACCATCGGTCAGGTTCGGGCATGAACCGCCCGTTCGCGGATTGAGCTGTCAACCCAGGAGATGGGCGGGTGGAAATCGTCCGAGTTTCCTGACGAGGGCAGACGTGCGCCCTCAGGACCGATTGTGCCGGCGCTAAGCGTATTGGTGTCAAGTCGTCTTCATTCACTCATGGTACATCCCATGTGCCGGACAACGGTCGGACCCGCCGATCTCGCGCCAAGTGAAAGGAGAACAAAATGAAAAGGCAAGGTTTCACCCTGGTTGAGCT
>JAFGJR010000144.1 GCA_016928975.1 Sedimentisphaerales bacterium | reverse complement strand
GTCTGCTCGATGCGCAGCTCCATCTTGCCGGCCTCCGCCTTGGCCAGGTCGAGCAGGTCGTTGATCATGTTCAGCAGCCCATTGCCGCTGGCAAGGATGTTCTCGATGTACCGTTGTCCCTTGTCCCGCCGCAGCAGGCCCGGCTTCTCGCGGAGCACCTGCGCGAAACCGAGGATCGCATTGAGTGGCGTGCGGAACTCGTGCGACATGTTTGCCAGGAATTCGCTCTTGAGCTTGTTGGCCCGGAACAGCTCGATGTTGCGCTCGGACAGCTCGGCGATCTTCGCGTCGAGCTGGCGGTTCGCCTGACGCAGTTCCTCCTGGGCCGCCTGCAGATTGTCGAGCATGTGGTTGAACGCCTGGGCGAGCCTCTCGTACTCATCAGCGGTGGCGATGGAGCTTCGGACATCCAGGTTGCCTTCCGCCACGTTGTTGGCCAGGGCGCGCAACTGGCGGATGGGGCGGAGGATAACGCGTTGCGTGATCCAGTAGAAGGCCACGATGGCGCCGGTGCCGCCGATGACGCCGGCCACGATGATCCAGATGCGATTCATCAGGATCATCCAGCGCAGTTGCCCGCCCACGCCGCGAGTCTGGATGACGGCCGCCCCGATGATCTCCTTCGGGGTGAACGCCGCCGCGACGCCCTGCGGACTGTGGCAGCTCACGCAGCGGTCGGTCGCACGAAACAGCCGCACATAGTCGCTCTGCAGCACGTCGTTGACGCGGCTGAACGCGATGGCCTCGTCCCGAGTCTCACTGGACATCAGCGTGTTCACCAGCCGCCTCTGCACGCCGCTCAGTTTCGAGAAGTCGTTCTTGTCGCGCTCCCGCTGGAAGCGCACCCACACCATGCCTGGCTGGTTCGGCTCTCTCGCCGCCCCTTGCTCGTTCAGCTCCGGCAACGTGATCTGGCCCGAAGATTTCAGTTGGAAGTGAGAACGAAACAGGACCGATTCCGCCTTGGCCTTGTTGGTGTCCAGGAGCACCTTGTTATTGAGCTGGCGCATCCAGATGTAGGGGATCAACAAGGCAATCACAAGACTGAAGAGCACGGCCGCGCCGAACATGATCCGGCATTTCTCCGCAAGCGACAGCGGCATCAGGTGCAGAAACCGCAGAACACGTTGCAGGGCTTTGCCCAGATCGATACGCATACGCAAAAACTGACCCTTGATTGTCGATACTTGCCGGACCTTTGCCGTGCAGGCCATTCTAAGTGTTTCATCGCGCCCGACAACCCAAAATCACCGACCATCCATCCTCTGTGAGGCACTCCGCGAGCGGACTCCCGGTCCGCCCGCGCAGCGAACGCGCGAAACTGCACCGTCAAACACACACCGGCGCTGGCCCTGCTCCGCGTGGTCTCAGCGGCTGCGATCCGGACGTGCGGCTCTACGGCTGACTCGGCTTCTCGTCGTCGACGTGCAAGTGCTTCTGTGTTCGCAGGTTCAGCTCGTCGAGCTGCTTGGGATCGACCTCGCTGGGCGCGCCGGTCATGAGGCACTGGCCCTTCTGGGTCTTGGGAAACGCGATCACGTCGCGAATGTTGTCCGTCCTGGTGAGCATCATGATGAGCCGGTCCAGGCCAAGGGCGATGCCGCCGTGAGGCGGCGCTCCGTAGTCCAGGGCCTTGAGGAAGAAGCCGAACCTCGCCTCGGCCTGTTCCCGCGTGATGTTGAGCAGGTCGAAGACTTTCTGTTGAACATCGGGTCTATGGATACGAACGCTGCCTCCGCCGATCTCGCTGCCGTTGACAACAACGTCATACGCCTGGGAGCAGATGTGCCCCGGATCGGTCTCGAGCTTGGCCAGATCATCCGGCGCCGGGGCCGTGAATGGATGGTGGACGGAATCGTATCGCCTTTCCTCCTCGTTCCACTCAAACAGCGGAAAGTCGACGATCCACACGAATTTGAATTCGCCGGGATCGTACATCTTCAGATCTCTGGCCACGCGGCATCGAAGCGGGGCCAAAGCCTTGTTCACCGCGGCCTCTTTGTCGGCCAGTACGAGCAGCAGGTCGCCGTCTTTGGCGCCGAAACGCTCGACCAACTGCTTCTGCTGCTCGGGACTGAAGAACTTGCCAAGCCCGCCGATGAGCGTGGGCGCGGCGCCGTCCATCTTGACCTTGCACCAGGACAATCCCTTGGCCCCGTAATCCATCACGAACGAGGTGAGCGTCTTGTCGATATCGCTTCGCGAGTACTTGTCGCCGGCCGGGGCGCACAATCCCTTGACGATGCCGCCGTTCTCGACCGTCGAGACGAACACCTTGAAAGTGCTCTGGCAAGCCAGGTCGGAGATGTCCTTGAGTTTCATATCGAATCGCAGGTCGGGCCGGTCAATGCCGTAGTCGCGCATCGCCTCCGAGTACGACATCCTGCGGATGGGCAACGGCACGTCGATCCCCGCGATCTCCTTCCAGATCCGCCCGATCAGCGGCTCATGCATCCGGATCACGTCATCGGTCTCGACGAAGCTCATCTCCACGTCGATCTGCGTGAACTCCGCCTGCCGGTCGGCTCGCGGGTCCTCATCGCGGAAGCAGCGGACGATCTGGAAGTACTTGTCGACGCCGCTCATCATCAGGATCTGCTTGAACAACTGGGGCGACTGGGGCAGTGCATAGAACGCTCCGCGCACGAGGCGGCTGGGCACCAGAAAGTCCCTGGCCCCCTCCGGAGTGCTCTTGGCCAGCATGGGAGTCTCGACTTCCCAGAAACCCTGCTCGTCGTAGTACTTGCGCACCAGAGTGGTGACGCGGTGGCGGGTCCGCAGCTTCTGCTGCATCAAGGACCGGCGAAGGTCAACGTAACGGTACTCCAGCCGGGTCTCCTCATTCGTGCGGACCTCGTCGTCGATCTCGAACGGCGGCGTCCGCGCCATGTTCAGGATCTCCAACCGCTCCACGATCACTTCGATCCGCCCGGTGACGAGCTTGGGATTCTCCAAACCTTCGCCTCTCGGACGCACCGTCCCGCTGGCGGCAACGACCCACTCGCAACGAGCCGTGCGGGCCAGTCGGTGTGCCTCCGCCTGCACCTCGGGGTCGAACACCAACTGCGTCAATCCCTCCCGGTCCCGCAGATCGAAGAACACCAGGTTGCCATGATCGCGATAGGATTGGATCCAGCCCGCCAATACGACCTTCTTGCCCGTATCTTCCAGGCGGAGCTCGCCGCAATTATGAGTTCTTTTCAGCATTTTCAGCACTTCCGACAGTAACTGGTTTCACCGGTCTGTTCGCGCGCACCACAAGCACTAAGCAAGCCCCTTATGATACTTCCGGCCGGCACCTTCGTCAATATCGCTGTATCTGATAACTGGTATTCGAAACACCCTCAGATGAGCTGCCGGATGTCTGCCGCTGAGCATGGTATCACGTCTGTCGCGTCTTCCCCGGCAGGAGACCGGATCAGGTAGTATAACCCTCGCACCGCAGTGTTGGCAGGAGAGTCCCGCTCGGCGCGGGCAGGAATGATAAAAGGCCACGAGCGTGTGTGTGGCTCGCGGCCTTTTGGTTGGAGGCCCTGTGGATGGCTCGGTCACCGCCGCCGCAGCGGATCGCGGCGGCAGCATATCTCAGAAGAACAGTGTCACTATCGAACGCAAGCCGGATCCAAGGGTAGGGTTTGACAAGTTGGCAAGCCTTTCTCTATCATCGCCGTGACATCTGTGAAACTCACCGTGCCTCAAGGTCTCTCGACCACTCACCCGCGGGTATTGCAGACACCCGTGCCCACATGACCCCCAGGCCAGGTCCTCATACGGGCTTGCACATGGCGGGTTCACGAAAACCGGGTTCGTTGAAGAAGACTCTGTGCTGCGAAGCGAACCGGGCAATGACGCTTTCCGGGCTGGACGATGACGAAAGCGGCCCGCATTGCGCTCCGGGCCGGGCGGGCCGCGTCTGTTCCTTGGAAGTGATGATATCGCATGGCAGAACCGACAGAGCGCGGCTGATACGACGTCGCCCACGCCAGCTCGGATCGCCACGACAGGCAAACCTCAGGCGAGCCTACTCCTCCGGCGGCTTGGCCTCCGCGGCCGCCGTTTCACCCTCGTCTGGCGCCTCCACCTGCTCCGGCACGACCACGACGTGAACCACCGCCGTCACATCGTCGGCAAATCGCAGAGTCACATCATGCGTGCCGAGCTGCTTGATGTGCTCGGGTAGCTTCACGACTTCATCGGCCACCTCGAAGCCCTGGGCCCGCAGATTGGCGGCAATCATCGAATCGGTAATCGAGCCGAACAGGACGCCCTGCTCATTGGCCTTGGCCGACACGACGGCTTCGGCGCCGTTGACGGCCTGCGCCGCCCTTTCGAGCCGCCGACGCTCCTGGAGCCGCTGCTCGGCGCGCCTGGCCTTCTCCTGAGCAATGGACTTGATGTTGGCCTCCGTTGCGACCTTGGCCAGCCGCTGCGGCAACAGGTAGTTCCGTGCGTAGCCCTCGGAGACCTCCACGACGTCACCGAGCCAGCCGAGCTTGTTCACGTCCTCGCAAAGTAGTACCTTCATTGTCGATACCTCGTTGTAGGGTGGGGCGCGGCCCACCATGAATAATCCTGGCAGATCGACGGTGGGGCAAACCCCACGCTACGAGCCCCAATGACCGGTCTTTACGTTGAATACGGCAGCAGGGCCATGAACCGAGCCCGCTTGATCGCGGCCTTGGCCTTCCTCTGGCAGCCGGCGCAATTGCCGCTACGCTTGCGGGAATAGATCTTGCCGCGATTGGTGAGCAGCTTCTGCAGCGTCTCGACATCCTTGTAATCGATGTATTTGATGCCGCCCCGGCAGAACCGGCACTGGGTCTGATCGCGGGGGCCGCTGAAGCCCGTCCTTCTTCTGGGTGTCTTTGTTCTCGATTGTCGCATTGCCATGTATCACCTCACGTCAAAATGGTATGTCGGAATCGGGGATCTGACCGCCAGGCCTGCCCTGCAGCGGTGCCCCCGGTTCCGGACCAGGCTCTTGATCCGATGGCTGGCCGGGGCCGCCGCCGGTGCCCGGAAGGAACTGAAAGCTCTCGACGGTCACGCGAAGCCGACTGCGCTTGCTTCCATCCTGGGCTGTCCAACTATCGAACGTCAACCGACCTTCGACGAAGATCGGTCTGCCCTTGGTCATATACTTGTTGATGTTCTCCGCCATGCGTCCGAACGCACGGCAATCCACGAAGCACGTCTCGTCGTGCTGCGTCCCATCCTGGCCGGTCCATCGCCGATTCGTCGCAAGGCCGAAATCGACCACGGCGGTCTGGTTCGGCGTGTACGAAAGCTGCGGGTCTCGCGTCAAGTTGCCCATCAGCAGAACTTTGTTAAACCCAGCCATAGTTCAATGCTCCACGCAAAACCAACTATCGCGATCCTCTGCCGCTCCTTCGCCCCGGCGGTGAGTGCGGCAAATGGCGTTCCTGATATACCGTGCAATGGCCCGCCCGCCGGGCCATCACGACTCCTCGGGCCCGGCCTCGGACTCGGCCACCAGCTCGGACTCGGCGCCCTCATCCTCCGCCGCCGATGCCTCCTCGTCGCCCATGCCGACACGTTCCGGCCGGGGACTCTGCCGCACAGGCTCCGGCTCGGGCGCCGGCTGCGGCTTGGGCAGACCGGCGATGTCCCGGTCGATCATATCCTGTGGCCGGCCTTCCGTCGTGAGGATCAGGACGCGCATGATCTTCTCGTTGAGCTGCACGTCCTTCTCAATCCCGCTGATCCGCTGCGTATCGGCCTTGAAGTACGCCAGGATATACGTCCCGCGCGACTTGTGCTGGATATCGTAGGCGAGCCGCCGCTCATCCCATTTGCGTATGACCACGATCTCCGCATCCGCCCGTTTCAGGATATTCTCGACCGTGGCGACTATGCCGTCCCAATCGGCCGCTGCCAGGGTCGAATCCACCAGAAACATCCCTTCGTACAATCGCTTTGCCGCCATTTCGACCTTTCTTTCGCTCAAGACCAAGAAACCGAGATTCTCGTCACTCCTGTGCTCTGTTGAACTCATTCATCGTTTTCTCGATGCCGAACCGGACCCAGCAGAGCACGGCGTCGCGTGCCCTGAGGATCGCCTCGTTCAGCAATCGCTTGTCCTGCTCTTGCGGCCGGCCGAGCACATAGTCCACGGCCTCGGCCCTCTGCGCCGGCCCGATCCCGACGCGACAGCGGGCAAACTCATTCGAGCCGAGCTTCTCAATGATGTCGGCCAGCCCGTTATGCCCGCCGGCCGAGCCTTTCGCTCGAACCCGGATCCTGCCGACCTCCAACGCCATGTCATCGGTGACGACGATCAGGCCGCTCAGGTCCAGCTTGTAGAACCCGACGGCGGTGGCCACCGCCTCGCCGCTGCGATTCATAAACTTCCGCGGCTTCATCAGGATCAGCCGCTGGCCCGAATCCAGCCCGTCGCCGATCCACGCCGAGAACTTGCGCTTGTTCAGTTCGATCGCCAGAGCGCTCTCCAGGGCCTCAAGCACCTTAAAGCCGAGATTGTGTCGCGTCTCGGCGTACTCGGACCCCGGATTTCCCAGACCGACAATCAGTTTGACGTCAGCCATCTGTCCCGGTCTTGCTCATCGCCGCCCAACTACTTCTCTTTTTCTTTCTCTTTGGCCGGTGCTTCCGCTTCGGCGCCCTCTTCAGGCTGCTTCTCGGCGCCAATGACTTCCGGAACCGCCGGTACCTCCGCTTCCACCTCCTCGGTCGTCTTCACTTCCTGGAGCACGCTGCAACTGGCGATGAGCATCTCCGCCGAGCTGGCCAGCGTGACGCCCTCGGGCAACTGCACCTGTCCGGCGTGGATCGACTCGCCGACGCCGAGGTCCTTCACCGGCACCACGAGCACCTCGGGGATATTGACCGCCAGGCACTCCACCTCGAGGCGATTCGTGTGGGCCGTCAGCACGCCACCTTCCTGGGCGCCCTTGGGCGTTCCCTTGAGCTCCACGGGCACGACCACCGTGATGACCTCGGTGACGTCCACGCGCATCAGGTCGGCGTGGATGACTTCGCGCCCGAGGTGGTCGTACTGCACGTCCTTGATGATGGCCTTCTCGCTCTTGCCGGCGACGGTCAGGTCCATCAGTCGCATCCCGTGGTGGAGCCCTTCGGTGAAATCATGGGCATCCAGCGAGATAACCAGCGGCTCTTCCTGGTGGCCGTAGACCACGGCCGGAATGCGACCCTGCCGGCGGATGGCCGATGCCGCCTTGGAACCGATGCGTTCTCGGATCTGTCCCTCTAATGATACTGTCTTAGCCATAACTCTCTCACCTGATCAACTTGTTCGTGCCAAACACATCTGTTTTTCTGTATGCCAAACGCATTCCTGTCCTATATCGCGGCGAACAGGCTGCTCACGGATTCGTGCCTGTGGATTCTCTTGATCGCCTCGCCGAGCATGGCGGCCACGGATAGGACTTTGATCTTCTTGACCTTCTTGGCCTCCTCGGTCGGCGGAATGGTATTGGTGACGACGACTTCATCGATCGGCGCCGCCTCCAGCCGCTCCAGCGCCGGGCCGGCGAACACGCCGTGCGTGACTCCCACGCACACACTCTTGGCCCCGCGCTGCCTCACCAGTTCCGCCGCACTGCAAATCGTTCCGGCCGTTGCGACGATGTCGTCGCACATCAACACGTTGCAGCCCTCCACGGACCCGATCAACTCCGCCGCCTGGACCTGCATACCGCTGAGACGCCGCTTGTGCACGATGGCCAAGTCCCCATTGAGATGGGACACGTAGCGGGCTGCTGTCTTGATGTTGCCCACATCCGGCGACACCACGGTCAGATTCGGAATCTTCTTGTCCCGGAAGTACCGGCTGAGCACCAGCTCGCCCGTCAGGTGATCCACCGGGATATCGAAGAACCCCTGCAACTGATGGGCATGCAGGTCGATCGCCAGGACGCGATCGGCACCGGCCGTGGTCAGAAGATTGGCGACCAACTTGGCCGTGATGGGCACGCGGCCCTCGTCCTTGCGGTCCTGCCGCGCGTACCCGTAGTACGGGATCACCGCCGTGATCCGCATCGCGCTGGCACGACGCAGGCAGTCCAGGTAGATCAGCAGCTCCATCAGGTGCTCATCCACCGGCCTGCACGTAGACTGCACGACGAAACAGTCGCGGCCGCGCACGTCGTCCTCAATCCGAATCAGCTTCTCGCCGTCCGGGAACGTGCTGGTCTTGGCGCCGCCCACGGGGATCCCCAGGTACTGGCACACCTCGCAGGTCAGCGCCGGATTGCTGCTTCCGGAGAAGATCTTCAGGTTGTCATTCAGAAACATCACAGTGAGCCCCTTGCCCGCCCCGTTGCGATTATCCTTTCGCGCCGAGCTTGTCGGCGTCATCTTGCGACACGACCGTTCCGGCCCCGATCCGCGCGCCGGCCTGGAGCGACAGCGGCGCGATCAGCACGGCGCCGGAGCCGATGTAGCAGTCCTCTCCGACCACCGTCCGGTGGACCTGCTCGCCATCGAAGTTGGCCGTGAGAGAGCCGGCTCCAACGTTGACATTACGACCGATGTCGGCATCGCCGAGATAGCTATGGTGGCGTGCCCGCACACCGTCGGCCAGTGTAGCGTTCTTGATCTCGGTGAAGACGCCGAGCACGACGTCATCCTGGAGCACGCTTCCATCCCGCAGAAAGGCGAACGGTCCGATCCTGCATCCACGGCCGATCCTCACCTCTCCCTGAATATATACGAACGGCTCGATGACCGTGTCCTGCCCGATCTTCGCGCGGGCGTCGATCCAGGTGTTGTCCGGATCGACGATGGTCACGCCGTTCTCCATCAATTCCTGCTGGACACGGTGCTGCATGATCTTGCTGGCCACGGAAAGCTGGGCCCGGCTGTTGACCCCGACGGCCTCTTCCGGCCGCACCGCCGTGACCGCCATCACTTTGTGACCGGTGGCAATGATCACCGACAGCGCGTCCGTCAGGTAGTACTCCTTCTTCACGTTGTTGGGCTTGACCTGCCCCAACGCCCGGAACAGCACGCGGTTGTTGAACAGGTAATAGCTCGGGTTCACTTCCCTGACGGTCCGCTCGGCCGGCGTGCAGTCGCTGTCTTCCACGATGCCCTGGATATTGCCGTAGTCGTCCCGGATGATCCGGCCGTACCCGGTCGGGTCCTCCAAGATCGCCGTCGCCAGCGTCACGGTAGCCTGCCCGCTCTCATGCTTCTCGATCAACGTCTGAAGGGTCTTGGCCCGAATCAGGGGACCATCCCCGCACAGCACGAGCGTCTGCCCGTCAAAGTCTTGCAGATGCTCCTTGCAGCACATGACCGCGTGAGCGGTTCCCAACTGCTGTGGCTGATGCACCCAAACGATATCCGCCGACTGGTCGGCGAACCGGTCCTTCACCTGGTCGGCGCCAAAGCCGACGACGACGTAAATCCTGCTGGCGCCGACACTTCGGCACGCATCGATCACGTACGCCAGCATGGGCCGACCGGTCACCTCGTGCAGCACCTTCGGCAGCTTGGTGTTCATCCGACTGCTCACCCCAGCCGCCAGCAATATCGCCACTCTTTCTGCCATGACCATTTCCCAATAGCCTTCTCAACCAGACAACCACACTACCCGGCCAGGACTCGAACCTGGAATAGGAGGACCAAAACCTCCTGTGTTACCATTACACCACCGGGTAACGGATCGATTCTTGATTTATGATCGGTGGCTTACGACTTGAAAACCGAGCGCCGCCTGATTCGGCGAACGCCTCAAATCGCAAATCAGAGATCGTAAATCATAGATGCTATCGCTGTCACGGAGACTGCCACAGGGGCAGTCCGGTAAGGGCCTGTCGGAGGCTTGAGCCAGCCATGCCGTGATTCTGCTGGCCCCTGCGGCTACAACCGGCAGCCGCGATCAACCCCGTGCGACAAGGCAATCCCAACGAGGAGACTATATACGAGCCGACGCGCTGCGTCAACTTTTTCTTTCCTATGAAGAAGAAAACGCATGTCCCGGGGGCTTCTACGGCTGGCCGGTCTTCCACATCTGCTCGCTCATCTCGCCGGTAATCTCACTATTGACGGTCATTGGCATGACCATCATGGGCGGCTGGTCCGGCGTGGTGATGGCCTTGATCTCCCCCTTGAGCTGCTGACGCTGCTTGCTCCCCGTCACCAGGCCGGTCGCCTCCGCCACCTGGACCGTGCCCTCCTGGGTACCTGCCAGATCGGCTTTCAACGTCAGCCCGCCAGCCTCCATGGGCGGCCCGTTGGGGTCGCACCGGAGAGTGGAAGCCACCCCGATTGTGGCAACGTCGGCCTCCTCCTTCTGCAGCGTCCACTTCGACTGAACGATCATCCGCCAGCCCGTCATAACGGCCATCTCTCGGCTCCAGGAATCACCCGCGCTGACGGGCTTGTCCGGATAGATCGCCATGTTCGACTCGGTCATCTGCTTCACCCTCTCCTTGTCGATGTACATCGCCACAGGATTCATCGCCAGAGCGCCCGCCCCGCCGGGCAGTCTCTTGAGCACCGCTTCGCTCACCTGCTCCACGCCATTGACGTCGAGAACCTTGCCCTGGGGAGTCAACATGACGGTGTAACTCTGGCCGACCAGGGCCGCGAAACCTTCCGCTCCTGCGGGGACCGGCGACGACTTGGAGGAGTCATAATCGACCTGGACCAGCGGGTTGTCCTGCTTGACCCTCGTCCACAGATACGTGTGCTGAATCCGCATGTTTCCTTGGGCGTCGACATCGAGCACCTGAAGTTTCTGCCCGATTCCAAAGGCCTGCTCCATTTTCTGCTCCTGCTCCATCACAGTCTGCGTGATCTGCTGGTCCATCACCGCTCTCTGGTAGTATGTCTTGCCTTTCGCAAGCCTCCATTCGAGTCGCACCGCAGCACCGGCCACCCCACTGAGAACAACCAACGCTGCGCATGCAGCCAGCAAACCAACGATTCGAAATCGCATTCCTACCATATTCTCCAATCCTCCAAGCAAGTACGTTTTCCTTCCCCGCTACTCCAATCGCAGAGCATGGGTCGCTCGCGCAGAAGAACCCACTCCATGCCAAACACACGCATCGGACCTGTGTCCGAAGGCACCCAGCCTTGCTGATAGCCAGGATCGTTTCATAAGAGCGACGATTCTACGCTTCTCCCAGGTGGTACGAATACTGAAATCGTACATTTTTTTCTGTCAGGGCTGTTTGGATGATAGTACAACCATGTTTGGATCGCCCATGCTGGAATCGGGTCTCGTTGCGAAGGGCAGGACTGTGAGCCAGACTCATACGAATCTCATAGTAGGGCTTGTTGACGCCTACGACAAAAGTCCCGAAGTCAGGTTTCGACCCGTGCTTCTGGGGCAAAACCAGGGATCAGGTCGGCTGAGCCGGACTTTT
>JAFGJR010000026.1 GCA_016928975.1 Sedimentisphaerales bacterium | reverse complement strand
GCCGATCTGGCCCTGGCTTTCGCCCGGCAGGACCTCAGGAAGTACGAGGAGGGCCAGTACCCCAAGGACGTGAATGAGGTGAACAAGAGGATTGCGCTGGCCAAGGAAGAGCTGGAGCGAGCGCAGCAGACGTTGGCCTGGTCCGTGCGACTATTCAACGAGAAGTACCTTTCGGAGACGGAGAGAACCGCCGACGAGATCGCCGTCAAACGCAAGAAGCTGGAGGTGGAGCTGGCGGAGGCCGACCTCGAGCTCCTGGAGAAGTTCACGTATCCGCGTCAGATTCGCCAGCTCCAGAGCGACGTACAGCAGGCCGCCTCGGCCCTGGATCGCGCCAAGCGAAAGGCCGACGCCGACAAGAGACAGGCCCAGGCGGACCTCAAGGCCAAGGAAGCCGAGTATACGCGCCAGCAGGCGAAGCTGAAGAAGATCGAGGACCAGCTCACCAAGACGACGATTCTGGCGCCCTGTGACGGACTGGTCGTTTACGCCACCAGCACCAAGGGCGGCTTCGCGAGCATCATGAAGGAGCCGCTGGCCGAGGGGCAGCAGGTCGTCGAGAAGCAGGAGCTGATCTACCTGCCCACGAACACATCGACGATGGCGGAAGTCGGCATCCATGAGGCCAGCCTGGCAAAAGTGCGGATCGGGCAGCCGGCGATTGTCACCGTGGAGACCCTGCCGGGCAAGCGATTCCTCGGCACACTGGGCATGGTCGCTCCCCTGCCCGACTCCACGGGCATGTTCCTCAACCCTGATCTGAAGGTCTTCAACGCGCAGGTCCACCTGGACACCGACGATCCCGCGCTTCGGTCGGGGATGACCTGCAAGGTAGAGATCATCGTCGAAAGACATGACGATGCCGTTTATATTCCCGTGCAGGCGGTGACGCGCGTCGCCGGAGACGCGATGGTCTACCTCTTCGACGGCAAGTCGATGGCGCCTCGCAAGGTCGAGATCGGTCTGGACAACAACCGGATGGTCCGGATCGTCAGCGGACTGAAGGAGGGCGAGGCCGTTGTGCTCGATCCGCCATTGAAAGCCTCTTCTGTGGACGCCCTGACGGCCGGCGGCGCGGAGCCGAATGGCGGCGAGAAGCTGGACGCGATCGACCAGCAAGTTCGCAGCCGCCTGAACGCCTCCCGGCAGGCGACTCCGCCCGGCCCCCAGGCCGCGCCCACAATGCCGGCCCAAGCGGGTCCAATGCCTGGAACGCCGGCTCAGATGCCTGTCCAGGGCCCCCCTGCCGCGCCTGCCGGTCCCATGCCCCAGGGATTCCCGGCGCCGGGCCAGATGCCACCGGGAATGCCCAATCTGACCCCGGAACAGCAGAAGAAGATGCGGGAGGGCATGCAGAAGGCGATGGAGATCATGAAGAATCTGTCTCCGGAGGAGCAGGAGCGGGTCAAGAACATGTCTATGGAGGAGAGGATCAAGTTCTTCCAGGAGAAGATGGGAGGAGATGCGCCGAAATGACGTTCACCGGGGCCAAGATCTGGAGGAACATTCGATCCGGCCTGGAGAACCTGCTGCTCCACAAGCTGCGGTCGTTTTTGACGATGCTGGGCGTCGTGTTCGGCGTCGGCAGTGTCGTGGCGATGCTCTCGGTCGGGGAAGGCGCCGGTCGGGAGGCCCTGGACCAGATTCGCAAGCTCGGCAGCAACAACATCCTCGTCACGTCCATCAAGCCGACCTCGGAGGAATCCGGCGGCATGAACCGCTCCCCAATGATGGTCTACGGCCTGACCTATGAGGATCACCTGCGAATGATCGAAGGGCTGGAGCACGTGGAGCAGACGGCCCCCGTCAAGCTGATCCGCAAGGAAGGCCGGCTCGCGGACAGGACGCTGGAGATCCGCGTCGTCGGGACGACGCCAGAGTGGTTCATGCTGGTCCATCGCGAGGTCCTCGCCGGACGGGTCCTGCTGCCTTCCGACCGAACGGACCCGGCGCCCACGGCGGTGCTGACCGAGTACGGTGCCAGAAGACTACTCGCCACCAGGCACAGCGTGGGCGAGTGGATTCGCATCGGCGGCAACTGCTTTCAGATCGTCGGCATCATCCGCAGCGAAACCGGCAAGGCCGGCGACATCCAGATGCCCGACGAAGAGATCGACGCCTACATCCCGATTGCCATAGCGCGCCAGTACTTCGGCGATGTCACGTCACAATCGGTATCCGGCTCGCGGTCGCTGGAGCGAGTTGAGCTGCACCAGACGATCGTGCAGGTCAACGGCATCGAGCACGTGGAGGCGACCGCCAGGGCCATCGAGCGAATGCTCAGCCAGTTCCACAAGAAGAAGGACTACACCGTCAGCGTCCCGCTGGCCTTGTTGCGCCAGGCGGAGGCGGCCAAGCGCCGATCGAGCATCGTCCTGGGTTCCATCGCCGCGATCAGTTTGCTGGTCGGCGGGATCGGGATCATGAACATCATGCTCGCCTCCGTCACGGAGCGCACGCGAGAGATCGGCATCCGCCGCGCCATCGGAGCCAAACGCCGCCAGATCATTCACCAGTTCCTGGTCGAGACCGTGGTGCTCTCGACGACCGGAGGGATCATCGGTCTGGGCATGGGCGTTCTGATCCCCAGCATGATCACGCACTTCTCGGGCATGACCACGATCCTCACGTGGAAAGGAGTCCTTCTACCTCTGCTGATCAGCATGACCGTCGGCATCCTCTTCGGATTGTACCCCGCCTTGCACGCCGCCCAGGTGGACCCCATCGTCGCGCTTCGCCACGAGTGAGACGGCGGATCACTTGCGATTCACGGTTCTGGCTCATGCCGACGCCGAAGACCCGAAGCGAGGAAGAAGTCACGCTTTCTCTGCCAGCGATAGATCGTACATCGCAAATCATGGCGTCTATCGGTCGCTGCGGCGTTTGGCGGCGCCGGGGGAGGGGAAGGCCGCCTGCCAACTGTTGGGGTCGTTGCCGTAGTGGTCGAGGAGGACGCGAGTCAGGGAGTAGCCCCAGCCGTTGGCGGCCTTGGGCCACGGATCGACGCCGCCGGGGAAGCTCTCCGGATGGGCGTTGTCGCTGAAGGTGACGCGATCCATGCTGATCCAGTGCCGACCGTCGCGATCGTCCACCTGGCCCGGTTGGCTGAGCGTGACGGTGTCGCCTGTATCGTTGAGCCGGCGCGTGCCCCATTCGACGGCCGGATAGCCTTCGGGCAGGGCATAACGCACCTGGCACATCATCCGGTCGGCGACGAGGAGCAGGTACTCCCCGGGCGCCAGGGTGATCGGAGGATCGCCGGGAAAGAGCACGTCGACACCGGAGCCATCCGCGCCGGTCGTGAGCCGCCAGGGCGAGCCGGCAGCCTCGTCGTACAGTGTCACGTTCGCATCACCGATATTGAGCAGCTCAATGAACTCGGCATTGGGCAGGGCGTCCGGACGGTACATGATCTCGCTGATCACGACCGGTCCGACTCGTGGGCCGGCGTTGGGACCGCCGGGCGTCGGCTCCGCCAACCGCGCGAAATCCCAAGCGCCGGTGCTCAGCGGCCAGCGACCGAGTGTGACGCCGGGCTCGGAGGCGTCAAACTCCACGCGCTCGTTGTAGCCGGTCAGCACCCCCTGCCACGCGGAACACAGGCACAGCGTCTCGCCGTTCTGGCTGAGACCAAACGGCACGTGACATCCCGGGTCGGCGGCGTTGCCAAAGTGGTCGTCTTCGGTAAGAACCAGGTAACCGTAAGGCTCCAGGACGGTGTCGGCGGCAATCTCATACTTCATCGGGATGTCACTGTCGTCCGTGACGTACCAGCCGCTCACGTCCACCGCCTGATCCGTCACGTTGTACAGCTCGATCCAGTCGGACTCGCCGCCGCCGGGGTTGGCCAGCAGCTCGTTGATCAGGACGCCCTCCGGCGCTGTGACGCTCACGCCGTCATCGGCCCCGGGCGAGCCGCCTGCCTCCGCGCTCGGCCGCCAGGCGCCCGCATCGCCCAGTGCGTTGGGGTCGGCCATAGCGGGATTCGTGACCGTCAGGGAATAGCCTCCGCCGTCGGTGATGCCGTGCCAATCGTCGCTGTAGGTGAAGGCCTGGATACACAGCCCGGCGGCATCCTGCAGCTCGATGCGCTCGCCGGCGTTGTTCAGGCTTCCTTGATATTGGCCTGCGCAGAGCAGGCCCGTGCCGTATTTCGCCTCGAAAGCGACCGTATCCTGGACCACCACACAACGACCGCCGCCGTCCAGAACGAAGGCCGGGAACTCGAAGCCGATGCCATCGGCAAATCGAACCAGGCTCAGGTCGATCGGTTCATCGCCGATGTTCATCAGTTCGACATACTCGGCGTTCGGATCGACGGGGTTGTACATGATCTCGCTAATCCGCAGACTCTCCGCCACCGGCCCAACCGCAAACGTCGCTTCTGCCAGGGCGCTCCAGATCGTTCCGCTCTTGACGCGGGCCTTGACCCGGGTGCTTCGATCCAGGTGGATCGGGCTCGTGAAGACCGTCGAAGCGGTAGGACTATCGCTCGCAGCGGCGACGCGAACGACCAGCTCGGCGGTGATGAGAAAGTCGGAGCTCGAGGCCGAGACGTTGAGCCCCTGGATCGCGAGCATATTCGCGCCCGGCTCCAAGAGATCGATGTGCTGCGAGATGTCGATCGCTTCAGAATTGACTGCCTCGGAGTCAGCGTGGTCCGACGTCGCGGCGGAACTCCACGTGGGATCGCCCGTGAAATTCCTTCTCGCCACTTCCATGCCATTGAGGTAAGCCACGAAGCCATCGTCATACTGCATCCTGAGCGTCATGATCTGAAGCTGGCTCTTGTCCTGGGTGAGTATGAACGGAATGCGAATGTAACAGGACGAACAGATCGTATACATCTGCGCGCCGACGTCGGTGGTGATGTAGCTCTCGTAGCCCGTGGACCGCTCGTACCCGACGCCGCCGGGAGCGCCGGAGGACTGAATCCAGGTGGAGTCGTCGAAGAGTCCGGCCCCGCACCAGTCGCCCACGGCGACCCGGAGAGGAACAAGCACGCGCTTGGGGGCATCCGCCGCGATCAGCGTCGTGTCGGCCGGCAGGGGCGCTGTCGTCTGCGATGGGTCCATGTCGTCCAGCGTGTAGTAGACCGTCCCTGATCGCGTGGGGACAATCTCCAGCGAGTCCGTGGCCAGGATGTGTCCGCCTCGCTGGGGGACCTGATTGACCGTGAAAACCGGGCCGTCGAAGGTGTATACACCCTCGCGGGTGCAGGCGTTGATGAAGATCGGCAGGCGCTGTGGAACCCAGGTGTCGAGGAGATACGTGCTCATGTTGGGGATCACGCCTTTCAGCACGGTGCGCATCTCGTCGAACCGCCGCTGGATGTTGCCAGCCGTCAGGGCGCCGTTGTTGTAGAAGTGCTTGTAGAGCCGGTCGGCAAAGAGCATTCGGAAGCTCGGACTTGCCTTCAGTGCCCGGTAGAGCACGGCGTTCTCGTTGCCCTGGCTGTTCAGCTCGCCGAACCGGTCGAGCTGCAATTGGTTCGACTCGAACGTGCCCTCCGCGTCCCAGACGAAGAACTTCCAGCGCCCCGTCGCGGAGCGCTCGCAGGCCGCCGACCAGTTATTCTGGGGCCAGTCCCAGTCGTTCGGCCACAGGCGGATGATCAAGTAGTCGATGAAGCAAACCACGTCGAGCTTCCTGCACATCTCGGCATAGAACACCGGGTCCGCCATGTTGTGGGTGCGCGCATAGCTCATCATCGCGTTCCAGGACTGCGCGTCGCCGTCCCGGACGTTGTTGAACATGGCTACCACGTCCCAGGGCTTGTCGCTGTCGAACCATTGCTGGCACGACTCCTCCTTCACCTGCTCCGTGGGATTGTAGTACCCCTTGTACTCGTCGTTGATGAAGAGATTGGCGAACACCCCGGCGCACGAGACCTGCCCCATGTCCCGGTGCAGCCGGCGGAGCAGCTCATCCTTGATGAAGGGATTGACCTGGTCATTGTGGCCGGCGCGCAGGACCAGTGTCGCGAACTCCTCGGCGTTGGATAACGGGAACAGCGGGTACTCGAGCCGACTCTGATCGTACTGACTCCGGAAATACAGCCGCAGGCTGATCTTGCCGTTTCCTGACCAGAAGCCACTCTGGCGAACGTAGCGAGGGCGTATCCAGTCACTGCCGTGCACGCGCAGCCCGCAGTTCATCTGCCAGCCTTCGCTGTTGTCCGGGAGAATCCATTCCGCAGAGACCGGGCGCTCCAGGCCACGATTCAGAATGTTGTTGTAGCTGCTGGCGCCGGTGGACGCCCAGACGCCGCCGCTGTAGGAGCCGCCGACGATCGCCATGACCCCGTCGGGCTCGAAGAACGTCTTGGCTGCATCGCCCACGAGCGAGATCATGGGCAGAGACGTCACCTGTGACCGGGTGTCGAACGTGTACGTGTGCGTGTCGATCCGCGTCGATTTCCAGCCCGGCTTGACGGCTATCGCCCGTATGCTGATGGTCCTGCTGACGCGAATCGGCGCCGTATACGTGCGCCCCGGCAACAGCCGGTAGGTCACGTCATCGGGGGCTCGCCCGTCAGTCGTGTAGAGAATCTGCGCATCCGGGGTATCGGTCGTGATCGTCAGGTCGAAGGGAGCGTTGTAGAAGCCGCGCTCGCGGCTGAACCGCAGGGGAGCCACTTCACCCAGGTAGCTTCCCTTGTTGGCGCCGCCTGGCGTCGGCTTGGACAGGAATCGCGGCGTATCGTTGGCGTCGGGATAGCGCCCAAACGAGATGTCGCCCGTCTGCGGGCCGAAAGCGAGACTGTCGATCAAGGTCTGCCCATCGGCGGCAAAGAGAAACACCTCTTCGCCTGACGCGCTCAGCTTGAAGCTCGCATGGAGCCCCGGATCGCCGACGTCACCATCGGCCCAGACGACCACGTAGCCCCTGGACGCGATGACAAAAGGCACATCGGAGGGGAACGACCACCGGGTCGGCTCGGCCGCATCATCGCTCAGCCACATCCCTGCCATATCGACAGGCGTGTCCCCGGCGTTGTAGATCTCAATCCAGTCGTCGAATTGCCCCTGGGGATCGGCAAGACACGTTGCGTTGGCAGCCATGACCTCATTGATGCATAGCTGCGGCTGGTCCGCGGGCGGCTCTTCGCCCGGAGCCCCGCCGGGGAACGCCAGAACCACCAAACTCATCCAGAAGGGCAGGATGCTGACAGCAGACGACAGTGTCACTCTTTCCATCACGGCTTGCATCTCCAGGTTGTCGTGCGTGTTGTCGATAGGGACCGGTCCTTCCCAGCCCTCCACTCGTGCGCAGGAGCGACACAGAAGACTCGGAACCCTGGCGTGGCCCCCTGCCGATTTCCGGTTCTCCTCGCGGCCTACACTCGATAGTATAGCACACGAGGCCCTTGGAATCGAGGAAATAGTCCAGCGCCCGCGGGGAAACGGGGTCACCGGTGCCGCTGAAGCAAGAGGCGGATGTTCCTGATGCGCACATCCGAGCTCGGATGGGTGGAGAAGTACTCGCCCAGGATGGCGGGGTCCGCGGCCTTGTTCAGCTCCGCCAGACGAGAGAACAACACTATGCAAGCCTGGGGCCTGTACTCTGCGGCCGTCACAAGCCGCACGCCGAGATTATCGGCCTCCAGCTCCTGATCGCGGGAGTAGGCCGTCTCAAGGAAACGCAAGCCCACGCTACGCAACCAGGCACCAACGGCCCCGCGGACCGGGGAGGCGCGCGCGGCCATCGAAACCGCCGAGTTGGTCACGATCCGCTCGATGGCATGACGGCGGATGACGTGGGCCATCTCATGCGCCAGAACGAACGCGATCTGATCCTTGTCCCACTGGCACAGTTCCAGGATGGGCCGGCTGACGAAGATGAACCCGCCGGGCAGAGCGAAGGCATTGGGCTGCCCTCCCTCGAAAGCGTCGAATCGAAACGATCTCAGTCGGTTCGCCACGCAGGCCGAAAGCCGGCCACCGATCTCGTCGAGCATTGTCACCGTCTGCGGGTCGCAGTCCATCGTAAGCTGGAGTCTCGCTTCATGCGCCAGGTCCAGCCCCACGCCGCGCTCCAGCCGGATGGCGTCCGCCTCCGTGCCGGCGAGGGACTCCCACATCCACCTCACCTTGCGGACCTTCGGGCCGATCCTCCTGCCCAGGTTGTAGAACAGGTTGCTTGTCATCGCGTACCTACGATTCGCCGGGCCGCACGCATCCCTTGTAACGCGCGGGGCACGTTGAGGGACTATTATAGGTGAAGATTGACGTGAAGGCAAAAGGAGTTGACGACGGATGTGCGGCGACCCATATTATAGGCCGTATCTCGGCCCGGGAAACGACGCCGACAGATCCACGCGACGTCGTGTTAAGACGGGCGGAGATTCGAACGCTCGGACAAAGTATCGAGCTTGACAACGGGCCCCGGCGCCGCTATGATGATGTTGTAAAGGTTTGTTTCTACGAATCTTACCGCTGACGGTCGGTCGGGAACGAGCCGGTGATGGGCCCGCCGGCGTGAAAGACCGATCTTTTTGTTTTTGGAGTTGGTCGGAACGTATGACCCCGGAACAACCTCTCGACGCCCACAGGATCCTTGACGGCGAGCCCCAGTTGAACAAGTACTTTCGGGTCGCCATCAAGACGCAGGCGAACGATATCCACCTGAAGGTGGGACAGCCGCCGAAGCTGCGACTCTACGGCGAGTTGAAGAACACCACGGGCGAGGCCCTGACCGCCAAACGCATGGAGGAACTGGTGTCCGAGATCCTGAGCCCGGCACAGCAGGCGTTCTTCGAGAAGAACGGGACCCTGGACTTCGCGCACGAGGTCGGCACGGAGCACCGGTTCCGAGTCAACGTCTTTCGCCAGCGAGGCGTGATCAGCCTCGTGGGGCGGCGGGTCAGTGCCTACGTACCCTCGTTCGAGAGCCTGCACCTGCCGCCGATCGTGGAGAAGATCGCCGATTCCCGGCAGGGCCTGGTCCTCGTGGTCGGCCCCACCGGCTGCGGCAAGACCACCACGATCGCCTCCATGCTCGACTACATCACCCGGACGCGATCCTGCCATATCGTGACGGTGGAAGACCCCATCGAGTACCTGTTCAAGGACAACAAGGCGATCGTCTCCCAGAGGGAGATCGGGATCGACGTGCCCAGTTTCGAGGATGCGCTGACGTTCCTGATGCGACAGGACCCGGACGTCGTGTTCGTCGGTGAGATGCGAGACTCGCGGACGGTGACGGCCGGCATGCGTGCGGCGGAGACCGGACACATGGTCATGGGCACGATGCACTCCGCCAACGCCTCCCAGGCCGTCCATCGCCTGCTGGACCTGTTTCCCCAGAACGAGCGAGAGCTGGTGCGCCAGGCGCTGGCGATCGCGGTCCGTGCCATCATCAGCCAGGTGCTTCTGCCTTCCATCAGAGAGGGAGTGGACCGCATCCCGGCGGTGGAGGTGCTTCTGGCCAACCCCTCCGTAAGGAAGCTGATCTCCGAGGGCCGTGAGGGCGACCTGCCCAGCGTCATCCGCGGCTCCCAGCGGGAGGGAATGCTGGACCTCACCGACAATCTCTGCAGGCTGGTGCAGGAGGGATGGATCGATCCGAAGGACGCCTACAAGCACGCGCCGAACTCCGAGGAGCTCAAGATGGCGCTGAAGGGCATCCGCACCACCGCCGAGGGAATCTTGTAGGAAGGCTGGAATGATGGAATCTTGGAATGCCGGGGAAACTGTCTGTCGTCCACCCATTATTCCATTATTCCGATATTCCAGGATTCCATTCTTTGTGGAGCATTGAATGACACAGCCACTTCTGATTGTCGTCGAGTACGGCGGCTACCTCTCGGCCGTGAAGCTCGTCGTGTTCCTGGTCCTGTACTTCCTGTGGATCCTGCTGATCGGCTGGGCCTCCAAGGACACCAAGGCCGTGGACACCAAGGTGGGACTGTGGATGGGCATCCTCCTCGGCGCCGGCGCCGCCGGCATCCTGCTCTGGTGGCTCATCCCCATCTTCCCGGTTGGGTTGCTCGCCTTCGTCG
Organism: Sedimentisphaerales bacterium; assembly: GCA_016928975.1. The sequence goes on along the minus strand of JAFGJR010000026.1, from coordinate 7,855 downwards.
CGGTCGGGGGGGCCAGCGCCATGGTCTACGTGAAGCATCGCAACACGCGGGTCCTGGACTTCGATCGCGTGCTCACCCTCGAGCACTTCAAGAGCCTGCTGAGCAAGTCCGACAAGCTCGAGGCCATGCAGGGCTGGATGTTCATCACGACCAACAACAACGAGGTTCCCCTGCCGGAGCCCCGCACGCCCACGTTCTTCGGCTATCGGACGGCGTACGACGTCCTCAACGACGCCAAGTGGCGCCGGGCCGAGATGATCATGTTCTCCCCCAAAAGCGATTCCTACGAAGTGACGTACAGCATTGATGGCGCCCCGGCCAAACAGCCGTCCATCCCGCGCGAGCAGGCGGACTATCTCATCCACTTCATGAAGGAGCTGGCCGCGCTCGACACCAAGGAGAAGCGAAAGCCGCAGAAAGGCAAGTTCCGCACGCGCCAGAACAAGGAGAACACCGACTGGGAGATCCAGACGGCAGGCTCGACCGCCGGCGAGCAGGTCCGGCTCAGGCTCGTCTCCAAGAGCGAATCGATGCGCCTCGCCGATCTCGGCCTGGTCCAGGACCAGTTCGACGCCCTCGACCGCCTGCGACAGCAACCCCAGGGATTGTTCCTCATCACCGGCCCCAAGAAGACCGGCATCACCACCACGATGTATGCTCTCGTGCGCAATCACGACGCCTTCCTGAACAATATCAACACCATCGAGAAGCAGCCCTCCGGGAAGCTGCTCAACATCACGCAGAACACCTACTCGCTCACGGATACCGGAACGACGACCTATGCCAAGCGGCTCCAGACGATCATCCGGATGGGACCCGACATCGTCGGCGTCGGGGAGTGCGAGGATGATGAGACCGCCAGGGTCGCCAGTGCCGGCGCCAAGGACGGCAAGATCATCTACGTCGTGATGAACGCCGACAGCGTCCTCCAGGCGCTGGGCAAGTGGCTCAAGATGGTCGGCGACCGCAAGCTCGTGGCGGAGACGCTCGTGGGGATCTCCAACCAGCGGCTGCTCCGCAAGCTGTGCGACACGTGCAAGCAGGGATACGCTCCGCCCGCCGAGGTGCTCAAGAAATTCAACCTGCCCGCGGAGAAGGCCAAGGTCCTGTACCGTCCCGGCAAGGAGGTCTTCGACAAGCGGGGCAAACCCTCCATGTGCCAGACCTGCCAGGGCACCGGTTTCGTCGGGCGGACCGGCGTATTCGAGATGATCGTACTGAACGACGAGCTGCGCAAGGCCGTCAAGCACGTCAAGCAACTGCCCGAGCTGGGCATGCAGTTCCGCCGGGCCAAGATGCTCTACTTGCAGGAGCAGGCCCTGCGAAAGGTCATCAGCGGGACCACCGCCATCAACGAGATGCTTCGCGTGCTGGCCGCGGGCAGGAAAGAAGCCGCAGAAGCGCCCCAGTAAAAAAAGGGCTCTGCGCAATGGAGACCAAGCTACCTTCGGAGAGATCGTCATGATCAATGCAGTCATGCTCGCCATCATGGTCGGATGCGCCGTATTCCTGTTCCTCAAGGGAACCCTGGTGCAGGGCATCACCATGATCTTCAACGCGATCATCGCCGGCTTCATCGCGTTTGGCTTCTTCGAGATGCTGGCTCCTTTGCTGGCCAAGCAGGCGCAGAACATCGCGGTATGGGCGCCGTTGATCTGCTTCGTGCTATTGCTCGTTGTGGCGTTCGCGCTGCTGCAAACCGGAGTGATGCAGCTTACCAAGAGCAAGGCCGATCTGGGCAAGCTGCCGGAGCAGATCGGGCGCATCGTGTGCGGCCTGGTCCTCGGCTATCTGGTCACCGGGTACGCCCTCGTGGCGGTCGCCATGGCGCCCCTGCCCAACCAGTATCCCTATCCGCGATTCGATCAGCGCAACCCCGACCCTTCCAAGCCGAAAAAGCCCGTGCTCAGCCCGGACGGCTTCGTCACCGGCCTGTTCGCCACGGTCAGCAAAGGCAGTTTCAGCGCGATTCGCGATCCCAGGAGTTTCGCCGTCCTGCACGCAGGGTATGTGGACCAGCTCTATTTGAATCGGCGCAAGGCCACGGAGAAAGTCTCGCTCATGACGAGCATGCCAACGATCAACGTGCCCAGGAAAGGCGTGCGGCCGGCGCCGGACAGCCTTCGGGACGCGGAGGGCAAATCGATCTCCATTCGCCCGGGCGAAGACCTGATCCTCGTGCGTGCCGAGCTGGCGGCCCGAGGACTGAGGGACGCCGGCAAGTTCACGCTTTCGCAGTTCCGGCTGGTCTGCGGCCCCAGGAGCACCGGCAAAGGGGCTCTGGTGGGCCAGGGCCACGCCGTCTATCCGCTCGGATACATTGGCGACAAGCTGCGGCTGGAGCGAAAGTCCCTTGACGACATCGTCACCGCGCAAAGCGAGTCCGGCGAGCCGGTGAGTATGGATCTTGCTTTCGCTGTACCAAGCACGCTGACCCCGCTGGTGCTGGAATTCAAACGCAACGATGTGGTCCAGATCCCGGCGACCGGCCCCGGTGAAGAGCCGCTGGCGATAGCCCCGTTCGGCGCGGCGCCGGCCCCGGCTCAGGCGGCGCCGGAGCCACAGACGCCGGGTTCTCCGCCCGCGCCAGGTCGGCCGCCGTCACCGTCGAATGGCAGGGGTGAAAAGGGCGGCAGAGACAGGACAAGGGAGCGAATCGAGGGATTGTCCGGTACGTCACTGGAAGAGAATTGACCCGGCATGAGCCTGATGGGTTGGACCCTTCTCCGAGGATCGTGGATGTCCGCCGTCGAGATCCTCTCCACTTCCCAGCGGATCGCTCGCGCCAGGGGCAAAATGTCGTGACGCGACCGCCGCGGGCAGCCGTCAACTCGAGACGGTCAACTCCATTACGTCCGGTTCCGTCAGGTGCTGCAAATACGCGATCAGCTCTTCCTCAGAGAACCTGGCCAGAAACTCCGCCGTGGCACTCTTGTTGATTCTGCAAATCCGCTCGATCAATTCCTTCTTGTCCATTCCCATGCGTCCTTCGTTGTGACCTGGAACTTCACCCCAGACATTGCCGGCCATATCGGCAGCGAAATCGCCGTTGCTTTAATGCCGCGACGTCCCGTCCTGCAATGCCCCATAACCGCAGCCCCCATACGCAGACCCGAGACTCCTCAAACCCCCAACCTGTAGTGCCCCCGGCCGCCCGCACGCCGCGCCCTCGACGACTGCCCCATAAAATGCCCCCCGCCAAATGCGATGTCCCCCGGCAAGAAATATTCGAGAATTGTCCGCCGACCAACAAGGAAAGAAATCCGAAGCACGAAATCCGAGACAAATCCCAATGACTCAAATCCAACTGACGCAAACGCTGTCGCAGGCCGACGACCCCGTTCCGGATTTCGCCCTTTGGTGGTTCGAGCTTGTTTCGGATTTCGGAATTCGAATTTCGGATTTACTGCCGTTCCCACGACAGGCGGGGGTAGTCCTCGCCTTCGTCGATCCACCAGATGTCCTCGGAGCCGTTGGCCGTCTCACCCACGAAGTCCCAGCCAGCGTCCAGGAATGTACTGGCGATCTGCATTTCCGCCGTGGTCTTGCCCGCGCCCGCGGCACTTTCGGAAAGGCCACTCACTTCGATGTCCCAGAAGGACTCCGCAACATCGCCGTACGAGTCGAGCCCTGTGAAGCCACCGACATTTTCGTCCCCCACCACCTTGCCGGCGGCGTAGCACGTTGTGATCATCCCATCATTCGCCCCCACGAGGCCGCCCACCTCGCTACGCCCGACTATATCCCCCTTCGCGTAGGAGTTGGTGATCGTGTTGCCGGGCGCATTGCACCCTACAAGGCCCCCCACACACCATCGACCGCCCACGGCACCGGTTGCGCAGCAGCCTTCAACGTCGGCGCCAGAAGTGTTGGCGCCCACAAGTCCGCCCACGTCCATCGAGTCCTCATCGCCTGCAACCTGGCCGGTGGCGAAGCAGTTCTTGACCACAGCCCTGCGATGAATCGAATACCTGGGAGGTAGACCAGGATACGCACTGGCCACAAACTCGAAGACCCCGGCATTGACGCCGACCAATCCGCCCAGGCCGATGTACTTTCCAGAGACCGCTGCCTCGGCCCGGCAATGCAGAACACTCCCGTGGTTGAGCCCTATCAGCCCGCCAACTTCCCAACCCCCGCTAATCTCGCCAGTCGTCCGACAGTGATCCACACGGCCATCGTTGTAGCCCACAAGCCCACCGAGATATGCGGAGCTGCCGCCAGGCGCGGATGGCCCCTCGACACGCACATCCACACTGCCATTGCTGTAATCCACAAGCTCACCGAGATACGTCAAACTGCCGCCAGGCGTGGCTCGCCCTTCGACAAGCACATCCACTGCCGTGCAGTTCGAGATCGATCCCCGGTTCAGACCGGCCAGAGCGCCGAGGTATGCGGACCGCTGGCCCCCGCCTTTGACGACGGCATGTTCCAAGTTCAGGTTGCTCACCCGTCCATCGGCATGAATCCAGCCGAAGAGCGCCACCCACGACGCGGACAGATCGCCGGTATCCATGGTCAGATTGCGGATCGTATGCCCACGACCGTCGAAGCTGCCGCGAAACTCGCTGCCAGGAGAGACGCCAATCCGCTGGACCTGAATGCCGTTGACGTCGACGTCCGCCGTCAGGGCCAGCGCCTTGTCCCACAAGATGCTGGCGCTCGCAGCCAAGGCCAGTTGCTCGGCGGTGGCGATTTGATAAGGGTCTTCCGACGTGCCGCCACCGGCCAGCCAATCGTTGATGTTGGGTTCGCCGATGGCCTGCCCGGGACTGCCTTCCCAGACCAGCCGTGCGTAATCGTGGCCGGCGTCCAGGACCCAGTTGGGATCCCCTGCCCACCCGTTGAGCGCGTAAGCGTGATGTCCCGTCAGCCTGGCCGTATCGAAGCCGACGCCGCAAGTGCTGATGACTATGCCGCTGGTCCCGATGTCCCACAGGCACCCTGTGAAGGACCCGTGCATGTTGCTCTGTCCCGCGAACCCGCCGACAAAGTCACAATCCTCGGCGCGGACCACTTGGCCGGTGGCGTAGCACCGCACCATTGTGCCTCCGGTGTTCCCGGTGAATCCCCCGACGTACGTCGTGCCGCTCACCCTCACCTGTGCATAACATGCGCTGATCATGCCATACGTATACCCAACGACACCGCCGACCCAACGGCCGCCGTGGACTTCGCCTTTGACGTAGCAGGCTCTAATACGTCCCTCGTTGCAGCCAGCCAGCCCGCCCATCTGGCTACCGGAGCCCACGATGCTGACATCCACGACCGCGAGGTTCCTGATCTCGGCGCGGGACGACAACTTACCAAACAGGCCCAGGTAATCCACGCCTCGGATGGCCAGATGCGAGATCGTGTGTCCCCCTCCATCAAAGACTCCCCCAAAAGCGGCACCTGACGCGAGGGACCGAGTGGATGTCCCGCCAGCCGGGGCAATGACGGCCCTGTCGAAGACCTTCTGGCGGGGCAGGTTGGGGTCCAGGTCGATGTCCGCGACAAGGAGGAAATGCGAGGCGTAGTCTTCCGGCGTGCCGCCCAACAACATCAGATCGATGGCCGTGGCGATCCGGTAGGGGTCACCGGCCGTGCCGCTGCCGCCACTGTATTTGGCCGCGGCGGTGGAAATGACAACCAGAACAAGGACAACTACTCCCGCACATGCATGGAAGCTGCTTGAAATAGCCATCTCGTGCCTCCGATTCAACAAATCTCTGCCCGCTCTTCCTTCCTCCCGGCGATCTCTGCATCTGGGCATGATACCCGCCGCTATCGCCACTGTGAATCCCGTTTCAACTCAGCATCACCATTATACTACGCATAGCCCATGATTCGCAGAAAAAGGGCCTTGAGCATCGCTCCCGGAGGTAGTAATATACGGAGTTTTTCGAGGCAAGTGAAACCGTGGAAAGGTCATTGGAGGTCAAAAAGTGACGGCAACGGGCGACATTCGGAATGTGGTACTCTTGGGACACGGCGGCAGCGGCAAGACCTCCTTGTCCGAGGCGATCCTGCACCTGACCGGGGCGATCAACCGGCTGGGCAGCGTGGACGAGAAGTCCACCGTCAGCGACTACTACGACGAAGAGAAGGAGCATCAGCACTCCATCCTGTCATCGGTCCTGCACGCCCAGCACAACGGCAAGCTGATCAATATTGTGGACGCGCCGGGCTATCCCGACTTCATCGGTCCAGCCATAGCGGCCCTTCCCGCCGCTGAGACGGCGATCATCGTCATTGGGGCCGCCGCCGGCATCGAAACCAATACGCGAAAGATGTTCCACCTCGCCGGCGAGAGGGGCAAGCCCCGCGTGATCGTCGTCAACAAGATCGACGCCGAGAACGTCGAGCTGCCGGAGCTGATCAAGATGATCCAGGAGACCTTCGGCTCCTCGTGCCGTTGTGCCAACCTGCCTTCGTCGGACCGCAAGTCCGTGATCGACTGCATCGCCAACAACACGGGCAGCTCCCCGGCGATGGACGTGGCCGAGGCCCACACGCAACTGATCGAGAGCGTCATCGAGGCGGACGACGCGCTGATGGAGCGGTACCTCGGCGGCGAGGAAATCCCCGCGGCCCAGATCGCCTCCGGGTTCGTCAAGGCGCTTACGGCGGGAACGCTCGTCCCGATCGTCTTCACCGACGCCAAGCACGAGGTGGGCGTGAAGGAGCTGCTGGACCTGATCACGCAATACACGCCGTCGCCGCTCGAGGCCGAGCCGGCGAAACTGGTCAACGGCGAGAACGTGGTCGAGCTGAAGCCTGAGCCTTCGGGTCCGCTGGCCGGCCTGGTCTTTCGCGTGGCGTTCGACCCACGATCCAACATGAAGTACGCGAGCATCCGGGTCTTCAGCGGCACGCTCAAGTCCGATACGAACCTGATCCGCAACGACGAGAAGAAGGGGTTGCGACCGGGTCATATTCTCAAGTCGCAAGGTGGCGAGACCAATGAAATCGACGTCGGCGTCGCCGGGGATATCGTCATGCTGGCCAAGGTCGAAGAGTTGAGAATCGGCGACGTCGTCTCGGACGGCCGCGTATCCGGTAAGCTCGACATGCCGCCGTTCCCGGAGCCGATGTTTGCCCTGGCGATGGAGCCGGCCTCCCGCGGCGACGAGCAGAAGATCGGCGGCGCCCTCGACCGGCTGCGCGAGGAGGATCCGTGTTTCCGGACGACCCGCGACATGCAGACGAAAGAGCTGGTGGCCCAGGGCCTCGGCGACTTGCACCTTCGGGTCATGATCGAGAAGATGCAGAACCGCTACAAGCTATCCGTGAACACGAAAGAGCCGAAGATCCCGTACAAGGAGACAATCACGGCCAAGGCCGAAGGGCACTATCGCCACAAGAAGCAGACCGGCGGCGCCGGACAGTTCGGCGAGGTGTACCTGAACGTCGAGCCGGCGGAGCGTGGCAGCGAGCCGGCGCTGCAGTTCAGTTGGGATATCTACGGCGGCACGATCCCCGGCCAGTTCGAGCCGGCCGTTCTCAAGGGTGTCAACGACGTCATGCAGGGCGGCCCCGTCGCCGGCTTCCCCATGCAAGACATCAAGGTCTCCGTCACTGACGGCAAGTATCACCCCGTCGATTCGAAGGAAGTCGCCTTCCGCACGGCCGGCAAGGGTGCGTTCATCGACGCCGTGAAAAAGGCCAAGCCGGCCCTGCTCGAGCCCATCGTCAATATCGAGATCACGATCCCCGCCGAGAACGTCGGCGACATCGCCGGTGACCTGTCCTCCAAGCGAGGCCGCGTCGTCGGTCAGGAAATGCTGCCCGGCAACTACATCATCATCAAGGCCCAGGTCCCGCTGGCGGAGGTGGCCCAGTACACCAGCCAGCTCAAGAGCGTCACCGGCGG
>JAFGJR010000143.1 GCA_016928975.1 Sedimentisphaerales bacterium | reverse complement strand
GTGGAAAATGGAGGAACTTGAAAAATTATTTGTCCCTCGCTTTCATCCAAATTGACACCGCAAACCCCGTGCCGAACAGGATTGGGTCCGGCGCACCGTGCGAAACAAACAAAGCCAATTTGCACAGGGAGGCAAGGCGCGAGCGGGGACGGCTTCGCCGGGAACGCCCTGCGGCGTCACTACGAACGAGGTCTGCGAAACAAACCCAATTTGGCCCTCAAGGCAACGGAGGCAGCCCGGCCCGCGGGGAGGAACCGGGGCTGCGAAACAAAGCCAAACTTGGGGGGTCTGGGGTATCCAGGGGAAGGCGGCATGAGGGTGGGCAGTTCTGCCCGTCGAGGGAGTGTCCGAAACAAAGCCAATTGGAGGAAATGTCAGGTTTGAAAAGCATGCAGTCTCAAGGAGCAGGAAGCAGGGTCATATTGGGGTGCGTCAGGGCTGCGTGGATGCGGCGAGACGAAATGTGAACCGGTAGACGACACGAGTTGACGAGGGACTATTCCAGCACGACCAGTGTCCACAGTCGCAGTTGGGGCAGCCGCAGCTTGAGAGTGTCTGCCTCCTGCACCAGATCGACCTGCTGCGGGGGCGCGTCGTAGGAGAGGAGCCTGGCATAGGGCTTCGTCGGCGAGATCAGGGTCTTGTCCAGGGACACGTCCACGTTCGACATGGGCTTGATGCTCTTGGCGGCAGGGTCATAGTCGCGATTGAGCAGGTGCACGACTACTTGGTTTGTCCTACTGTTCTTGCGAACGGTCGCGAGGACATTCGCCGGCACGGCGGGCTTGTGGTCCTTCAGTTCGACAGTCTCAAAGCCATCGAACCACGTAGCGTTTTCGCGGATGAAACGATACAGCGGCGCGTAGGCCTCGATCGGTGCGGCGTACCAGTGGGTCCCCAAGTCGCTGTTGAAGCACCATTGCCGGGTAGGATGCGGCGTCATAAACCGCTGGCCGTGCGCGTAGGCCAGCGCGATCCAGAAGCGAACCAGCTCTTCGCAATCGTTCTGCTTCACGAAGGCCCAGTCCTGGCCCGACGCCGTGGCCGCCAGTGGCTTGCCGAGTTTCGCCGCCAGCTCATATGCTTCGATGGCATGATCGATCTGGCGAGTCCCCGCAGCGGCGTTCTGGCCGACTTCGCACACGATGTGCGTCAGGTACTTCACGACATACGTGTGAGTCTTGTTGGGCAGACAGGCGTTGGCGCTGAGCACGACGGGATGACCCGCCGCCTCGGCAGCCAGTTGCCCCAACTGCCGCGTGTGCTCGGCGGCCGCCTCCGCGTGAAATTCAAGGAACAGGTCCATCAGTGGAATCTGACGCTGGACCTTCTTGTACGCCTGGCGCGCTGTCGCGTACTTGCGGACCACGGTGCGATAGTCGAACTCGTCGATCCGCTCGACGCCCGCCTGCTGCAACTGCTCCTTCGTGGCGTGCGTCCTGAGATACTCCCGAAAGCCGCTCATGCAGTAGTCGCAGAACCCGCCGCCCTGCCACCAGGCGGCGCCGGCCGTGCCCAGGTGGTCGTCCACGTGCAGGCCGTCCGCGCCCCCGGCCATCGCCTGACGGACCCGCTCGCGGCAGAGCTTCTGAAACTCAGGATGGTTCGTGCAGCCGAAGTAGGTCTTGGTCCCCTGATACGTGTGGTCGAACAGCCAGGGCACTTCCACGGGATTGCCTTCGATGTCCACCGCACAGGCGGCACGCAGCTTCGGATCGTTGTGGATATTCTGGGCGCCGGCGGTCAGGCACCACATCGAGCCGGTGCAGCGAATGCCCAGGTCGTGGTGACGTTTGACCTGCTCGGCTTTCTCGGCCCCACCCCAGGCGACAAACGTCGCACCGTACGCCCGATACGCCTCGTCCGAGGACGCGTACATGAAGACCACGTCCGACTGACGAAGCACCGGTGCAGCCTCTCCCGAGCCGCCCCATGCGGCGCTGCACGCCAGACAAATCACGATGCACACTGAAAGGATGCTTGCTCCGACGAATCGGGCTATCTTACCATTTGCCGAGCGCATGATTCTCCCGTCGTTCACTCAGGTAGCGCACACGCTGTCAGGAAAATCTGAGATTTCGTTTGAACTTCTTGTGCCATTGTGCGATATTATATACAGAGGCTGGGAACTGCGTAGCGGGTCCTGGCCTTATTCTTCTTCCGGCTTCGGCAGAACAACTAAGCCGTATCCCTCGTGACCTCCTTGCCAGTCTCGTCGAAGTTTCGATTCGATGATCTTGTAGTCCTCATGATCTGCCTTGCCGAGTACGTGTCTGCCTATTGGAGTGGCGACCAGATCTGCCAGTTGAAGCCCGGCGACGTTTTCGGATTTCTTACGCAGCAAGAGCTCGGTTATCCGGTTCTCGATCTGCACCGCCCGGAGGTATCTCGTGCCCCGGACTTTCAGGCTCAGGTAGGCCAGCTCAAGCTCATGATCGAGAGTGGGTCCACGGCGCTCCGCTACGATGGCCCCGCCGCCCGGCACGTTCCCGATCTCAAAACAGAACCGCTCCACGAGTACGTCGAGGCTCAACATGTACGGATCACGCGCGAGGACGCCGTAACGCTGAAGATGCTCTTCTTTCTGTATCGCGCACGCAACCACCTTGAAGTCAAGGGAAGCCACCAAGGTGTCAAGCTCGCTGTAGAACACCTCTCGGAAGGCCCGATCTTTCATTCGCTCGAAGCCATTCTGATTCCGCGTGATATCAGCCGTGCGCAAGATGAGGTCGGTCCGCCCAAACAGCTTCAGCTTGAACCCTGTCACGCGCCTTTCAAGCTCGCCTTCCGCATACGTCCTTTCCAGGATGACGCCAGCGAGAACAAACATGGGATACTGACGATCTATGACGTCAAGGCTGTGGTCCCCCGACTCATCCACAAACATAACCTTCACAACTCTGCCTTCCTCTCACTGTCGTCTAGCCCCAGCAGAGGCCGGGGGAGGATTCGCGCCGGCACCACTTGTGCACCGAGCTTCTCAACTGCACCAGGGGCGGCCGCGGTTCTGGATCGTCGGTAGGATCTCGTTGAGGAGCTTGACGTCCTCGGCGATCTCGAAGTCGAACATGCCGGCGAGCGTGTGGTCGGCGCCGTTCTCGAAGACGTAGCGGAAGGCGTCCTTCGGCGGGATCGCCCCGGCGGCCATCACCTTGAAGGAAATCCACGGCTTCTTGACGTTCTTCATGACCTCGATCGTGGCGGCCGGGTCCTTGCACCAGTAGCCGGGGACCTCGTTGTAGGCGTTGACCAGCTCGTTCGGCCTGGGCGCGCTGGGATATTTGTGGTGGTGGAAGGTCTTGATGTAGAAGTCGGCGGGGATGTCGTTCTTCTCGCACTGGACGACGACGTTCAGGTCGTGGGCGCCGACGCCGGAGGGGACGCCGAGGTCCTTGGCGATCTCGACCGCCTTGCGAACCAGGTCCATCTTGCCCTGGGCACAAAGCGGATCGGAGCGGACGCCCCAGAGGTAGATGGCCTCGCAGCCGTCATCGACGAGCTCCTTGGTCATGTCGGCATAGGCCCTCATGTCGGGGGTGATCTCCGCGATGGGGCAGACGATCCACTGGATCTTGCCGCCGTGGCGCTGGCGATACCGCTTGAGCATCGCCATGCACCCGGGCGGATTGTGGATGCTCAGCGTGTTGATGCCGTGCGCCTCGGCCAGGGCCATCGTCTCGTGAATCTTGTCCTCCGTGTTGTAGTGCGCGCAGAGGTTGTAGACGTATTGAAGGTCGCGGCTGTGGGTGTAGTGGGTCAGGAGGTTGCCACCCAGCAGCATGCGGCTGACCTTCAGTTTGCCGATCCGGCCCATCGGCATCGTCGCCTTCGAGTCCGGCTCGACCTTGATGGCAGGCCCTCTGCCCTCGGCGGCCCGCGCCGATGCAGCGCCCAGGCCCACGGCCCCGCCGGCAGATGCGATGATGGAGTCTCTCATGAACGCCCGACGATTCAGACTCGATGGCATGCTCGTCCTCCTATTCTCAGGTTTCACGACGCGCCCCAGACACGCCCGGGGCCACGCCAGTCCCTACTGTAAGGAAGTCGCCGCCAGAAAGCAACAGCCTTTGCGGCCAGGAACAGCAGGGGGTGCTGGATTCAGGGACTGCGGCGTGCGTGGAAATGGTACGGGCCGCGGTGGAGTCCACGGCCCGTCTTCCAAGGTAAGGGGGGCTTCAGATCTATTGGATACGGCACCGGCGGATCAACGCAAGACCGCCGAACGCCAGCAGAGCGATCGTGGTTGGCTCGGGCACGGACATCGCTCCGCTAAAGCCGCCGCCGCCAGTGTGACCTCCGTCCAGCATCTGGGCGAAGGTGAAGTAGCCCGGGCCACTGCCGCCGTGTAACGATAACTCGAAATCGAGCGAGGGGTTTCTCATGGCCTCCAGAAGGGCCAACGCCTGGGAACCCAGGGCGCTGCCTTCGTGGGTGATGACCAGATTCGTGATATCGGCCTGGAACTGCGTGTAGCCGCCCGCCACCGTGCCGATCGTGCCGAGATCGCCGGTGCCCAGGGTGCCGGTCATATACGTCACGCTGCCGTCGGCGCTCTTGATCGTGATCTGCGCGTCGCCCAACGGGTTCAGCAGGTAGGGGACATTGGGGATTCCGCCGATCTGAAACGTCGGCAGATAGAGGCGGGCCCCCGCCAGCGCATCGTCGCGGCTGCCGTTCAATCCGCTGCTGATCGTGATGTCATGATCGAAGGTCAGCACGCCGGCGCCGTCGTAGTGCCACTGCCCGCCCGTGCTGGAGGACGGCCCGAACTCGCCGACGTGGGCCGGGAGCACCGTGAAGGCAAACGCCGGCGCCGCGAACACGGCGGTGAGTACGGCTGCCAGACGGATGGACGTTCTCATGGACTCTCTCCAGTATGGATGTTTTTCGTGTCGTCTTCGCGTCAATGGGCCCGGGCGCGTCGGCCGCCCATGAGGCTCAGCAGCCCGCCGAGCCCGAGCAGCATCACGGTCGCCGGCTCGGGCACTGCGACGAGGTAGTCCTGCCGGCCGTCACAGACGAACGCCCGGAGGTCGGCCTTGGGTCCGCTGCCGGTCAGCTCGTGCAGCCACTTGTTGGCTGTATCGGCGTCGAGCGACTCGGCCCAGAAGCCGCGCTCCCCCGCCGTGCCGTCGATCCGAACGTCCCAGCCCAGGGGCGACGTGGGCAGATCCTCGTAAACGATCTCCCAGACGGCGGCGGCAAACGCCTCGGCCGCCTGGTGCTGCTGGTCGGTGAGCGTCCCGCCGCCCGCCCATGCATTGTCGTAATACCGGGCCCACAACTCCCGCAGATAGTTCGCCTTCGTCGTTCCCATCGTCGTGCCGGTGACCGAGTTGTACACGTCCTCCGGCATCGTCACCTGGTAGGTATGTGTCATGTCGGGAGCGAGCTCCTGGAGCTCGATGCAGAAGGCCGGGATCGATCCGTTCGACCAGGTGTCGCCGACTCCGGTGTCCGCCGTCTTGTCGAGGTTGTACACGCCGGCGGCGACCTCGTTGCCGTACTGCCATGCCCCGTAGAACGTGGTCCAACTGTAGGCGCCGAAGCCATCATGGACGACGTCCACCGTGTTGGCGAGCGTCGTCGTCAGGGACATCTGTGCGACAGCAAAGGCGGCGAGAATCGCTGTTGCTACGGTTCGTCGTTTCATAGCCACATCCCCCGGAAGCCCCTCGCCGGCGTCCCAGGAGGACGTCGCGAGCATGACCGTAACTCAGTACCTGCGTAGGCGGGTATCGACGGATGACTTGTAGTGAAACGCCCCCCAAAGGCAGAACCACCAAGCCACCAACCTGCATTTGAGTGCCCGAAGAAGTGGATCCTGAGCACCCCCCATTGTAAACCGTCGCCTGAGGCTCGATTTACATACGTCACTGTATCCGATTTGCGGCCGGAAGTCAAGAGATTTGGCCCCTTCGGCGGGACATCCAGGCGATCTCTCCCGGAATGCCACTTGGGTGGATCACATCCCGTCGATTATCGGCTGCGCACCAAAGAAAAACGCCCGCGACAACGGAAAAAATCGTTGACTCCGCTGTGAAATGGCCTCCTCAACCTCGTGTGTATAACCTGTTGAAAAGTGGTGACGCGCGTTCCGTCCCTGGCGGGCAACGCCACGTCCGGCGGATGAGGTGGCACCAGCCCATCGGCGTCCGGCAGACACCAGCCCGAAGACCGGTCTTTCGCCTCTAAGTGCTTGTCTACGAATGCCTTATGGCAGTTGGTGCATCCACTGCCAGGAAGGAGGGCTCTCGCGGTCGCACTTGCTGTAATTGCCTGTCTTGCCTATGTTTGCGGCGTTCCCGGCAAGCTGGGGCATTCATCGTGGATAACCCGTGCAAAGCAGGCTTGAGGCAGAGAGGATCGAGACGGCAAGTAACGCCGGGCAAGCCGGTCCTTGCGCGGCTACCGAACCTTTCGCAGCTCGACTCGACGTACGGCCAGTTGCAGGTCGCCGCCGGTGACGGCCAGGCGCAGGTCCGCCCCGTTGGAGCGGTTCGTGAAGCGAGGTTCGGAGAGCCTGAACTCCGCTGTCTTCCACTGGCCTGCCCCTGCGAGAGCAACACCTCCCGCCGGGCGAAACGCGCCGTCGAGCGGCCCCTCATTGACGGTGCTGTCGTACTCGGCCGCAAAGGCCGAGCAGCCGGCGTCCCGGTATGTGATGCTCAGAACCACCGGCGTGTCCAGCAGACCGTAGGCAAAGGCGTCGTCAACGTTGAAGTAGAGGTAGCGGTGTATCGGCGAGTGCGGATTCGGCACCGATACGGCCGCCGACACGCCGTCGAGCATTCGCGACTCCCAGCAGCCGTCGCCGCCGCTCGGCGACAGGCTCAGCCCGCCGGCCTTTCCCGGCTCCCAGCTTATGCAATCTGCGTTCACGTAGCTCGACGCAAACCGCAGGTGTGTTCCGCTGCGCCACATCTCGCAGAAGAGCTTCGTCAGCACGATATACGTCCGCCCATACTCGCGGGAGTCCGCGACATCCGTCCCCTCGTGCCATTCGTTCCAGGTCTCGACGTGCACCATCCAGGGTCGCCGTTTCGGGTCAAGCTGCAAGACCTTCGTCCAGCGGTCGATGTAGGTCCCGCCATCCTTGCGGTCGATGATGAGCGGCTGACGGCCGGGGACGGCACTGTGGTCGTAGCCGGGTCCCAGCGCGATCACATCAGAGAAGATGATCGGCCCGTTGACCGCCCCGCCCCAGGAGTAGGTCGCGTCCGCCTCGCCCTTCCAGCCACTGGATTTGACCAGGAAGGGCTCGACGCCGAAATCCTCCTTGAATCGCTTCTTGACGTAGGTGAATTGCCGTTCTGGGTCCTGTCGTTTGGCGAACGCGGCCTCGTACAGAAAGAGGATCGGCCGCCCATCCACGCGAGCCCACTTCGCAGGCGGGATCAGACTCCAGAAATCGCGGATCGCCGTGTAGAACCACTCCTTGCCGAAGTCGGCGGTCATGTCGACGTGGTAGTTGCTCCCATCAGCGTTGGAGGCGTTCCATTGCAGGATCGAGGTGTCGTAGAACATGCCGATGGCCGGTGGCTTGGCGCCCGCTTTCTCCAACGCGGTATGCGCCTCCACCAGCGGCGGCAGTCCGACGAAGCTCCACCCGTCGTACTTGCCCGGCACACCCCAATACACCGGCATCAGGAAATCGACGCCCGCGTCGATCATGTCCTCCAGTTGCCTTTTGTGCCAGTCCGCACGCTTGTAGCTGATCGCTCCCAGATCGGCCGGATGTGTGGTCATCGCATCCGTGCCGTCGTGATCGACGATGTGGGCCTTGCTATCGAGATCGTACCAGTAGAAGTACGTCGTCCCCGCGACTGGCTCGCCCCGCGCGAACGATGCAGCCCCTTGATGCTCCGACGCCTTCACTGGAAAGAACGCCCCCGGCGGTTTGGCTGGCAGCGACCGCATTGAGTCGCTCGCGCTCCAGCACAGCATCAATAGCACGACAGGCGCCGTCATATGCATGAGTCCTCCCTGTCCATTGAAGTCCGGGCTTCACTGGCCGCGGTCCATGCCTGCGAGAAATTCCTTGTTGGTCGGGTACTTGCGCAGGAGCTTGTGCAGAGCATCCATCGCGCCCTGCGGCTCGTAGCTGGACAGGACGCGGCGAAGGGTGGTCAGGCCGCGACTCTCCGTCGGCGTGTAGAGCTTGGCCTCCTTGCGCGTGCCGCTGGCGGGCAGGTTGATCGCCGGCCAGATCCTCGCCTCGGCGAGCTTGCGGTCGAGGATGAGCTCGCTGTTGCCGGTGCCCTTGAACTCCTCGAAGATCAACTGGTCCATCCGCGAGCCGGTATCCACCAGGCACGTGGCGACGATCGTGACCGACCCGCCTTCCTCGGCACGGCGCGCCAGGCCGAAGATGCGCCGGGGCACTTCGAGAATGCCCGCCTCCAGGCCGCCGCTCATGGTCGGTCGCGCCCCGCCGCTGCGGCGCGTGCGGTTGTTGAAAGAACGACCCATCCGCGTGAGGCTGTCGATCATGAGGACGACCTCGTGGCCGCATTCCAGCTCGATCTGCACGTGGGCCAGGACCAGCTCGGCCAGCTCGACATGCTCGTCGGCGCTCCGGTCGCTCGTGCTGGCGACGATCTCCGCGCCCTCGGTGGCCCGGCGAAATTGCGTGACTTCTTCCGGCCGCTCATCCAGCAGCAGCACGATGATGCGGGTGTTCGGCGAGCACTTGTGAACCGCCTGGGCCATCTGCTCGAGCATCACCGTCTTGCCCGCCTTGGGCGGCGAGACGATCAACTGGCGAGAGCCCTTGCCGATCGGGGCGATGAGATCGACGATCCGCATGCTCACCTGGCCGCTGACGCCGAGGTCGAACCGTTCGTACGGATCGATGGCCACCAGGTCGGAGTAGCGCGGCCGCTTGGCGAACGCCTCCGGGCTCAGGCCGCCGAGCGTCTCGATGGAGACCAGCTTGGGTTTGCCCTTCCTGTGCTCGACCTGGCCGGTGACGCTCGCCCCTTCCACCAGGGGATAGCGGCGCATCAGCTCCGGCAGGACCAACACCTCCGGATGCCGGAGCCGGTAGGACCGGTCGGCCATCCGCACGGCAAACTGGTGCTTGTCAATTCGTTTCAATACTCCGCGAGTTACTTCCGTCTCAGCCATTGGACCTTCCATGGGCACTGCAAAAGGGATCTTGTGATCACGCAATAGCCCGTATCATACCATGCCACGCCGCATTCGCAACCCTGCTGTGGTCAGTTGATCGTCTATTCCACGCAGTTGTTCCGCGCGGCGATCCCGGATACCATGAGCCGCATGACCCGCCTGATCCGCACGGTTTTCACCAATGACGGATTGCTCGTCGCCAACAACCTGCTCAGCGGCCCGGGACTGAGCAACGAATCCGACCGCAAGATCGAGATCACCGGCAACCTGATCGAAGACCTGACGCCTGCTCTTGTCGATCCCATGCACGGCAATCTGCACCTGACCGAGGCGGCCACCGAGAGAGATGACGCGACACAGGGTTTCCCTCGCGTGTCTCCTGTTCGCATGTGTCCTTTCACCGGCCGGAGGAGTTGAGGTGCGCATCATGAGCTCGGAGCAGTTGCGAGGCGCCGATGCCTACAAGCGAGCGCAATAGGCGAAGTCCGTGACCGCCACTATGGCTTTGCCCACAATGACATGATAGACCTGCAGCATGGCACATCAGTTGGGCGGCACCCATGAAGAGCTCGATGTCAGGTTGTACTACGTTTGTTCGCTCCATTTTCTGAAGAACTTGCATCCAGAGCAATTCTCTCGCACCCCGCACCGCTTCGGCGCCAGCCCGTTGTTTTGTCCGCGTTGGCCACCGTGCCTGCCCTCTTCCCAGGGCAACCACAGGGGGTTGCCCCCACGAAGACGGCGCGAGCTTCACTGCGCCAGGAAGGTGAACAGGTCGTAGAGCAGCGGCTCGGCGTACGGGCCTTTGAGCAGCTCGAACCAGAGGTACGCGACGCGCCCACCGGTCGACGGCCTCGCGCAGACAACCGCATCGCCGAGGGAGTCGCCAATGCGGTTTCGCAGTCGGAGCAGGGGAGAATACTCGACGTGATTTGTCGCCTGAAAGGGCCGCCAGCGAAGATCGCCGGAGGTGGGGAACGGGAACCGCTCGGGCACGTGAGGCAGGCGCCCATCGCACTGAACGAACGACAGCTCCGCGCCCTCGGACGGATGCTCCCAGCCGCTGCGAAGGCTCAGGCCGAAACGATAGCTCTGGTTCACCGCCTTGCCCGTCTCGTCGTAGTAAAACGGCCAGGGCCCGGATGGAAGAGCGACGAGACATCCGCCGGCCTGGAGGTAGCGCACCAGGGCCGCATCCACGTCGCCGGTCTCGCGCACGGTGCGCCGATACGTCTCGCCGGCGCAGTAGAGCAGAACCGGATAACCGGCGGCGGTCAGGTCGTTGCCGACGACCTGCTCCCATGTGAGCGTCACCGGCTCGACGCCGATATCCAGCAGCCACCAGAAGGCCATCGATTCGGCGCCGGGCAGCACGGCGATCGGCGTCTTGCTCAGACTGTCACGCAGGCGGTCTTTCTCCTGTTGGGTGATTCCGCTCTGCGCGGTGACGACGTGCGGGCTGCGAGGCGCGGCCTTGAACTGTCCCGCGAACTCCGTGGTCAGATCGATGTACTTCTGTCCGAACTCGACGGACGGCTCGATCTCGCTGCCCTCGTGCCACTCGTTGAAGCTCGTGATCAGGACCCAGTGCGGATCGGCTTCGATGGCCCGCTGCCATTGAATGCGATACAGC
Organism: Sedimentisphaerales bacterium; assembly: GCA_016928975.1. The sequence goes on along the minus strand of JAFGJR010000143.1, from coordinate 26,082 downwards.
TCGCCCTCGAAGCGGGCCACCGCCAGGCCGGGCGTGCGAATCTTCGTGTCGTCGTAGCCGGGGATCACGGTGATCGTGCTGATCTTGCCCGCCTGGTCGGCCAGTTGGACCCACCCCTGGTAGGTCCCCGGCGCCCACTTGTCCACGGCATCGAGGGACAGACCGGCAAGCGAGCCGGCGGTGTTGTAGGTGTGCAGGCCGTCGAAGACGCGGGCGGCGCCGTAGCTGAATTGATCGCCGAGGATGACCGCGCCGTCCTTGTAGCCAACTTTGATGAGCCTGGCCGCCTCCAGCCAGCCGGTCAATCCCAGCTCGCCGACCGCCCGGCCGTAGATGAACACGACCGGCTTGCCATCGACCTTGAGATGAGCCTCGTGGCTGCCGTACTTGTTGAGGACTCTGAGGATGTCTTGTGCCGCCGCGTCGGCCGTCTTGGGTCTCGCAACGGTCTCGTAGTAGATGCACGCTTTCAAGCCGTGACGCTTGCACCCGTCGAGGATCAAAGGCATCGCGCGGTCGGTGTAGTCGCCGTGGCCCCACCAACTCACGATGAACGCGTCGAGGTGTGCAGCCTCGGCCCACTGGCAATGCTGCTCGACGACGGCCGGATCGTGCGAGTCGTACGCACCGAGCGCAGGATAGTGCGTGCTCTCCGAAATATCCCTGTTGCGTGCATTGATCGTGCCCCAGTGCACGGTCCTGCCCGCCCCGCCTGGCCCGTCGGGCACGCCATACCAGGGATAGTAGAATGTCAGCACCCGCCGCTCGACCTGCGCCGGCGGCACAACGGCGTTCGGTTCGACCACGGTACTCTGTGCCTGCGCGACGCCTCCCAGAACAACGGCGACAAACGCAACGACGAGCCCTGCTGTCTTCTTACACATGCACCACTCCTCGACACAGGTTAATACGTCAGAGCCACGAGGGTTCGCGGCGTGATCCTCGTGAAGTCGATCTTGCCCCCCTGGCAGGTGAACTCGGCGGCGCCGGTCACCGGAAGAACCAGGGCCTTGGTCGCCCGGATCGGGCTGGCGAACTCGAGCGTCGCGGTGACCGGCTCGTCATGGAAGCTCTCCACGACGACGCAGTCCTCGCCGATCAGGTACAGAGCGACTTTGTTCGGCGCGTCGAACCGGATGTCGAATGGCGCCAGCAGCTTGTCGCGGATTGGCTTGAGATCCTCGCGCGTCAGGCCGAGCGGGCTGCTGGGCTTTCCATTGATTCTGAGGATGACGAGGTTCTCGTCCCCGGCGATGGGCGTGGGCAGTCTTTTGGCCAGACCGTCGGTGACGAGCACGGGCGTCTTCGCGGCCAGCATTGTCTTGAGCTTGTCGGCAACCCGCGCGTCCTTCATCGCGTGCACCGGCAGGAAGGCGGCTTGGACGTCGGTGCGAATCTCCGCCGTCGGCACGAGCGGCAGGCCGAGCATGCCGACGAAATCGTACACGTATTGCTCGTCGCCGGCGTCGCTGTTGGGCGGTTTCGGTGCGGCGATCCCTCTGAGCGGCTTGCCCCGCACCATCGCGGCCAACTGGAACAGGCCGGGAATCTCGGTGCGGAGCCGCTCGACGTTGGCGGGACCGGTATCGCGAAGGAGCGACCCGTAGCAGAATAGCAGCATCTCCCTGGCGTCGGCCAGGACCGTCTGGCGGGCCTGCTCGACGTAGGTGTCCTCGTGCGTGCCGTAGGGATCGAACCAGCCGCCGCCGCACTTGGCGCCGCCGAGCCAGCCGAGCCAGCGCATGATGTAGTAGGCCTCGTACTGGGCCTTCCTGCCCCAACGGCTGTTGTCCGGGTCACGCGTCTCCGTGCCGACCCAGATTCGGTCGAACGCCGCAGTCTCGCGCACGACCTCGTAGCCACGATTGTGGAAATTGTCGTACCACTGGGGATACTTGATGATGATCTTCACGTTGGGATTGACGGCGCGGGCGGGCGCGAGAATCCGCTCGCGGCTGAGCTTCGTCATCAGGTCGCAGCGATACTCGACCCAGCTCTGTGAACCGCGGGCCTTCTCGCACGCGTCGCACTCGCAGTCGGTGAACCAGAAATCGTCGATCATGATCTCGTCGAAGAGCGCCGCCGCGTATTCGAAGATCTCCTGGACCCGCTTCTGGGTGGGCTCGTCGGTGTAGCAGCCGATGCTCTTCCAGCCGGTGGAGTCCTTGCCGACCTTCGTGGGGGTGATACAGCCGGAGACCGCGAAGCCCGCCTCCACGAATCGCGCCTTGGCGTGCGCGAGGGCCTGCTTGTCGGCGGTGTATCCGTCGCGGAACGACTCGATGAATACGTGCGTCACGCCGGTCTTCTTGCACCAGTCGATGGCTCGACCGATGCCCTCGTCGCTGGAGAGCAGATCGCGGACGTTCTGGGCGGTCATCAGCGTCGAGATTCGCAGCGTCTCTCTGTTCTGCTTCGCCAGATCCCACAACGCCTGCGCTTGCATACCCGATGCCGTGAGAAGAAGGAATGCGACCGCCGCTGCGCACTGGACAAGACGTGACTGTTTCATTGCTGCTGCCTTCACCTTGAAAACTCGAATGATGCCACCGTGGCCACACCACGCTCATGTCATTCCCGCGAAGGCGGGAATCCACAGACGCACCGCATGTTCCCCCACCTCCGCGAGGGCAAGCTCTGGACCCCCGCCCTCGCGGGGGTGACACACCTGGGGTATCCTGTTGCGCCCAGTGTTCATCTTGTGACATTCCTACTGAGGACGTTCGTTGATTGACCTGGTGATCTTGTCTTTCAATCTGCGACAGGCCTCGCCGGGGTCCGCCGCCCTGGTGACCGCGGAGCAGACCGCGACCCGATCCGCGCCGGCGCGGATCACCTGCTCGACGTTGTCCGCGGTGATTCCCCCGATGGCGACGTGGCTGATCCCTGTGTCGGCGAGCCGTGCGAGGCCCTGGCGGACGTACTCGATGCCCGCCCGCTCGATGTCCGGCTTGGTCGGCGTCGCGAAAACCGGACCGAGACTCACGTAGCTCGGCAGTGAGAGACACGCCGCCTCGAGCTCCTTGAGCGAGTGTGTGCTTTTGCCGACGATCAGGGGCGACAATTGGAGCCGGCGGACCTGCTCGACGGGCAGATCGTTCTGACCTAAGTGCACGCCGTCGGCGCCGGACGCCGCCGCGATATCCGCCCGGTCGTTGAGGATGCTCAGCGCCCCCATCTCCCGGCACAGCTCGACGAACTCGACCGCGGTGGCGAAGAGGCGGTCGTCGGGGATGTCTTTCGCGCGCAACTGGATGCAGTCGGCCCCGCCGGCGGCGCATCGGCTGGCCAGTGACAGGGCCTCGGCCGGCAGGTTGCTCGTGACGATCACGTAAAGCCGCACCCGATTGAACTTCTCGATGGGCTCGCCGAACAGCATGATGTCTTTCTCCAGTGTGTACGCTTCGTAGCGCAGCCTTTCCAGGCTCTCCGCCACGGCCTTGTCCTGCGTCTGCACGACCTCCGCCAGCACGCGCAGCGCCTCGGTGAGCCGCCGGGCGCCGGCGATGAAGCAGTCCTTCAGCGTCGAGCGCTGAAGCTGTCCCTCGACCTTCTGCCCGACGCCAACGTCGCCGAGGGTGTCCCTGCCGGCGAGGAGCGAGCCGCGATCGAGCCGCCCGACGGTCGCACAAAGCTCGTGCCGCAGCCGCTTGGCCCGCTCGCTCAGCGCGCCGCAGTTCAGCACGAACCGGCAATACTCCTCCACGACCCGCACCGCCTCGCGGGCCCGATTGAAGTTGGCATCGACAATCCTATACGCAGCTCTCTCCATACCCCCCAATTATAAACCCCCGACACCTCCACCGCCCAGCAAAAACCCCCGCGCCGCAGGCACTTGTAGGGGCAGGCCCCCATGCCTGCCCTCCTCAAACACAAGTCGCCTTTTTTGACGAACAAGTGTTCCTGCACAGATTTCGCCGATTTGCGTGCATTCAACCACAATCCCAACCGCCCGTACCCAGCAAAATAGCTGGCGGCGCCATAATCGCCGGAGATGTGGAGCGTTCCGGCTTATCCCGTTTCTCCCTGGTGCGAATAATACTCATAGTCTCTGTCCCTCCATCTCGACTTCGAAGATACTTCGATTCAATGGGAACGATTCAGGAACAGTTTGGGTCGCGTGTGCGTGACCCGCGCAAGAAACGGGGCTGGACACAAGAGCAACTCGGGGAGGTGGCCGGGCGTCACTGGACGTATATTGGCGGCATTGAGCGGGGTGAGAGGAACATCACACTGCAGGTCATTGCGGACTTGGCTCACGCATTGGACGTGGATATCAAGGAACTGTTTCGCGGCATCGGCAATGCAAGGCCAAGGCGATAGTATGGGTCATCCTCTCGAGAAGAGTCTCAATGCGTCGGCGAAGGATATCCTCGACGCCCTCAGCAGTGGTTTCCGTGCGCAAGTCGATGTCAAAGGGAAGCTGGCCGAGCTCTATCTGTTTCGGACGTTGCAGTGCATGCAGAAGCAGGGTGTTATATCGGAGCTACGGTGGAGTGACAAAGACGGGGAACCGGATTTCTTCCTCCACCACAAAGGCCGCCAACTGACTATACAGTGCAAGAACGTGAGGAGTGGTCAGGAGCATTGCAGAGGTGCAGAACCAGGGTCCTTCAGGGTGGAACTGCAGAAGACGCGAGGCGGCATCGACCCCAGGACCGGAGAGAAGACTCGCCTGTACCGTCCCGACGAATTTGATGCGGTCGCGGTTTGTCTCTTCAACCAGAAAGGAGTCTGGGAGTACCTCTATGCCGCGGCAAAGGACTTGGCGCGCAGCCGCAAACAGCCAGACCGGCTGGAAGTAATGCACCCTGTCCCTCAACCGCCCACACCGCCCTGGCATGGCGACTTGCTGGAGGTGCTGGAAATCGTTCATGCCTCAGTAGCGTGATTCTTGTTTCTCAGATGAAGGCGTGCTATCATATGCCTGCAAGTTAGGAATGACACTGCATGATAGCAGGCTTTACCAAGAGGAAGTCCTTCTACGCAACAGACCTTGGGGTTGCGTACTTAGGTGATGCACGGGATTTGTTGAAGGATTTACCCGACGATTCCGTGAATCTCATCTTGACGTCTCCACCATACGCACTTCACTTCAAGAAAGAATACGGCAATGTGGCGAAGCACGAGTACGTCGCGTGGTTCCTCGAATTCGCGCGGCATTTCCATCGCGTACTTGCGCCAGATGGGAGCCTCGTCATTGACATAGGAGGCAGCTACAACGAGGGGCAGCCGACCCGCTCTCTCTACCACTTCAAGCTTCTAATCGCATTGTGTGATGAACTGGGATTCCACCTTGCGCAGGAGTTCTATTGGTATAACCCCGCCAAGTTGCCATCTCCAGCCGAGTGGGTTACAGTGCGCAAGATCAGAATCAAGGATTCGGTCGAGTGCGTGTGGTGGTTGTCGAGAAGCCCCTTTCCAAAGGCGGACAATCGGAAGGTTCTCCGCGAATACAGCAAAGACATGCTCCGCCTTATAGAGCGAGGGTATAAAGCCAAGAGGCGGCCTTCCGGGCACAACATTACCGACAAGTTCGGCAAGGATTTGGGCGGCTCCATCCCACCAAACCTTCTTGAATTCGGAAACAATGATAGCAATGGCTATTATCTGCAGGCCTGCAAACGAGCGGGAATCAAGCCGCACCCAGCCCGATTCCCTCCGCAATTACCACAATTCTTCATCGACTTCCTTACCGATGAAGGCGATCTGATACTTGATCCATTCGCGGGAAGTAATACGACCGGGGCTGTTGCGGAACAGTCACGCAGGAGATGGCTCGCCTTCGAGACGCAACGCAAGTACTTGGAGGCAAGCAAATTCCGGTTTGACTCTCTGGGCGGGCACTTTGAGGATGCTGAGCACGGCTCACTGAAGAAGATTGAACAGGGCTCGCGGCAACTGGTCCTGTTTGACTCAGGACAGCGATTTGAGTCCAAACAGAAGGTGTCACGAAAGTAGGTCCGCGTGGGTTAAGAACCCACCCTGCATTGAAGGTTGAGCACGCGGTTCGGAGTTCCGCCTTCAGGCGGCTTAAGACCGCGTAGACGCAGGACTCCAAACAGAACATATCCCACGACTGCCAATTGCCACCTTCGAGCGGGCGGAGTACCACAGAATCCGCGTCAATCCGCGAAATCCGTGTCGAAGGACAGTTGGCAGTCTTGCTATCACTTGACGTCGTAGCAGAGCAGGGTATCCTGGTCGCGTAGATACAGCTTGCCGTTGGCGATGGTGGGGTGGGGCCAGGCTTTCTCTTTGGCGCGGTCGGGCTGGGCGAAGCGGCCTCTCTCTTTGTAGCCGGACGGGGAGGCTTCGACCAGGACCATCGTGCCGGTGTCTTCCTCGCGGCAGTACAGGGCGCCGTCGGCGTAGGAGACGCAGCCTTTCTTGATCTTCTCCTTCTCTGACCAGACGATCTCGCCGGTCTGGAAATTCTGGCAGGCGAGGCCTCTGCTGTCGGAGTAGCCGTAGAGGTAGTCGCCGACCTTGACCACGCCGCCGTGATGGTTGGCCATGGCTCGCTGGGACCAGACCTGCTCGACGGAGAACTTGCCGGCGTTGGCGGCCACTTTGAACAAATGGGAGCCGGCGTTGTAGCCGGAGGTGACGTAGATCCGGTCGCCGTCCACAATGGGCGTCGGGATGACGGCCACGTTGCCCTTGCGAGGGGCCTTCCACAACACGCTGCCGTCCTTGGGCGAGATGCCGACGACGCTGGCGGCGGTCAGTTGCACGCACTGGCGCTCGCCACCGATCTCGGCCATCACGATCGAGGAATAGTGGGCCTCGTCGGTGAAGTCCTTCGACCACCAGAGTACGCGGCCGGTCTTCCGGTCGAGCGCGACCATCGCGCCCTGGCTGCCGCCGGGGGTAACCACGACCTGCTCGCCATCCACCAGCGGCGATTCCGAGTAGCCCCAGGTGGGCGGCTGGCCGCCGAAGTCCTTGGTGAAGCTCTTGCGCCACTGCTCCTTGCCGTCGGCGACAGTCACACAGATCATCTCGCCCCAGGCATCGAGGGCAAAGACGAGGTCGCCGCTGACGGTGGGCGTGCAACGCGGTCCGGGATAGCTCCAGCCCGGCGCACCCGGCGCCCCTGCGGAGCCGACCCTGGCGGACCAGAGGATCTTGCCGTCTGCGGCGTTCAGCGCGATCACGTACCCGACGCCATCCTTGTCGCCCATCGTGAAGAGCTTGCCCGCCGCTGTGGACATGCTGGAGTAGCCGTTGCCCAGCCCGGTTGCCTTCCAGGCCAGCTTCGGCCCACCGGCGGGCCATTCCTTGAGCAGGCCGGTATCCGCGGACTTGCCATCGCGGTTCGGCCCGCGCCATTGGGGCCAATCCTCCGCTTGGACGCTTGCGACGGCGAGACACCAGTAGGTTGCGATAGACAGCATGAGCAGACGCCAGGATCGACTGATCGATGTTCTCATGAGACTCCTCTGTCACTGTTCCTGCGATGTCCGGCCCACAAGGGCCTTTCTGCGGCGAGTATTATGCGTGCGATAAGCCGAGCAGGCAAGGACAAAGCAGGACCCGGTTGTCGGTTCGCGCCTGTCAGTCGGAATCCATGCTGGTCCGTGGAATCTGTGTCGAAGAGCAAGGTTCGTGGTCCCGCCTTTGGGCGGCTCAAGGTGGCGCAAGTACGGTGTTCCAAGACGCAGCATACGCCGGGCACACCACCTCCGGAGTACGGTGGGCGGAACACTACATAGACGGTTGTGGGAGGCGGCCGAGCTTGGCGTCGAGGTAGCTGTGGATCTTCTTGCCGACCTGGGCGATCTGGGGCGTCTGGGGGAGCAGGCGGAGCAGCTCGTCGATGAAGCCCTGCTCCTGGAGCCGTTCGAGACTGGCGGCGAAGTTCAGGTCGTAGACCCAGCCGAGCCGGCAGAGCTTCATGTCGTTCATCGTGCGAAGGTTCTCGTGGCCGACGAGCACGCCGTTCATGACGGCGTCGACCACGGCGGGGGAACACACCGGCTCGTCAGGCAGCTCAACCTCGAACGAGTACTTTGCAGGCTCGTGGTGAAACGCCCGGTAGTTGGTCAGGACGACGCGGAAGATGTCGAGCTTGTCGGCGTCGCGAATCAGCCTGGCGAACAGCAGAGCCTGGCCGCGAAGATCGGAGGGCAGGGACTTGCGGCCGTGATGCTCGACCGCCGTCTCGATCCACTGGCGCTCCTCACGCCGCAGGCAGCCGAGAATCCCCTCCTGGGTGAGCACTTCGACGCCGAGATGGCAGTGATCGACGCTCAGGACGTCCTTGTAGGTGCGGTATCTGGCGAACTGCGGGAAGCGGCCGATGTCGTGAAACAGCGCGACCACCTCAGCGACGTGCCTCTGGCTCTCGTCAAGGGCAAGCCGGCCCGCGAGAAGGCCAGTCTCCTCGCACGTGCGCTTCGTGTGGTCCTGCTTCAGCCGGATGTGGATGTTGACGTATTCGTCGTCGCCGTAGAAGCGACTCGTGTACTCCTCAAACCAGCTCCGGAATTGCTCTACCTGTTCCTGTTTCATGCGCCTCGTATCCAAAACCAGCAGGACAACGGAAAGGCCAGAGTGTACTGAGAGCGACGCAGCGCTTTCAAGAAAAATCGGCGAACCGTTCCCAGACGCACGCGACTCGATATAATACAGCCATGAGCCCTGGATGGTCGAATACGAGCAACATCGGTAGGAGTATCAAGGATGCCGACGGTTAGAGATATCGTGGTTCGCAAGCCGACGAAGGAAGAACTCGCCCACTGCAAGAGCTGGCCGATCTGGACCTGCGATCCGAGCAAATTCGACTGGTCCTACACGGAGAAGGAGACCTGCCTGATCCTGGAGGGCAGAGTCACGATCTCGGACGGCAACGAGTCCGTCAGCTTCGGCCCGGGCGACCTGGTGGTCTTCCCCCAGGACCTCGATTGCGTCTGGAACGTCGAGAAGCCCGTGCGCAAGCACTACAACTTCGGCTAAGACGCGGATTCACACTGCCTTCTTGGACACGAATTCACACGGATTTCTTCTGCGTGGGGATCCGTGGCAAGCGCAGCGGGAGCAACTGCTTCCGTGGAGCGCTTTTTGTACGTGCCTGCGACAGCACAGCCACCTCCTCGAAGAACAACTGGTCCGCCACAGACAGGAGACGGATGTCCTCATGTTGCAGGCGAGGATGGTTCTCCAAAAGGCTCTTGACGGCATCGACCCGTTGTTTACCGCGGAGCCTTACGGTACAGGCGGCCTCGCCCTGATGACGGCGCCACAGGCTCGGCAGGCGCTCCACCACGACGCCTGAGGTCCTCTGCTTAGCGTCGGGAGCCGCTTCCGGCGCCGCGAGCCTGGTTTGGCACAATGCTGAGGCTCTTCAGTTCGGTCGGCGTTTCAAAGGAAACATCCTGGTTGCTGAAGAGGACGTACGTGCCGAGACCGAACGGCAGCAGCGTCTTTTCGTAGGCCACAGGCATGGCGCCAGTCTGTGGCGATGATTTGCCGGCCCCGATGTAGACGGCGTGCTCCTGCAGCCAGTGCCGCTGCTCGTCCGTGAAAAAGACCTGCAATATCGACAGGTCGGCAGGATACCGTCCGCCATTTTCCTCCGCATGCGCTGAGAGAATTCGGCCGAGGCGCTCGAGCTCAGATCGGTAGTCGCTGGAATGCCACCAGGGCCCCTGCTCCTGGGCGACGACGTCGACAGTGAACTCCGTCGGCTGATCGGGCAACAGCGACAGGTTCCCGAATCTGACCGTGCCGGCACGCTCGCTGTAACCCTCGACCACGACGCCGGCGAATCGATCGACAGGCACATCGACCTGAAATCGCTGGGGTCCTCCGAACGGGCTCATCTCCTCTTCCGGCCGGCCGAGAGACACACGACGCGCCGGATGGACCTGCCGCGAAGTGTCCAGAGCGGCCACGAGCTCTGGCCCAGTTCCATAGAGAGACCCCGACAGGCCGATTACTGTAAACGCCGTGGAGTTCGAATTCACACTGTCCACGTCCGCGATCCGGCCGATGCGAGCTTGCCCGATCTCCAGCACGCCGCCCGAGGAAGGCTGCGCCAGGAGCACAGGGGTGACCACCACCGGGTCTCTCACCTGGGCCGTGATCTCGACGTTGGCGTAGCTGCGTCCCTCCCCCAGCGGAACGAGCCAGATATCGCTATCATTGACCCGCCACACAGGCTTCAGCTCGTACCGGATATCCGGCGGCTGGAAGAACCACGCGGAGACGCCAGCCTGCGGAGTCGGCTCCATCCGCAAGGCCAGAAGCGTGCCGTGACCCTCGACATCCGCCTCGTGGATGCCGGGGATCGTCGTTCTCGCCCCCTGCGGCGTCCACCATTCAAGACCCGCCCGGCCCAATCGTGAGTAGGCCAGCACTTCGACTGTCACGCCATTGGCCAGTTTGACCGGCTCAATGGACTCCGGCTCTGGCGCAGCCGGCCTCACGGCGGGAGCAACATCCGCGACCTTCTCTTCGGGCACCGCAATGCCGAGTTCCGCGAGCCGCTTGGGACTTTCGAATTGGACGCGCCGGTCTTCATAGACCACGTAGGTGCCCTTGCCCTGGGGAAGCAGGGTCTTGTCGTAGGCGACAGGGACGTTGGGCTCGTTCGTCGGCAGGCCGTCCCGGCCGATGTAGGCGAGGTGCTCGGTCAGCCAACCGAAGTCCTCGTCGAACAAGTAGGCCTTCATCCCCTGGAGGCTGGCGGGCAGCCGGCCGCCGCGTCCCTTCTGATACTGCCCAAGCCCCTCGACGAAAACCCGTATCCCCAGGGCGACCTTGCTGTATTCCCAGACGGTTTGCTGCTGGGGGTCCGCTTCGACGTCCACCGTCGTCGCATGGCCGGGCGTCAGCGAGATATTGCGAAACCTTGCGCTCGACTCCCGCACCGGCGAGGCCTCGACCACGACACCCGCCAGCCGATCAAGCCACAGGTGGGCGTCATACGTCATCGCCCTGACGTTGCCCGAGTTCTTCACAACCGGGTGCGTGAGGTCCTCGTTATCCCAGAGGGCGACGACCTGCGGATACGAGCCGGGGCTGGGCAGGACGGTGAACTGGATCTTGGCCGGCTCCACCAAATCCTGGATCATCTCCTGCTGGGCTGACATTCCCGCCGGCAATCCCATCATTTCGGCGACCTCAGGGAGCAAACTCGGCTCCGAGAGAACCTCCAGATCGACAATCTTGTCGATGCCGAACTGGCCGACCTCGACCGCCTTGCCTTGATCCGCAGCGGTCAGCGGGATCAACCCGACCACCGGCGGCTTCACGACTCGCGTCGTGACCTCCACATTGACGAAGTTGCGCTGCTCGCCCAAGGCGAAGAGCCAGATGCTGCTATCCAGCAACCGCCAGGATTTCTTGATGATGTCCTTCTCCGATCCGCGATATGTCTGCGCGTACACTTGACAGTCCGGCGGATCCACTTCAAAGGCCAGGACGGTCCCGAGGCCGTCCACATCGGCCTCGCGAACGCCCGGGATCGCGGCGGGCTCGCTCGCGGACGTCCACCACTGGAGCCCACCGCGGGTCAACTGCGAGTAGGCCAGGAATCGGACGGTGACGCCGTTGGTGAGCTTGGCCTCCGGCTCGACAGGGACATCTCCGCCATTGTCCCTGTCGGCCGCGACCGGAGCACATTTCAAGGTGCAGGCTTGCTCGTCGGCGGCGAGGATCGTGATATCGTACTGACGATCCTCGGCGGTTGTGACAGTCAGCGTCTGCGGCAGTTGTGGGCCGATGAGATAGCCGATCCAGGACGGCTCGCCCATATCGACGCGCGCCTGCTCGGACTTGGCGCCGCGAACGAGGATGAATGTGCGGTCGCCGCTGTCGCAGTCATACAGGAGATCGCCCTTGCCCAGGTCCTTGAGGGCGCGCTCCAGTTTCTCCGGTTCCGGGCCCGCCAGCGGCAACGCCACCAACTCGCCCGTAGCCAGATCGAGCGCCACCGGCTGCCGATCCGCCTCCGGCAGAACGATCTCGCCGGTGCCCCTACCGACCGCCGCAAGAACCGGGAAGACGCGACGGCCATTGTAGAACGACGTGATGCCGTCGTACTGGTCCTTCGTCAGCCAGTCTCGCCAGCGGTTCAGCAGCAGCCACGCAATCCGGCCGAGGTCGCTCACGACCCTGTCCGTCTCCGGCAGGTAATGATAGTCGTCCCGGAGCAGAGTGATGGCCTGATCGAAGAACTCGGGCCACGGGCCGAGCAGGCCGAGCTGCACGCCCCGAGACCGCATGTCCAGATCGAGAGAGGCGGCCCATTTCTGCGCCACCGCGTGAACCTTGTCACGGGTCGGTTCGTCCAGACTCGACAGTTCCACGGGCGGCTTTCCGTGCGTGATGGCCTCGACCGCCAGGCGAGTCAATTCGCCCCCCTGGAGGATGTCCAACACGGCGAGCGCCTCCTGGGGCGTTCGGAACTGGCGCTGGGCCAATTTCTTCTTCGGGAGCTTCTCCAGATTAAGGATCTTCGCCACCTGGTTCAGATACGCCGCATGGTCTCTTGCGGGCCGATGCGGATAGCCGACGACGACATTGCGGAAGACTCGCTCGTGGGGCTCTTCCCCGATCGTGATCTTCGCGACTCGCTCCAGGGGTCCCTCCACGAGAACGTAGGTGGCCTTCGATAACGGCAGAAGGGAAGGGTGGTGTCTCTTGCCGTTCGTATCGTAGATGAGCACCGGGACATCATCGTCGGCCGCCAGGCCGGCAGGCCAGTTGAGGCGGAAGGTATCCACCGGCCCGGTGCCGAGCTTCTCCCACGTCAGTTGGTGGGGCAGGTTGCCGTCGGCCGCAGAGGGCCGGCCGGCCTCAAAAGGCCCCGTGAATGTACAGATGGGGTCTCGCGGCGGCCCATAGAAATATCGCAACGTCAAGTCAACCTGGCGAACGTCGGAGGAACCGGAAAACACGCGGGATAGTCTTCCATCCGATGGGCGAGAGCGGGGGACCATCGTGGGCAATACGTAGAGCAGGCTTCCCTCCTGCAAGCCCATCGGACGCATGCCGCCGCTGGGAGTGGCGCTGCGTCCGGTCACATGGATGTGCTGCGAGGCGGCGAACAGCAACGGTTCGTTCGTGTCGGGCAATTTGAAGATGAAATCGCGGCGTGCATCATCCGTATCCCACTGGTCCAGCCGCGTGTTGAGGATGCCGGCCGTCCAATCCAGCTCGTTGCCCGTGGGATCGCGGTATTCCTCTCCCGCGTCGAGTCGCACGGCGACTAACTGGATATCCAGCGGACCTCCCTCGGCGGAGAAGGGCCGGTCCTGCGTGGCGGCTTTGGCCATGGGCAGCAGCACGGCGGCTGTGACGCACACAACAATCAGGCCGAGCAAGCCGAGCCTGGCGGATGTCGGCAACGGGCGGGTCAGGATGTGCTTGATCCGGGCGGCCAGGGCGCTTTTCGATTCGACCACGCCAACCATACGCAGGCTCAACCCCGGACGCTTGCGAAAGGCGAGCTTGGCAATGTTGACCAATGTCTCCGGATACTGTTGGGCCGCGTCGCCCATCGCCACGAGCACGGCTTCATCGACCGCCTGCTCGCGGATTCGGCGGATCGCCATATTCGCCAGCCACAGCAGCGGGTTGTAGAAATACACGATCTGCAGGAGCGTCTGCGCGAGGTTCACCCAGAGGTCGCCTCGCTTGATGTGCGCCAGCTCGTGGAGCAGGATGGCCTGCAAGTCATGCAGTTCCAGCCGGGGCGCGAGACTCTGCGGGATCAGAATCACCGGACGCAACAGTCCACACGCCGCTGGGCTGCCGGCCAGAGCGGAGAGCCTGAGCGAGACTTCCTGTCGCACGCCCACGCGTCTGCGACAACGGTCCAGACTCTCCTGCATGGCGGCGCCGGCCTCCTCCGCCTGAGCCACTAGGCCGCGGACGAAGAACATCCGCTGGACGAGCAGTAGCAGCAGGCCAGCGGCTATCGTCGCCCAGGACAAAAACGCCAGAGCCTGCCACCGCAAGGACGCAACGGCCGCCGGAGCTGTCATCACGTCGGGCACCGGCTCCGAACGAATCTCGACCGGCACATCAGGCTTGGCCGCCGGCGAGTCCCCCGACACCGGCGCAGGCGCTGCCGCCGACAAGGGAATCGTCTGCGCGAAGATGTCCGCCGCAATCGAGCGCGGTTCCGCTCGCGGGACATCTTCCGGTGCGGAATCCAGTCCGAGCACGGCAGTGGTCGGGGCTTTCAGCGGCTCGCCGAACCATCGGCCGATGCTCACCGGCGAGCCCAGCGAGGGAGGCAGCACGAGTTTCACGAGCACCAGCAGCCAGATCCAATAGCGAAAAACCGCGCGGACACGCTTGCGTATCGCGACATCGGTCGCCAGCAGGATCACGATCAGCACGCTCGACTGGATGAGGATGGGCAATGCGAAACTGACAAACGCCTTGCCCGCCGCATTGATGATCTCCACGATCGCGTTCATGGTTGCATCTCCGCTTTTCCAGACGCCCATTCGAGGGTCTGCGTTACATTGATTTCCGCTTTTCGTCCGGCTTGTCCCGTCGCCGCTTCTTTCGGATCATCTCCTCCAGGTCCTCCATCTCTCGTCCGGAGAGCGTATTGTTGTCCAGCAGGAACTGCATCATGGGGGTGAAGGCCCCGCCGAAGGCGCGTTTCACGGTGCGCATCAGCTCGCCCCGCCGGGCGTCCTTCTGGCTGATCGCGGAACGGTACAGGATCAGGTTGCGGATGCGCTCCGTGGTGAGTAGGCCTTTGGTCACCATGCGGTCCATCAGAGTTTTGACGGTACTGTACGTCCACTTCCTACGAGCGGCCAGCTCCTCCTGCACGGTGGGCGCGGCGCAGGGCTCGTGCTCCCAGACCACCTCGATGATGTCCCATTCCGCCTCGGTCAGATCGTGATGTCGCGTGGTCATGACAACCTCCTTTTCGCTTTAACGATTACGAGGATACTCTACAGTTGTAAAGACCGCAAGAGAAAAAAATGAAAACTCTGCCTTCCGTGTCCTCGCGTTTGTGCGAGGGGGTCGCGTGTCATCTCAGGAGGGATCGTGGCCAAGTCATCCCAGTCAAAGCGCATTAAACGGGATGCATGAGATGAATCAGGCATTTCTGTGATTTTTGTGCAGGCAGTAAGTGCAGTTACCGCAGAGACTTATGTTGTCTTAGGAGAACCGTGCCTGAGAATTATTGAGAACGACGCGGAATTTTCAGTTGACTTGTATGTCTATTGTATTAGAATTATAGTACACTGTACTACTAAAGTTACATATGACATGAGTAAGGATGGAAATGACCATGGTTGAATTCAAGCTGGATCTCAAGAGCGGCGTGCCGTTTCACCGGCAGATTGTCGATCAGATCCGCTATGGAATCGCCTCCAAGCGGCTGCTGCCGGGGGAACAACTGCCGACGGTTCGGGACTTGGCCGTCCAACTCCAGGTCAACCCGAACACCGTACGCAAGGCCTACTCCGACCTTGAACTGCTCGGTATCCTCAACACCCAGCAGGGCACCGGTACCTTCGTCGGCGATCAACAGATCGAAATCGGTGACGCGGAGAAGCAGCGAATGCTGGAACAAGTCTGTGACGAGCTGGTCGCTCGTGGACACCAATATAACCTGACGCTCGAAGACATTGTCGAGCATCTGCAAGGGAGACTGAACCATGGCACAGAAGAAAACGAAAACGGAAGCAAGTAGTTCGATCTCGCAGTCCTACGAAGGAATGTTGCAGTCGAAACCCTCAGTACACATCCCCCTGGTTGCCTGGCTGGCGGCGGCCATCGTCGTCCTGGCGGGCCTGGGGGTGCACTGGCTCCTGCGAGGCGGCCTGGAACCGGCGGACCTGCGCATCCTCGTCCCCACAATCCTCCTGGCCGTCCTGGTGTTGCTGGGTCTGAAGGTGGCCAACCAATGGGAGCGAATCGTGGTCCTGCGGCTGGGCAAGTTCAGCCGGCTCAAAGGTCCCGGACCGTTCTTCGTTATCCCTATTATCGAGAGCCTCGCTCAGGTCGTCGATATGCGTATCCGCTCGACGGATTTCAGCTCCGAATCGACCCTGACCAAAGACACCGTGCCCGTCAATGTGGACGCCATCTGCTTCTGGATGGTCTGGGACGCGAAGAAAGCCGTGCTGGAAGTCCAGGACTTCTACCTGGCCATCGTCCTGTCGGCGCAGACCGCCCTGCGAGACATCATCGGCATTCACGAGCTGGCGGATATGCTCACCCATCGCGCAGCGCTCGGCGCCCGACTGCGGGAAATCCTCGATGAGAAGACCAACCCGTGGGGAATCACCGTCCAATCCGTCGAGATTCGTGACATCATCATCCCGAAGGACCTGGAGGCAGCGATGTCCAAGCAGGCCCAGGCAGAGCGCGAGCGGCAGGCAAGAATCATCCTGGGCACCGCGGAGACGGAGATCGCTGAGAAGTTCGCCCAGGCAGCCAAGCAGTACGAGGCCAATCCAACGGCCATGCACCTTCGCGGCATGAACATGCTCTTCGAGGGCCTCAAGGAAAAGGGCTCGATGATCATCGTGCCCAGCTCCGCCCTGGAGACGATGAACCTCGGCGCCATGGGCGGACTGGCCGCACTGAGCCAAACCCAGATGGACAAGGACAGGAATGAGCCTGGCAAACCGTGATCTCCTGAGCGAGGCGCGTCCGCCGGCTGACGAAGAAAGCAGAACGCTGAGACCAAGGGCATTGCTTGATGATGAGGGCCACAACTATGGAACCGAAGTCCATCGCTATCGTCGGCGCGGGGATCGCCGGTCTGTCCACCGGGTGCTATGGGCAAATGAACGGGTATCGCACGCGGATCTTTGAGATGCACGGCGGCCCGGGCGGCCTGTGCACCTCCTGGAAACGCGGCGACTACACGATCGATGGTTGTCTGCGCTGGCTCGTCGGCTCCGGGCCGGGCATCGGCCTGCATCGCGTCTGGCAGGAGCTGGGCGCCATCGGGGGACAGCGGATCGTCGATCACGAGGAGTTCTTGCGCTTCGAGGGCAAAGGGGGCAAGGTCCTCGTCGTGTACAGCGATATCGACAGGCTGGAGCGGCACATGAAGGAGCTCGCTCCCCAGGACGCGCGGATCATCGACGAGCTGATCCGAGCGGCACGCAAGTGCGCCAAGTACGACCTCCCGGTGGACAAGGCCCCGGAGCTGTACGGCTTGATCGACGGGATCAAGTTCCTGGTTCGGATGTTCCCCATGCTGCGACTGATGTCCAAGTGGAAGAAGGTCACCGTCGAGGAGGGTGCCAGGAAGTTCTCCGACCCGTTCCTGCGCGAGGCCCTTTCCCACATGTCGGACCTGCCCGATTTCCCCATGGCCACGCTGATCATGATTCTGGCCTGGCTGCAGCGTAAATCCGCCGGCTATCCAGAGGGGGGCTCGCTGGAGTTTTCCCGCCGCATCGAGCGGCGCTACCTCGACCTGGGAGGCGAGATTCACTATCGCTCGCCGGTCCGGGAAATCCTCGTCGAGAACGACCGGGCCGTGGGCGTACGCCTGGCCGATGGATCGGAGCATCGCGCCGACATCATCATCTCCGCCGCCGACGGCCACGCGACCATCTTCGATCTTGTGCGCGGAAGGTACATCAACAAGAAGATCCGCGGCTATTATGACAAGCTCGCCCTATTCCCGCCGCTGATCCACGTGGCGCTGGGGGTCGCTCGCTCATTCGACGGTCTGCCTTCTGCCGTCACCTATGCACTCGAGGAACCCGTCACGATCGGCGGGACGACACGGCGGGACTTCACCGTGGAACTCTACAACTTCGACCGTAAGCTGGCGCCGCCCGGCAAGACGGTTGTGAAAGTCATGTTCCCGGCGGATTACACGTACTGGAAGAACCTGCGGCAGGACCCACAGCGCTATAAGGCCGAGAAGGAAAAGGTCGCCGATCAGGTGATTGCCCTGCTCGACCGGCGCTACCCGGGCCTGGCCGGCCAGGTGGAGATGCGCGACGTGGCCACGCCCATGACCTGGGAGCGCTGCACCGGCAACTGGCAGGGCAGCTTCGAGGGCTGGATGATCACGAAAGAGACGTTCCCCCCGTTCCACATGAGCAAGACCCTGCCCGGCCTGGCGAATTTCTACATGGCGGGACAGTGGGTGGAGCCCGGCGGCGGGGTGCCCACGGCCGCCATGTCCGGCCGCAACGTGATCCAGATCATCTGCAAACGCGACCGCAAAACCTTCGTGACACGAACGCCGTGAGCTTTCGCTTCGAATCCGTGATGAAAGACCGCTCTCACACATCTATAGAGGAGAGAACACCGACGTGAGCCTGTGACAGTGTGAAGGCAGGGCAAGGCTGGCCCCATGTCATTCCCGCGAAGGCGGGAATCCAGCTACCTATCGAGTGTTCCTGGACCGGCGCCCCCGATCAGGGGTCGAGGGCAGGCCCTGCGCGGGGGTGACATAGCAGGTCTCATTCTACTGGAGCATATAAGGAGACAATACGATGATCCGCACCACCACACCAAGCATTGAAGGCAAGCGCATCACGCAGTACCTCGGAGTCGTCAACGGCGAAGCCATCCTCGGCGCCAACATCTTCAAGGACATCATGGCGAGCGTCCGCGATATCGTGGGCGGCCGATCCGGGGCTTATGAAAAAGCGTTCCGGAAGGCCCGCGAGATCGCATTCGAGGAGATCGAGCAGGAAGCCGCCGCCCTCGGCGCCAACGCCATCGTCGGAATCGACATCGACATCGAGATGGTGGGCTCGCAGGGCGCCATGCTCATGGTCAGCATCAGCGGCACCGCGGTGACGATCCAATGAACCGACACATCGAGACCGCCGCCACGTTCATCGGGTTGACGTTCCTCGTCAACTGGTCGCTCGCGTCGGCGTTCTTCGCGCTGGGTGGGCATTGGCATACGCCAGCCGGGATCGTGCCGGGCGTGGTCAATGCAGGCCGGGTGGCATGTCCACTCTTGCGTGGACCTGTTTGACCGCATGACAAGGCATGAGCCCGCGAGCGCAGGCAGGGCACCCAGGCCGCGTGTCGCGAGGCTGCAAGTGTGGAGCGAATGGAGATCCTTGAGGACAGTGGCAATGAACCGCATGGTGCTGATCATGGTACGTGTGGTCGCTCTTATCCTTACGATTGCTCTCTGGTGCTGGCTGCTGGGCTGCACGCTCTCGTTCGTCTCTTCCCGGCTGTCCGGTGCGACCCCCTTGGATCCCGGATCTGCATCGCGTCGCGCGTCGCGCTCGCGCGAACGCCGGCCGGGGATCCCAAGTCGCCTGTCGCAGGGTCGGAGGTGCAGCGCAGGTGGAGATCATTGAGGACAACACCAATGAAGCGCATCGCACCGACCGTCACACGTGTGATTGCGTTCGTCGTCTATCCGCGGGATCCGGGTCGGGAGCTGGAGAAGGGGGAAAACGCTGTTTGACCGTGGGAAATCAGGGTTTGCAGTCGTCGCACCTGCGTCTTATAATGGAGTATTGATTAGAAAGAGCGTTTATGGTGCGTACCTTTGAAAAACTGACGGACGCCGAGCTTCTGGAACGGTACAAAGAGGGCGATGAGGGGGCCTTCCGGGAGATCGTAAACCGCTATCGGAACGGCCTTTATGCATTCCTCAAGCAGTTTCTGAACCAGGCGGACCTCGTGGAGGATGTGTTCCAGGAGACGTTTTTGCAGCTTTTCACCAGCCGGGAGAGCTTTGACCCGAACCGGCCGTTGCGGCCGTGGCTGTTCACGATTGCGGCGAACAAGGCCAAGGACGCGCTACGCAAGAGCCAGCGGACCAGTGCCGTGCCCATCGGGACGATGACCGAGGGCGAGGACATGTCCTTTGGAGAGGTGCTCAACGCCCTTGCGTCCGATACTGTCGTCCCTTATGACGAGGTCGAACGCAACGAAACCGCCGAGCAGGTCAATGACGTCATGGCGAACATGCCGGACAACCTCCGCGAAATTCTCATCTTGGCGTACTTCCAGAGATTTTCATACAAACAGATTGCTGCGGCGTTGAGTATACCTATTGGCACCGTCAAAAGCAGGCTTCATACCGCTGTGGCCCGGTTTGCCAAAGACTGGAAGGCATCTGTTGGGAGTAAAGAGGTCAAATGACGCCGTTGAGTGACGCCCAGAAGCAGTTGTTGTTTGATTACTCTGTTGGCATGACTTGCGAGCACGAAGCCGCCGAAGCGGAGCAACTGCTATCCTCCAGTGACCAAGCGACGCAGCTCTACGACCTGCTCAGATCCGCCCTGTCGCCCCTCGAGAGCGTGGAGATCGAGCCCTGTCCCGACGAGCTGGCCGAGCGGACCATCCAGCGTCTCAAGGAGCACGCCCGCATCGCCAGAAGCCAGGGCCAGCTCGACCGCCTGCTCGCTGTCGAACAGGCCCGGACCTTGCCCCTGCGTGTCCCCTTTCTGCGCAACTGGACGGAAGTGCTCGCGATGGCCGCCATTCTGGTCCTGTTCATGAGCGTCCTGTTGCCCGCCTTCGGCCTGGTCCGCCAGAAGCAGTTGCAGTCCCGCTGCCAGTCCAATTTCGGCAGCATCTACGGTGGCCTGGCCAGCTATGTCGCCGATCACGACGGCCGGTTCCCGACCGTGACGATGGCCGAGGACGGCTCCTGGTGGAGGGTCGGCACCCAGGGTCCCGAAAGCCCCTCGAACGCCCGCCGCCTGTGGCTCCTGGTCAGGAACGACTACGCCCGCATGGACCAGTTCCTCTGTCCCGCCAGGCCGCACCGCTCCGCCCCGAACCCCGTCACCTTCGTCGTCGCCAACTACAACGATTTCCCGTCCCGCTCCCATATCGACTTCAGCGTCCGCATCGACGGCCCGCAGTCCTCGCGCCCCGTCCTCGGCCGCAAGAAGGTCTTCCTCGCCGACCTGAACCCCCTCTCCGAGCAGTTCCCTCGCGACACCTCCGCCTCGCCCAGCATCGAGCTGTGTAACAGCCTCCTCAAGGCCAACAGCCGCAACCACCGCGGTTACGGCCAGAACGTCCTCTTCTGCGACGGCTCCGCCGAGTTCGCCCGCACCCGCCGCACCAGCGTCTCCGACGACGACATCTTCACCCTCCGAAACATGTCCTGCGGCTGCCGAGTCAACGGCAGCGAACGACCCGCCTCCGACGACGACACCTTCGTCGTCCCATAGCCCCAGCCCCGGCACATCATTCCCGCGAAGCTTGTCTTCGACCCCTGATCGAGTCAGGAGCAGGCTCTGATCGGGCAGTGGGAATCCAACTCGCCAATTGACAACTGGCAACTGCCGGCTTTCTCCTGTGTGCTGTCGGCTTTACTCAAATGGGCTTCTCCTGTAGACTGTGGGCATGGACTGGTCAGACTACATTGCGGTGGACCCTGAGGTATGCCACGGGAGGGCCCGTATCAAGGGCACGCGAATCATGATCTCGGTGATCCTCGACGACCTGGCCGACGGCCTGAGCATCGAGCAGGTCGTGGCCGGCCATCCGGGCTTGACGGCGGAAGCCGTGCGTGCGGCCATCGTCTACGCCGCCGATCTGTCGCACGAACGCGTCTTCAGCCTGCCGAGATAGGAACCGACCATGAGGTTCAAAACGGATGAGAACCTCCCGTGATAGGCCGTGGACCTTCTCCGTGCCGCCGGCCAGGACGCGGTCACCGTCTCCGATCAATCCCCGACGGGTAACGCACGCCCCGCCAGACTCTTGACACCCGATCCCCGACCCCTCCACCAACCGACAACCGGAAACTGACAACTCGTCTTCTCACCGCAGAGCAAAGCCGATTCCTGACTGTCAACCATCAACCAGCAACTACCTACCCTCTTCCCCACGGCTACTGACTACCGCCTACCGACTACTGGATTTAGATTTCGGATTTCGCGCCTCGGATTTCGATTCCGCCTCAGGCGGGAGCTTCTGACATCCCAGCATTTCACATTCCTATTTCGGCTGATTCCTCCCAGCCGCAATGCATTGTGCCCGCCTCCGGTGGCAACAATCAGAAGAATCGTACCGGCCGTGCACCAGGCTCTATCCTGAGTTGTGCCGTGAAGCCCTCTCTACGTCTCTGTCAGCCGGAAAATCATGTGATGACACCGAAAATCAACAGGGTATGCTTTTCCCGGTGGCACTGTTCGCTTGTGATCGGACGTCCTGTGGTCACGGTTAGGAAAGTGCTCATGGCGAGCCAGCTCCCAGCCGCCTTTCTTCGCAATGCTGTCGAACGCTCTTTCCGGGGTGCCCGACAATAGGTAACCGAGCATGCCCGCCTCGTTCGAAAAAGGTGAATAGCGACAGGTTAGGAAATTCGACTTCAATCCCTCCGTGTACTCGGGCACACTCCCATCTGTCCTGAGAACCTTCGCCTCCAAAGGCCACATGATGCGCGGGTTGCAGCGCAGCTTGAACGCGAGGTCATACTGTGGAGGTTGTGCGCCCCCTCCCACGCGACTCTCTCGCTCATAGGGACCGTGCTGAACCCAAAAGGGCTCGTACCCGCTCATCATATCCGAGATCATCAACTCGAGATGCTCCGTGATGTCCCTTTCCAGATCTTCATCTTCGAGGGAACAATCCATATCGCACAGCGCTTCGATACAGAAACGATCATACCCCTGCCAGGCAAGTTCCAGGAGTCTTATCGAACCACCCGTCTTCAGTGCCCGCAATACCGAATTGAATTCGGGCGTGTCTGGCCATCGTCTTTCCGTATACGTTCGTCTCGCCACCTACAATGTCTCCTCACGCATCTACTTGCCCTCAGATGCTTCTCGCCAAAGCATGATGTCTCTCGCTATTTCGTCCGCGTCCCTAAGCGCCGCAGATCGTGTCCAGTACCGTACCTGATCGGGTTTCAAGAGAAACACGGTTGGGACTTGCGTTCCGCTGATCGGTATTGCGTCATATATGCGTGCCACTCGCTGGTAGAAAATTCCGCCGTTGCGGGGATCATTCGACTCTAGGAACTTCGCGTTCAATTCAGTGAGACGCCGAACTAGGTTGGCAGAGTCAATCGTCTCGAGCCTGACAAAAGGCTCGCCCGGCGGATCGAGGTGTATGGCCATCAAACGTACCGGCAGAGGCGCCGACATCGCTTCGTCAAAAATCGTCGCAGACAGCTTCATTTCGCTCCCGAAGCCAGCGCGGAAGACACGAGCGAAATACTCGTAGTACTCGCGCAATACACGTTCGCTTCCCGTTTCTTCTCGCATGTCAGCCTTCGCTCGCGTCGGCTGCCGACCAGGCGAATCCATGCCCTCCTTGAAGTCTCTCAGGGTATAGAGAAACATATCTTCGATCAGCACCCATTCCGCATCGTTCAGCCGGTACATTGCCTTGACTCGATCATCGATAGCGGATTCCGTCATAGCCATAGACTCCGCTGGACTCATCTTGACAGACGCAGGTAACGGGAACTCCCGCAGGTCATCCAGCAATAGCGCTGGACGGTAATTGCCCATGCGTGCGCTGCTCAGTAGGAAATAGTAAACGGCAAGAGTACTGTTAACGGCAAGAGCGATAGTGTGTACGTCATATCCGTTTGTTCCGACGCTCCTAATCCCGTTGAAGGACTGCGAAAACAGCAGCTTGTCAGCGCCGAAACCCTCCGGTTCGACTACTGCCGCTCTGAATCGCTTAGCTTCCACTGTCCACGATTCCTTCATTATCAGAAGCGGAAGCGTGTAGTTTTCATCTATGTCCCTGATTCTCTCAAACATCGGGTTTATATTTCGAGGGAATCCTCGCGTGTCGGCTGCCATCGGCAGTCTATGCCAGAAATCATGGTCCTCTAGTATCGGGAGTCTGAGCGATTCCGGACGGGATCGCGCCCGACGAATCCCGCGTTTGAACCCGTTTCCGCCGCGCAGACGTCCCTTCTTCTCCAGTTCAGCAATCGTAGAGTATGGTCTCTGACGGAGCTTGCGAATGAGTTGAAGATCTCGCGGACCACCCCATGCCAACACGGTCCAGACGAACGGATCAGTTGCAGCCTCCTCCGGTTCGACGAAGCTGCCATCGGATGGCTCTACCACCAAGCTGTATTCATCTTCCCTGGTGCGCTTGGGCTTTGGGCATTCGTAGACAATTGGTGTCTGCAGCGGATCACCTGGGCGCATGACAATCATGCAGGCCGGCGACACCGCATTTCTGAACAGGCCAAAGCGGAGCAACGATAGGTTGACGATCTTCTCAACACCGCACGTTGAGAACAACTTCTGACGGAACGCCATCGCCGTTGAATCTCTGTTGAATAGCATCGCTCCAGCGGGCTGCAACATGGCGATTTTGCCGTTGGGCTTGGCCAAGCGGGCAGCCTTGCAGAGGAAAAGAGGGCCTATATTGCGGTTGGGGGTATTCCAGCCCCACAAGGCAGCCCATTCCTTGCTCTTACCAGTTTCAGTTGCATAGCCCCAGGGCGCATTTCCCACGACACAATGATATGTCCCCTGATCACGAGTCGTGCAGAATCCGTCCCTGTCCTCGCCGAAGAAGTCCGACCTGACGAGGTTCTTGTCGCGGAGACGTGGGAATGACACGTTCTTCTGCCATATGAACTTGGGTTCGATCTCATCGCACATTGCCAGATATAGGCTGAACGATGCCACCCGAACTGCATTCCGTTCCTTGTCTACCCCGAAGAGATTGTTCTTCAGCAAGTGGCGTAGATCGGCAACGCTGAGTTTTCCTCTCGCCTTCTTCCATCTCTCGACCATGCGCTGGAACGCCTTGACCAAGAAGATGCCGGAGCCGCATGCGGGATCCAACACTCTAACGTCCCATTCACTACCGTCCCATGGGAGCACCTCGTCAAGCACCAAATCGACAAGATGGCTCGGCGTGTAGTGAGCTCCAGTGGCTGCATCCTCGAGTACCTGACCTTCTACATCGTTTTCCACCTCCTTCTTTCTGGTGACAAATTCCTCGTAGATGCTCGAAATGAATTCAAGAGGAATGGCATCAAAAGCATATCTCCTCCAGAGACAGAATTGACCTGTTGTCATCTCCATCTTCCCGCTGACGAATTCCGCAAGCAGTCGTAGATGTGGATCTTGCTTGACGTGACACATCTCAGCAGCCCATTCCCGCTCCCGCATCTCGTCGGTCTGGCCCTTGCCTGGGAACAAGTCGCCATTGAATCTGCTGTTAAGCTCCCTGAAGAACCCGTATGTATCAGTGTGACTCCTCAAGATACTCACGAGGTCCTTGTAGGGTTTGGACAGAACACCCTTCTCATGCAGGTTGCTCAAAACATCCTCATTAAGCGCGGCATTACCCTGGGAATCCTTTCTTTGGAACAGGAATTCAATGAAGATCACACGGGCAAGTAGATCGTGGCAGATGTCTTCTGGCAGTTCTGGCTTAGCGTGAAGAAGACGCTCTCGAAGAACTCTCAAATCGTTGAGCATCAACTGGTCGGCACGCTGATCGCGATGGAAATACCTTGAATAGTGTGGATTTCGGAAGAAACTCCCCGATGTCAATTCGACCCATTGCAGGCTCCTCGCGACCCGTTCTGATAGGGGGCTGCTGTCAAACAGGCCGGTCCGCAGTTCTTCTACCTTGAGCTTGGGTAATTCCTCCTGGGGTCTACGCCAGCAGGTCCAGACTCTCAGGAGATTTGGCTCGACGGTGACCAACATGGGTGAGCGAGAGAAGCTCCATGTCAGCCTGTGCGTCTCCTTAAGTACATCGTCGTTAGTGGGCCTGTCGAAGTCACAGACGATGGCCAGCGGATCCTCGGTCCGGTTTGAGTTTGGATCCGTGGCCAGTATACCAACGTCGACTCGCGCGTGTTGACGTTCAATGGCTGTCCCGATCTTGCGTCTCGCCAAGTCCGCTATGACCCGGGGGCCGGTCCCCGTCGGGTACATGATGTCCTTCTTGGCCGGCCAGCCAAGCCGTTCGCAAGTCAGGTCAAGCAATCTACACATAGCTTACAAGCAAGCAACTCCCTGGAAAGCCCAAATACTGGCAGGTTAGCCGATGTCTTCTACCACCTCAAGAAGAAAATCCCACTTCCTGGGGACCACTGGGGACCGTGTGCGAGGAGGAATCCTGGCAATCTCACGCGGCTGCTCGCTCGGCTTTCCAGTACGTACTCCACAGACCGCTGTGATAGAGGCT
>JAFGJR010000142.1 GCA_016928975.1 Sedimentisphaerales bacterium | reverse complement strand
GTTGCTCCACGATCATGTCCACAGCTTCATCGA
This sequence comes from Sedimentisphaerales bacterium, assembly GCA_016928975.1. The sequence continues at coordinate 8,590 of JAFGJR010000142.1, read as the reverse complement.
AGCCTTCCGGCTGCAACTCGTCCAGCGCACGGCCTACGGCGGCATCATAGCCCACAGGGCAGATCTGTGGAAACAATCGCCGGGCATCATCATTCCTGACGACAACCTCGCTGCGGAGACCCTCAATCAGCGGACGCGCATACAGAGCCGGCACAGGGGTAGTCCAGTGCACCCAATGGGAGGACAACTTCGGCGTTAGAACGGGAACCGGCAGCAGAACACGTCCGAGACCACGAAGCCGAGCGTACGTTTTGATCATCTGGCCATACGTCAGGATGTCGGCCCCGCCGATCTCGACGATCCGGCTCTCCGCGACTGGCAGGTCAAGTGCCGCCACCAGATAAGAAAGGACGTCGTCGATCGCGATCGGCTGGGTCCGTCTGAAGACCCACCGTGGGCAGATCATGAGCGGGATTCGCTCGGTTAGGTATCGGATCATCTCGAACGAGATGCTCCCCGCGCCAACGATCACCGCCGCCCGCAGTTCCACAAGGGGCACACCACTGCTCCGCAACGCCTGCCCTGTCTCCTGACGTGACCGTAGATGCTCTGACAGAGCCTCACCGGGCTCGCCGAGTCCGCCCAAATAGATGATCCTTTGGAGACCGGCACCCCTCGCGGCCCCTCCAAAAGAGCCCGCCAGTTCCACGTCGCGATGGCTGAACTGCCTGCCGGCGGTCATACTGTGGATCAGGTAGTAAGCGCTGTGGACGCCAGACAAGGCGTCCTTGAGCCTGGATGTTTCACCGGCATCGCCCTCACAGATCTCCACCTGCCTGAACCACGGCTTGTGTCTCAGCCGGTCGGCCTCTCGAACCAACACGCGAACCGAGTGTCCATCAGCAAGCAACCGGGCCACCAGCCGGGTACCCACATATCCGGTTGCTCCCGTCACCAATATCCGTCCCGGTTGCGGCATGTTCAGAGCCCCAAGTTCACCCGAAAAGCGTGGCGAGGAAACGTTCGGCACGCCTGATATGGGTCTTCAGTCGTCCCCGGTCCATGCGATCCACTTGGACGGCCATGACCCTCATCCGGGCGTTGGCTGCGAAGACCCGTTTGTGCTTGCTGACGAAACGCCAGAACAACCCGTCCCAAGTGTCACACCAGTCGCCGCGCCCGAAGTTGCTCATCTTGCGAATGTAGTTGGAGGAACTGATATACGGTTTGCTCGTGATGCGGCCGCCGTCGGCGTACTGGCTCATGCCGTACACATTGGGCACCATGACCCAATCGTAGGCATCAATGAACAACTCCATGAACCATCGGTAGACCTCCCCCGGGTGAATCTCGCACAGCAGCATGAAGTTCCCCAAGACCATGAGCCGCTCGATGTGGTGTGCATAGGCGTTTTGGAGGACTCTACGGATGACCGTATCGACGGGCTCGATGCCGTTCGAACCGTCGTAAAAAGACTTCGGGAGCGGATTGCTCAAACCCCAGAAATTCTCCCTCCGCTGCTGTTCGCCAACGGTCACGTACACGCCTCTCATGAACTCCCGCCACCCGATCACCTGGCGTAGGAATCCCTCCAGACTGGCCAGCTCGATGCTGTGGTGCCGAGATCGTTCGACAACGCTGTTGACGACCTCAGCGGGAGTGAGAAGACCAGTGTTGATCAGGGGAGAGAGCAGGGAATGGAATAGTACCGCCTGATCCGCGGAGATCGCGTCCTCGTAGGGTCCGAACCAGGCCAGCCGATGCTTGATGAAGTGTGTCAACCATGCCTGTGCATCCTCGTGGGTCGTGGGATAGAACCAACCTTCCATCGTGCCCGGATTCTCTCGGAAATGCTCTTCGACGTATCGTCGGGCTTCTTTCACCTGCTTGCCCATCAGCACGCTCGGTAGCTCGGGAACCGACATGTCTTCTGGCAAGCGTTGGCGGTTTTGTGGGTCGAAGCTCCATTTGCCACCGATAGGCTTGTCGTCCTTGACGAGAATCCCAAGTCGTCTTCTCTGTCGAGCATAGAAACTCGACATCTGGCAGCGTTCCATCGAGCCAAGCAGTCTCCCGATTGTCTCCCTGTCCGTCAGGAACTGCGGCGTTTCCAAAATCGTCACGTCGATCCCGCCGGCGGTCCGAAACGCCTCGATCTCGCGGAGGAGGGCGTCGTCGATAGGGTCCAGCATGTGAAGCCGTCCGACCCTGCGATTCCTCAGACGGTCCACCAGCGACATAAGCCGCGGACCCTGCCGGAAGTCCACATAATACACGCGCAAGCCCCGTTCTCGCAACGTCCGTTCGTACGCCTTCATGGACGCCCGATGCAGGACGAGTTTCTTTTTGTGATATCGGTGGTGCAGGAAGAACTGCGGGTGTTCGACCAGGTAGAACTCCGAGGCCGTCGAGAGCAGAGGGTTGTCTGCAAGAAGCTGATTCGGCAGGATGATCGCCCCGATGCGCACGGCTATTCAACCTCCAGGGCCAGGAGGGACACATCGTCTTGCAGTGCCTCGCCGGCAGACCAGCCTCTGACCCGATGCAACACCTCATCGAGGCTCTTCTCCAAAGGCATGGCGACTGCCGACCGGATCACCTCGCACAGTCTGTCAATGCCGAACTGCTCGCCCTGTGAGCTTTGCACCTCCGTTACACCATCCGAATAGATGAACAACCGATCCCCCGATTCCAGTTGAAGTTCCCGATCCTCGTACTCCGGCTTGTCCACCATCCCCACGGGGAACCCGGCAACGGAGAGGACGATGGGGTCCCCGTTGCGCGGCAGATGGACCATGGGCGGATGACCCGCACTGAAGTACCTGAACACCCGGGTCTCGACGTTCAGAATCCCGTAGAGAATCGTGAAGAACTGGGAACTTTCCAGATCCAGAGGGAATCGCCGATTCAGACGTTCGCCGACAAGAGCCGGAGAGAGAATCTCCGCCGACCCTTCTCGACCAACCTCGCGGCCAAGGAGAAACGCCCCCCTGGATCGAGGGGAAAGGAAATGGCTCAGCGTCACCGAGAGCAGCGCCGCGGTAACACCATGCCCCATGACGTCCAGGATGTAGCAACCCAGGTGCTTTTCGTCCAGCCAGAAGGCGTTCAGGATGTCCCCGGCCAGCGTCGCACAGGCATCAAGCCGCCAGGCAATCCGGACTCCCTTGCCACCGTGGAAGCCATGCGGCAGAAGGGCCATCTGCACGGCCGCAGCGGATTCCAGGGCACGCCTCATCTCCGCGTTCGTTTTCTGCAACTCGTCTTTGGCCAGGCTCAGAGCCTCCTCCGCCCTCTTTCGGTTGGTGATATCCGACTGGACCCCGATGAAATGCGTGACCCGACCAGCGGGATCTCTGACCGGTGTGATCGAAAGACGGTTCCAGAACGCGGTGCCGTCCTTCCGATGGTTCAGCAACTCGACGACACAGGGCCGCTGCTCTTTGACGGCGGCGCGGATTTCTTGTGCTGCCATGGGGTCCGTCTGGGCGCCCTGAAGAAAACGGCAGTTCTTACCCAGCACCTCGCGGGCTGCATAGCCTGTCAGTTCCTCGAATCCCTCGTTCACGTAGATCAGCGGATTGTCTGGAAGTGAAGTGTCTGAAATGGTGATTCCTTCAGCAGTCGTGGACAAAGCACGCTGCATCAAGTCCGATGAAACTCTCGCTGCGGCGGCCCGCCCAGAAAGCCGTGTTTCAGCCGTTTCTCTTGATTCCGTATCCTTTGGCATTGCTCTCTCGACAATGAACCTGAGACTGACCATGCAGCTTCGACGACGCGTGTGCGGCTGTCAGGACGAGAGTGGTCTGAGTCATCCCCAGTCCTGGCTACCCATGTTACCCGGCTTCCATGAAAAGTCCACCCTATGACAACGGGGAGTCAAATGCCCGGAGGTCGCAGGGATTTCTGCGCAACCACCGGTTGTGTCTGGACAGCCGGGAGGCAGTGGACCGCGACGCGATTCCATTGTATGATCATTGCCTGAACTGGCCTGAACTGAAGGGCGTTCCTAGCCAGGTGTCGGGCTTCGGTCGTGTCAAGCGCCCGCTGGCCGAATCAGCGTATCGTGTGGAGAAGGAGAAGATCAGTGGCAAAAATCGGCGTATTCTATGGTAGCACCACAGGCAACACCCTGAAGGTGGCGGAGTTGATCCAGAAGGCCTTTGGCGCCGGGGAAGTGGAGATGGTCGACGTGGGCCGCGCGTCGCCGGGGGATTTGAAGAAGTACGACGTCCTGATTCTCGGCACCTCCACTTGGCACTGGGGTGGTCTCCAAGATGAATGGGCAGCCTTTGAAAACCATCTCAACAAGGAGGTGCTGGCAGGCAAGAAGGTGGCCTTCTTCGGAGTGGGAGACCAGAAGCGCTATCCTGACCACTTCGTCGATGGTATGGGACTGCTCTATGACAAGGTCAAGCCCGCGGGGGCCTCCCTCATCGGGACGTGGCCCAAGGAGGGTTACGACTACGAGGCTTCCGCGGCGGAGGTGGACGGTCGCCTCATCGGCCTGGCCCTCGATGAAGATAACGAGGCGGGAAGTACGCCCGGCCGGGTCCAGGCCTGGGTTCGTCAACTCAAGAACGAACTCCGCCTGTAACAGGTGGATGCCCCGTCGTCGTTGGCGGCCCTCGGTCCCGTGTCGTTCACGGTCCTTGAATGACGAGAGGAGCCAGAAGGAACTGTCACTTGATGACGTTCAACTACATGTATGATCCGCTGATCAAGGTGCCGTTGATCATCAAGTGGCCAGGTAATGAACGGGCTGGCACGGTCTCCCCACGCATGGTCAACAGTATCGATCTTGCGCCGACTCTTTGCCGAGTGGCTGGGTGCGTACCGGCCCCGCGCATGTGTGGGCGCGCCCTGCAAGATCCGGGCGGTGGTCATGAGCTGATCTTCGCGGAGGCGGATGGAGGCCGACAAGTGATGGTCCGATCGGGCGAACGCAAACTCATCATCTCGGATTCGCGGATCCAACAGCCCAATGTCCCCCCTCTCGACCTTAGTCACCGCAACGCCGTCATTCACCACTACCGGGATAAGATGCAGGCTCTGCGAGACCGAAGATAACCTCTCTTGAATCGTGGCTCACGGGACAGCACGGTTGGCGTCCATGTTTGGGAAGATGCGACAATGCAATGAGGAAAGTTGTGTTGGTTTGCGAGATTGCCCTCTCAGGGCTGACGGCGGGAACAACCTATGAGATCGAGGTGCAGGGGCGACGCACCGGTATTTGCGAATCAAGGGGGGCTTCCTGGCGGTCACGGCAGATCGTCCGGCAGGGAAACCAACGATCACTTTCCAGCACTACGGCACGGACGGCAAGATCTATCGCGAAGAGGAACTCACAGCCGAGTGATCTCATCGTGGGGTTGTGCAAAGCGGACCTTGGGTTTATGATTCACGGAAGTCCGTTTCGAGGTCTTCTTGAAGTTGCCGGAGGCATTCTTATGTTGAAGGATCAGTTTCCAGCGTCGTTCATCTCCCGCCTGGCTCTCGTGTTAATCTGGACCCTGACGGCCGTGATGGGTGCGGCGGCTCAGATTGAGGAAGGAGAGATGGCCGGGTACCTGCTGGTCCCTCATGAGAAAGTGGACGAGACATACAACGCCGGGTTCTCCATCTATGCGGCGGCGTGGTCGTTGTTGCAGGCATATCCGGGGCATCAGTTTCAAACTGGTCTGTTCGGCACCTGGATGTTTGCTCAGTATGACGGTCCTGCGCCCGAGAACATGTATTCCGACATCGAGGGCGGCCTGGGCTGGTGGCGCGATACGCGGTTTGCCACGGAAACACCGAAGTTCATCATGGGCGGAGTGGCCCCGAATTTCGTGGAATGGGCCAACGGACCGGGGGCCGGCAGTACAAGAGACTGGAATGACCCCAAAGGCTTGTACGGCGTGGCGCAACTCAGTCCTTGGCTGTTGTGGCCCCCGGATGGCCTGAATCTAAAACAAGGCACTTGCGGCCAACTGTTCGGCTACGGGTACCTGGCGCTGCCGCTCACCCAACCCAAGTCCACCACGGCAGGCAAGAATGTTCCCACCGGCAATCACTGCTGGACGTTGTTTCTGAACACGCGGAACTTCAAGGGTCCGGTGGCCTTCTTCACGCCCTATTTCTGGTCCCATACGACCGTGGACGCCCCTCGCCTGGCCGGAATGCTCTTGGATTCCCGCCCGGCCGGGCCGAATCGAGCGATGCAGATGGAAACCCAGTACGTCCCCAGCGTCCAGGCCAAGGACGCGAAGGGCGAAACCTACGCCCGCATCGCCCCCACCTCGTTCCCCCGCGGGCCGCAGGGTGATTCGGTGATACTGCATCGCGCCGCCGTCTACAACAAGAAGTCGCTCTGGGACGCCGTGCAAGCCTGGTTTGAAGCCGGAGCCCCGGCCAGTGGCGCCGTCGACCCCGCGGGGACCGGCATGTACACATTCCCTGGGAAGGGGGGAGCTACGTGGCGCATCTACACGTCCTCCGTCTCTGAGAGAGAAAGGGCCTCCGTTGCCTGGACTTCTTTTTCCACTCCATTGGCGCCTGATCCGAGCAGCTTCGGGTACCGGTGGAACGAGCAACTCGTTACGAGAAAAGACACCAAGAACGGATCACTGGTGACGCTCCCTGAGTATTACCGCCTGGTGACTGATGGTGATGCCGCGTCACAGTGGATTCCGGTCCTGCCCAAGGACGTTCCGGCCGAAACAGGACTGGCTTCGGTCAGTTTCCCCCGGCCTGTCGAGGAGCCTCCCGAACCCTACGTCACTCCTGATGATCCGACCAGTTGTTGGAAGAAGCCCGGCCCCGTGGCCGGACCTTTCCAGGCGCATCTGGGGGACCATAGCGTGGTGACATACTACTGGTATCGATTTGCCGACCAGCCGGCATTGCTCAACGCCGATTTGACGAAGGAAGAACGGGAGAACCTGCAGACGCGGGCGGAAAAGATCCACCGGCATTGGACGAAAGACCGTGACTATCTTGCGCCGCCGGCGACGGGAGAACTGGCGGAGATCGATCCGGCGTTGATTGTGACACCGCCGAAGGGCCTGGAGGCTGGGTACGTACCCATCGCCACGCGGCAAGCCGCCCAAGAATAGGCGACTCTCGGAGCTCTTGCCGGACCTCCACAGGAACGAGCACCGACGCCACGCGAGGAAGAACCCGCACGAGGTTGAACGCTCAGGAAAGCGGTCTCTGCAGACGGGCCTCGATCTCTTTCGATGTCGCGGTTACGGACAGCCCGCCGAGTCCGGTGCAGCGCAGCTCCCGGGGCAGGCTGCGTCCGACCCGATCCATGGTTTCGATTACTTCATCAAGGGGGACTACCGGATCGTAGCCGGCCAGGGCCATGTTGGCGCAGGCCAGCGCATTGGCCGCTGCCATAACGTTCTTACCCAGACACGGCACTTCCACCCGGTTGGCAACCGGGTCGCAGATCATGCCCAGGGAATTCTGAAAGGCCATCGAGGCCGCCGTGACGGCCTCGCGGACTCCTGCCCCGGCCAGCGAGGTGAGGGCGGCGGCCGTCATGCCGGAGGCTGCGCCGCACTCCGCTTGGCAGCCGCACACCTCGGCGGCAAAGGTCGTGCGGAAGGCGACAAGGACCCCAATCAGACCACCGGCCAACATCGCCCGGGCGGCCGCCTCGTCTCCCACACCCAAAGCGTCTGCCGCGGCGAGGCAAGTCCCCGGTAGGGCCGCACAAGCGCCTGCCGTCGGCGCCGCCACGATCACCCCCATCGCACTTTTGACCTCCATCAGGGCGGTGACATTTCGTATGATCGAGTTGAGCAAGCCCGCTTCCAGAAGTCCGCCCGCCTGCAGACGAGCCTGGAATTGTCCGCACTGAGGACCGAGGATGCGGTCACCGTATATCGTTCCTCCCAAACCTTGCTGCAGAGAAGCGCGCACGATCCGCACGATCTGGACCATCCGCTGGAGAACTTCGTCCGGGGAGAGGTTTCCCCGCTGGCTCTCGTACTGCACGGCCAACTCCCAAGGCGGCAGGTTCCGACCCTGGTCATAGCGTAGCAGCTCCTGGCAGGTGGAGAAAGGCACGGACACCCCCCGGCGTGACAAAACGGGCAGGATCGGCCCGAGCCGCCGGACATGACGGACTCTTCCGCCCGCACAAAGCCGGCCGATCTCACTGTCGTCCAGGGCCCGCTGCGCCTTGACCTGCAGCAGGACCTCGTCCCCACATTCGTGGAGCAGGGTCTCATCGGCGTCGGTCTTCTCCGTGAGTTGGTCCGCCACTTCCGTCGGCCGACCGGCCATCCAGATCAAGGTTTCCCAGTAGTCGCCGCGGATGGTGATGGGGGTCCCGTCCAGTGCCACGACTTCGATCATGCCACCGCCGGTGGAGATACCTGTCAGCGTATGCCGTCGCTGCCGATTGCACAACTCGATCCGGTACGTGTTTGGATGATCGAAACCGAAATCGCCGATCTCGATCTCCACCTGGACGCCGCCGGCCCGGATGGTCCGCGCCGCCTCCGGAAGGCGTTCCTCCGTGGCCTCCCAGCCCAACAAGCCTGCGAACAGTCCCATGTCGGAACCCTGGGTCTCATGCGTGGTGGCCAGGGAACCCTGCCGGTCGAACTGGATGAGAACGTGCTCGATGTCCCCCTCCAGGAGATCCCGTGCGAGC
>JAFGJR010000141.1 GCA_016928975.1 Sedimentisphaerales bacterium | reverse complement strand
CATCGCGGGCAAGATCAAGGCCTCGAATATGATTGTGACTGTGAAGCGCCGCCTCCAAGCGGTGTTCCGCGAACACCTGCGCGAATCGGTGATGACTGAGGAATCTCTCTCCGGCGAACTGGCAGAAATAAAACGCTTTCTGCCCGAATTGGCGCAATATCGTTGAGATGTCCGGTGTTTAGTAGTGATTATGAGCAAGAGATCCGTCTTCCATCTGAGTCCTCAGCAGTTCCACCGACTGCTGGACCTGGCCACGGGCGATCCGCACATAGCGCCCGAAGGATCGTCGGAGCCTCCGGGTGCGGTCGAGCCCGCCGGCCCATCGCGCGAGGCGCTCGGCAGTTGGATTGGACGGTACCGTCTTGTTCGCGTCCTGGGCGAAGGCGGCATGGGGATGGTGTACTTGGCAGAGCAGGAGGCCCCCATCAAGCGACAGGTCGCGCTAAAGGTCATCAAGCCGGGCATGGATTCCAAACGGGTGATCGCCCGGTTCGAGGCCGAGCGCCAGGCCCTGGCCCTACTGGATCATCCGAACATCGCCCACGTCTACGATGCTGGCACCACGGATGCTGGCCGGCCCTACTTTGTCATGGCGTACGTCGAGGGGTTGCCCATCACGGACTACTGCGACCGCCACCGGCTCAGTGTCGAGGATCGTCTTCGCCTCTTCCAGCAGGTCTGTCTCGCGGTTCATCACGCCCACCAGAAGGGGATCATCCACCGCGACCTCAAGCCGTCGAACGTCATCGTCTCAGCGGACAACGACCGGCCCACACCAAGGATCATCGACTTCGGCGTGGTCAAGGCGATGAGCCAGCCCTTGACCGAACGGACCGTGTTTATGGAGGGTAGCCAGTTGCTCGGCACGCCGGAGTATATGAGCCCCGAGCAGGCGGACATGGCCGGCGAAGACATCGACACCCGCTCGGACATCTACTCGCTGGGTGTCCTGCTTTACGTACTGCTCGCGGGTATGCTGCCGTTTGACTCAGACACCCTTCGTACGGGCGGCATAGAACACATTAGGCAGGTGATCCGCGAGACGGATCCGAAGACCCCCAGTACCCGGCTCGGGAAGCTCGGTGGCGAAGCCAGCAGGCTCGCCGAGAACCGGCGCACCCGGGCCGCAAAGTTGGCGAAATGCCTGCGCAGAGAGCTCGAATGGATTCCCCTCAAGGCGATGCGCAAGGAGCGTGCCGAGCGCTATCGTTCCGCGTCGGAACTTGCCGACGATATCGAGAACTACCTCAAACGGGAGCCTATGATCGCCGGGCCGCCGGGCGCTGCGTATAGGCTTAAGAAGTTTGTGCGCCGAAACCGGGTGTGGGTAGGCGGCATTGCTGCTATCCTCGTTGTGTTTTTCGCAGGAGTGGTGATTTCCACAGTCTTCGCTATCGGCCAGGCTCGCGCTCTCGCTGAGAACCAGCTCGTTGTTGACTTTCTCAAGAATGATGTTTTGGGTTCGGCGTCCCAGGCCAGTGTCGGCCAGGCAACGGTCAGCTATCTCCTCGACGCCGGTTCTAAGACACTGGGGGACAAGTTCAAGGGCAAGCCGCTCCTGGAGGCGGAGATTTGCGCGACGCTGGGGTGGACGTACCGCCAGATCGGCGAACTGGACCAGGCGGAGCAACACTTGCTAAAAGCAGTCCGAATCTATCAGGAACACTATGGTAAAGCGCACCCTTCGACGCTCGGGGCGAGGAACAGTCTCGGCTGGGTATATCGGGACCAGGGTCGATATGATGAAATGGAGCAGTTGTGGACTGAAAATCTTCAAATCGGACAAAGCGTGTGGCCCCTCATAAAACAGGTGCACACGATGAATCACCTCGGCGCGGCCCACCTGATACGAGGCGAGTTTGAAGAAGCAGAGACCTTGTTCGAGAAGATCGTAGATTGGGACCAGCGGGAACTACAAGGAGAGTATACGAGGTCTGCTCCCTGGCTCAGGGGCAATCTGGCCGCTGTGTATCTCTGCCAGGGTCGCTACGATGCGGCCGAGCAACTTCTTATTGAGACAATCAGAACCTTCGAAAGCCGTGAGGATTTGGCTGGCAATCTGCTTAAACTTAAGCGGTCGCTGGCTGTAACGTATGGACAACAGGGCCGATACGACGAAGCTGAGAGCCTCTTTGACGAGACGTTGAAGGCGTTCCGTCTGCTGCGGGGTGACACGCACATAGAGACTTTGCATTGCATGATGTATTTTGCAGAGCTACATATCGAGCAAGAGCATTACGATGAGGCAGAGGACTTGTTGAATGAGGCTCTGCAAACCGCTCGCGAGCAATCGGGGAAGAATCGACCATTCCTGCTGAGCCTTGAGCTTGCTCTTGCCAGACTCAAGACCAGGCAAGGGCAGTACGATGAAGCCGAAACACTACTCAGTCCGGTATTGAAGGCCAGGCAACGCGACGATGAAGATCATCCGGCCACCATAAAGGCACTCAACGATTTCGGCGTCCTGCGCCGGGAGCAGCAGCGCTATGAAGAAGCCGAATTTTTGCTCCGCCAGGCGTTAGACGGCAGGCAGCACAAGCTCGGCCCTGACCATCCTGCCTGCTTCGAGTCGATGCACGAACTGGCCGTGCTGTACCTACAACAAGCCCGCCACGAGGATGCCGAGCCGTTGTTGCTGGACGCCTACCGCGGCCGCGAGACCAAGCTCGGCCGCGAGCACCCCTACACCATCGACTCGCTCAAGCAGCTTGTGACCCTCTACGAATCCTGGAACAAGCCCGACGAAGCCGCCAAATGGCGGGCAAAGCTGGCCGGGCGGTTCGCGGGGGCGTCACAAGAATAACGAAATCTGGAAGCGCCTTCGCGTCTGCCTCGGCTCAAGGCTCCCGGACAGGGTCGAGGACAAGCTTCGCACGAATGACAGAGCGGAAGGTTTCTACCTGGGAGCGCCGTTAGTCGTCGCAGGACAACGAGCTAAGCGAACAGAGAAGAGTGCCACATTGTGGATATGGAGTTGGCCATTTCTCATGCACGCTATCCCGTTTGCACCACGTTGTTTCAATCTCACATCCGTGCGACTCCACAGGGGCCCAGAACTCGCTGGTCGCAACTTCATTGGAGATTCGGCCTGGGGTGGCCGGGTTTGGGGTGGTTCTTGCACTTTGCCCGGCCAGGTCAGGAGGGAAAAACGGGTGGGTGGGAGATTTTTTCTATCCCTGTGTGGGCAAGGGCTTGCGGGAATTTGGGGGAACTGGGCGGACCACTTTTTTTGACAGAATCGCGCACCTGCGTCCCACAGTGGGGGGGGCGTGTTTTCGCCCGGCGCCCCTTCGGGCCTGGCTGTGCGGCCGGGCCGTGGTGACAGGGGTGAAGATCTTGCCGATGGCGGACGGACTTGGCTGTCGGATCGGAAAGACGCAAGACCGGAGACGCAAAATCTTGCGTCTCTACGCCGTTTGTCACGGCCGCCGGGCGCCATCCGACAACCGGCAACTGACTGCCAACTACCGGAAAGGAGCGAGAATGACCGAGCAATCCTGCGAGTGTTGCGTGTATGCGATGGAGTTGAAGGATGGGCAACGGACGATGCGGGTGTGCGTGAACCGGCCGGGGGCGCCAGGGCAGTTGGCTGTCGTGCGGGGGGGCGACGTGTGCCACAGGTTCTGCAGGAAGCGGGAGGCGACATTCCGGCTGGAGCCGCCGGAGGCGCCGAGCGACGACGTCCGCTATGTTCCATTGACGAAGGGTCTGTTCGCGATCGTCGATGCAGCGGACTATGAGCGGGTCAGTCAATACAAGTGGTGCGCGACCGGCTCCGGTGAACGGGCATACGCCTGCCGCAGTGCCAACGGCAGGCACCTCTCCATGCACAGGTTTCTCGTGAACCCGCCGAAGGGCAAAGTCGTGGACCATATCGACGGGAACCGCCTGAACAATCGCATGGGCAACCTGCGGGTGTGCACGCAACGACAGAACCTGTACAACAGCCGGCCGAAGGGCAGAAGCTCCCGGTACAAGGGCGTGTGCCGGGACAAGGACAAGAAGAAGTGGGTCGTCTACGTCCGTCACAGGGGCAAGGACCACTACGTTGGCCGCTTCGAGGTCGAGATCGAGGCGGCGCGCGCCTATGACCGCAAGGCGTTCGCGCTGTTCGGAGAGTATGCGTGGCTGAACTTCCCGGAGGAATATGGAATGCCCCCGCGGCAGCGCTCACGGGAGCAGGCCGGGTCCTGACAGGGGATCTCGAATCGAGCATCGGAAATTCGAGATCGCGAGCGACTCGATTTGCGGATTGGGAGTGTGCAATGGGAGACGTGGAAGGGGGATAGAAGGTCCGAAAACAGTTGCTGGTGGGCTTTCTGTATTGACCCGGGGGGGCCAAATCGGATAAGATAAGGATGTAGAGCGGGTGCGGAAGCGGCCCGCGGGCCGCGTGGGGCGGGGTGTGCATTGAGCAGCCCCTCATACTGGTTGAAAGGAAGAGGTTGTAACGTGATTGCATCGAAGGAATCTCCATCGGTCGTGACAGCAGTGATTCTCTGGCTTGGCGTCGGTCTCCTGGGCGGGGCCGGGGGGCCTGGCACGGCGACGGCGGGCGAATTGACCAGTACGGCGGCCGACTCGATCGTCGTCATCAATGAATTGCACGTGAACCCGGACATCAAGACGGAGCTCGTGGAGTTCATCGAGCTGCACAATCCGGGGACGTCCGATGTGGCCCTGGGCGGCTGGCGGCTGGATGGCGGCGTATTCTACACGTTTGAGGCGGGGACCGTCCTGTCCGCCGGGGGGTACCTGGTGGTGGCGGAGGACCCGATCCGTGTACGTGCCAAGTGGAGTGGGCGGTTCCCGGTCCCCATGACGTCGCTTTTCGGGCCGTACGGCGGCCATCTGGACAGCGAAGGCGAGCGCATCGTCCTGTGTGATGCGGCGGGGGACATCGTCGATGAGGTCAACTACCAGGTTGGCTTCCCCTGGCCGACGGTCGGTGACGCAGTGCCCGAAACCAGCCCCGGCAGTGGGCAGTCGATGCAGTTGACGAATCCGTGGTTTGATAACGACCTGGGGGGCAGTTGGCGGTCTGCGCTGCCTACGCCCGCCGGGCTGAACGCGGGGGTCTTCTCGAGCAACATTGCGCCCCAGGTGCGACAAGTGAAGCACTCGCCCAAGCAGCCGCAATCCGGGGAGGTCGTGGTGGTCACGGCGAAGGTGACCGACCCGAACGGCGTGGCGGCGGTCACGCTGTACTACCAGATCGTGGCGCCAGGCGCCTACATCAGCCGGACGGATTCTCAATACAATTCCAACTGGGCGACCGCCACGATGCACGATGACGGACTGAACGGCGACGCGGAGATGCTGGACGGTATCTACACGTTCGAGATGCCGGCGTCTGTGCAGAAGCACCGCTACCTGATCCGGTACAGAATTCGTGCCACGGACGCCACCGGCGCCAGCGTGATGGTGCCGTATTCCGATGATCCACAGCCCAACTTTGCCTATTTTGTCTATGATGGCGTGCCCGGATGGAAAGGTGCGGCCAGGCCAGGCGACACGGGCGCTCTCGGCCAGGTCGTGCAATACTCCGCCGAAACCATGAACAGCCTGCCGGTGTACCACTTGGTCAGCAAGAAAACCGATGTTGAGGCATGGATGTGGAAGGAGCAAATCCCGTACAACAGCACACAGGGAACCGTCTTCAAGTGGTACGGCACCCTCGTCTACGACGGCGAGGTCTACGACCACATCCGTTACCGCCTCCGTGGCGGCGTCTGGCGCTACGCCATGGGGAAGAATATGCCCAAGTTCACACTCCTGAGGGGACACTACTTCCAGGCGCGCGACGACTACGGGAACAAGTACGACACGAAGTGGGATACGATCAACTTCTCGGCGTGCATCCAGCAAGGGGATTATCAGCATCGCGGCGAGCAGGGGATGTTTGAAGCGGCTGCGTTCAAGTTCTTCAACCTGATGGGCTGCCCGGCCTCAAGGACGAATTGGGTGCATTTCCGCATCGTTGATGAGGCAGCCGAGACCGGGGCGACCCAGTACGAGGGCGACTTCTGGGGCCTGTACATGACCCTCGAGCAGATGGACGGGCGGTTCCTGGACGAGCACGGCCTGCCCGACGGGAACCTGTACAAGATGGACAGCGGCGCCCCCGACGCCGGAGCAGGCGGCGGCTCACTCAACAACCAGGGCCCCACCCAGCCCACGAACCACTCGGACCTGACGGCGTTTCAGAGCGGCTATCGCGCCCGGCCGCAGGAGGCGTGGTGGCGGCAGAACGTCGAACTGCCTCCCTACTACGGCTTCCGCTGTGTCGTGGAAGGCGTGCATCACGGCGACATGGAGGGCGGCAAGAACTGGTTCTTCTATCACGACCCCGTCACCAATCGCTGGACCATTCTCCCCTGGGATGTCGACCTGACCTGGGCCAACAACATGTACGGCGGCGGCGCGGACGATTTCACACGCAACAGCATCTTCTCTAACGCCAACCTCCAGATCGAATATCAGAATCGCCAGCGAGAGTTCTTCGACCTGTTCTACAACAAGGACCAGGCCTACCAGGTCCTCGACGACCTGGCGGACATCATCGATTCCCCGGCTGGCGGGACAGCCACCTTCGTCGGCGCCGATCGCGCCATGTGGGACTACAACCCGATCATGACGTCCAGCTACGTCAACCAGAGCAAGGCGGGACAGGGCCGGTTCTACCAGAGGGCCTCCACGAAGGACTTCCGCGGCATGGTCCAGATCATGAAGGACTACATCGCGTCGAGCAACCGCGCCTTCAACACATACACCGAGGACCCGCAAGCGCCGCAGACGCCCGTCGTGACGGCGACCGGCCCGGCGGGCTTTCCCCTGAATACGCTCACCTTCCGCACCGGTCCCTTTGCCGATGCGCAGGGAGCCGGCACCTTCGCGGCCATGAAATGGCGGATCGGCGAGGTGATGGCGGGCTCGCAGATCGTCGTCCCCTCGCAGGGCTCCGGCCTCGTGCTCTTGCCCGACGGCGCCACGTGGAAGTACTTCAAGGGCCTGAGCGACCCTTCCGCTACACAGGGCGCGTGGCGAGCACTGAGCTTCAACGACGCCCAGTGGTTGACGGGCAAGACGGCCATCGGCTACGGCGAAGACTTCCTCGCCACTACTCTCAATGATATGCGGAACGGATACACTACAGTCTACCTCCGGAATACGTTCGAGGTGGCCAGCCTCACCAGCTTTGACAAGCTGATCCTCGAAGTCAAGCTCGACGACGGCGTCAATGTCTGGATCAACGGCAAGCTCGCTTATCAGGAGAACGTCTCCTCGGCGGAAGTGCCGTACAATGGCACGGCGGCCAGCAGCATCGAGGATACTACATTTCGCCGCGCCGAGCTGGGTGCACCCGCGACGTGGCTGGTCCGGGGGACGAACGTTGTCGCCGTGCAGGTGCTGAACTCGTCGCTCGGCAGTAGCTCCGACTGTTTCCTCGATCTGCGACTGACCGGGGAAAAGACCCAGAGTGGCGGCGATGGCACGGAGGAAGTGGTGACGCCGGCGGCTGAGCGTCGGCCGGGCAAGTACGAGATCGAGCCACTGTGGGAGAGTGCGGAGCTGACCACGTTCAACGCGGATGTCAAGATCCCCGCCTCCGTGGTCAAGACCGGACACACCTACCGCATCCGCTGCCGGATGAAAGACACCTCCGGCCGCTGGAGCCACTGGTCGGCCCCGGTGCAGTTCGAGGCCGGCGAGCCCATCGCCGCCGGGAT
>JAFGJR010000001.1 GCA_016928975.1 Sedimentisphaerales bacterium | reverse complement strand
TTCTGTTCGACCTCGATGGTGAGATTGACCCTGAAATCCATTTCTGACGGCTCCCTGCGGCGACGTAGGCTGACTTCCCTTGAGCTTCTCCATCGGCTGATTTTCTGCTGAGGGTGCGATAAAAATGGCGGTCCGTGACCGTGAATTACACGATGCCCCGTTAAATAAGTTGCCTGCCGCCAGTGGTTACCCCATGAGCGTTGTGGCGTCAGGCCCTATAACCTGGAAGGACACCCAACCTCGCGGCCGGATGAGGCTTGTGCAGAATTCCCGTTGAAAACGACATCCTCGCCCGACCCTGCTAAGCCGGTGTCGTTCATGGACCGATCCAACAGATGGCGAGTTGTCCCGGTGAGGTCCCGGGTCTTTAAGCTGACGGGTTTGCATGCGCGTTTGGAGGTGCCGATGGACACAACCGTTCTGGATCTCGTGAAGCGCTCTGCGGCCATTCCATCGATGCCGCAGGTGGCGGTGCGATTTCTCGAGATCATCCAAGACCCGGATTTCGACTACCGTGAGGTGGTCGAGGTGTTGTCCTCCGACCCCGGGACGACCAGTGAAATCTTGAGACTGGCGAACTCTTCCCTTTTCGGCGTCACGCGCAAGGTCACCGCGCTGCCGCACGCCATGACTCTTCTGGGCATCAAGCGAATCCGCTCGTTGGTGCTTGGGCGATACATTGTCGAGAGCCTGAGCCAGAAGGGCTGTGCAAGTGTCGAACCGGCTTATTACTGGCGTCGATCGCTGACCACGGCGGTTCTCGCAGCCCGGCTTGCTGATGCGACCATACCAAACCGGCGTGAAGAGGCGTTCATATCGGGTTTGTTGGCTGACGTCGGAATCGTCATTCTGGATGACGCGGTTCCGGCCAAGTACCGGGCGATCGCCGAGCAGTACAAACCGGGAGGCAACCCGAACCTGGCTCTGGCCGAGAACGTGTTGCTTGGCACGACGCACGGACAGGTCTCGGCGATAGTGCTCGATCACTGGAAGCTGCCCCAAACCGTTTGCGAGGCCGTTCGGTGGCACCCGTGGGAATGCCGCGAGCAGGGGCGAAACGAGCTGGCCGACCTGGTGGGTGCGGCCAACCGGGTCAGCAAGCGGATTTGCGAGACTCCCGCGGATATCAACGCCGTTGTGGCCGACTGCCGTGAGATCGCTCATGTCCTGAACCTGGCTCCAGAGACGCTGGCGAGATGCCTGGTGGAGATCGAAGAGCATATCTCGGATCTGTCATCCCTGCTGAAGATTGATGTGATCTCCTCGCAGGTGTATGAACTCATCGCCAAGCGGGTCAATGAAAGCCTCACACATCCCGAAGCCGTGGAGGTGTAAGGAGGGTTCAGCCTTCGACCAGCGTGGGCCAGAGGTTCAGGGTTCAGAGTCCAGGGTTCAGAGATTAAGAGCCTGTCTCGGTAGGCTCAGTTGGCTCGGGTGCCACTGGCGGCCTTCGTCCCGAGCCAATGTCGAGGGGCTTGCCCGCCAGTGCACGGGCAGACAAGCTGCCCGCGCCACCCAACTGGGATAGGTTCTAAGGATCTGAGCTTCAGTGGTGACAATCTGCGCGGCCTTGGGCTCGGGCTTTCATCAGCCAGGTCGTGTGTATCCCGTCACCGGCCTCATAGGCCGCCAAACTGGCGCCGACGTCGCTCCAGGCCTGAACCTCTGCGCCCCTCTGCGTCCACTTCGGTTGAAACACTATCCCTCTGGCTGCTGATAGCTGATCGCTGAATGCCGACCGCTTCATTCCAACCGCTGGTCCCGGATTCCCATCCGGGACCCCTGGGTCGACGATTCACATCGTCATTCACGCGGGAATGTGGGAAGGATTGGCTATTGACGGCCGACCACTTCATTCCAATGAGTGCGCCGAGAACGCGGAGGAAAACGCCGAGACAGGAAGCGAGTCCCGGCCCGCAGATCATGGGATTGACGCAGATGAAGAACAGGAGGAAGGCGTCTGAACATGAGGTAACGGAGACAACGGAGATAGGTCTCCGCGCCCCTCTACGTCCACTGCGGTGGAGTGCTGATTGCTGATGGCTGGTCGCTGACCGCTTCTCAAAAACTAGCACTACAGCGCAAGGTGGTTGATTTGAACCAAGCTCAGGCCTCGTTACGCCCCCTGGCGCTATCAGAAACACGGGTCCGCCCGCCCAAGAGAGCGACTGTGCGCTGTAGTGCTCGCTACGTCCCCGTTTCGACACCCGATCGCGATCAATCAGTGCGAGGCGGTCACGTCCTTGAGTTTGATCCAGTCAAACCCAACGCCGGACGCAGCGGCTCCGCTCAACCTGAACCAGACGGTGATCACCTCTGCTCCGGGCGGTAAGGTGATATCGCGAGCTTGTGAGTCCGAGCCCTGCTCGCCTGTGCGACACTCCGCGAACTGACCCTTGGTCGTTGCCCCGGGGCCGTAGTACACGATCTGTCCAGCCTTGCCTCCGCTGCTGCCGTCGGGAAGTGGTGCCGTGCCCGCCATCTGCTCGGGCGTCAAGGTCAGCTTGCTGTCATGTGGAATCGCGTGGAACGAGAACGACCAATTCTCCTCTGCCTTGTCCATCTCGAAGGTGTTAATCCGGGTCCAGAGCCGATAGGTATGGCCCGGCTTCAAGCCAAGGAATTTGCGGCAGACGCCGCCAGTGACGGCAACTGAACGTGTCTTGATGACTTGATACAGAGGCTTGTCGCCAGGTGCCAGCGCCGCTTTGGGTTCCTGGTCGAATCGCTTCCACTCACCTTTCACACCCTGCTCCAAGAGAAGCATTTGCGTCTCGCCGCTCGACCATCGTCTCCAGTTAGGTGCGATACCACCGGTGAAGGGCAGTGCGTCCAGCTCCTCCTGCGAATTATCTTCATAGTTCAATGTGATCACGGCGGCATTCGAAAGAACACCGTCGCGGCAGCCGATCACGTGAAATCGGCGCAATCCCTTGTTGTCGCGGAGCCTTCCTCGGGCGATGAGTCCAGGCGGGATGTCTTGTTTCCGCGGTGGACCGGACTGTGCGCTTGCCGTTGTCACATTACCATCCTGAATGCCGCCAAAGTTGTTCCTCACGGCGTCATAAGGCTCATTCGGATTTTCCCAGTGCAGAGATACCTCCTGGGTCTGCGGATTGTAAGATATGCTGAGCGAGGTCGGCGGCGGCGGAATCCCGAGCCCCGTCTCTGTTCCGGCGAACACATGGGAACCCGGGGCGCCGCCGAACGATTTCAGCAGATTGCCCTCGGCGCGGACGATGGGGATCAGGTCCCCACGCACCATCTGTCCCTTTTCATCCAGCACTCGCGCCTGGGGGAGATCAGGATTGAATGGGCTGACCTTATTGATGGCCGCAGCCATGCGTGCAATCACGACTTCCGCCGACTCCCCCGCCTGCGTGTTGATCTTGATGTAGCGAGGACTCGAATTGAGCATCTCCAATAGAACCAGTTCCCCACCCTTGGCAACTCCGTTCAGCTTCACATTGTTGAGCAGCGGTCCCATTCCGGGGCCTCTGGTGGCCCTCAGCTCAGTGAAGCAGTCGGTCTCGGTGGCGCAAACGCTGCTTGCACTGAGCAGCGCGATCACTGGCAAAACCACACGGCGCAGGTTCGATCGCAGCCTCATTGGACATCCTCCCACTGCAACAGACGCCTTGGCCTCATATCATCCCACTTGGAGACTCACAGCTCACCGGACAGAAAAGAAAAGCTCTCAGGAGCGACGAAAAAGAGGTTCGTTTTCTCATCGCCGTTCCGGTTCCACATCCTGCCGATTCCTACCCGCGCACCTAAGCGGCTGGCCATGGGAAGTTCGACTCGCGCTCACACGAACAGGCTCCAGACTCTCCTCACGCACTGTTGGGAGCGACCCTCGCCCCAATCGGAGGACACCATACTCATTTCGCCGGCTCCGGGGCTGATGTGAGTCCATCGGTGTGCATCCGTGGTTGCACAAGACGCCGGACGGTCAGGACATGGGGCCTTGCCGCATGAAGGCTGAGGGGAACCGAAAGGCGGATATAGGCGCTCCTGCCCATCCTCCGTCGCTCATCCGCCATCGTCCATCCTTCAGCATTCATCCTTCATCCTTCAGCGTTCAGCGTTCATTTCACACTTCGATCACTTCGTACCTCTTGGCCACATAGGTGCAACCGACATCGATGCAATCGATGTGGCCGATGCGCATTCGGTGCTGGCGATGGCTGTGGCCGCAGAAGACGTAGCGTACCTTGGGGCAGTTCAGAAGAAGCTTGCCGAACCGCGTACTGCCCAGGAAAGCCGAGCCGAAGGCCCAGCTCGGGTTTGTCTGATCCGGAACCAACTCCCGGAAAGGCAGGTGGTGGATCCCAAAGACGATCGTGCGGCAGTCCTTCTCGAGTTCCCGCAGGTGGGCTGCGGCGCGGTCGACCAGCCTCTCACAGAGAGCTATATCGCTCATCGGCAGGTGAACATACTCGCCATCCATCCAGCGTGTGCCGATTTGCAGGGTCTCTTCCGGCACGTCCGACAGGTCCTCCACCAAGTGCGCGTATCCGTCCAGGCGTGAAGCCGCGCCGGGGGCGATCTTGGCTTCGTAGAACCGCAGCGGGATACCCAGCCGCTCCGGGCGGAAGCTGTAGTCATACCAACCGATCGATCCGGCCAGGCCGACGCCGTCCACCTCGGCCGGGGCGATGTCCAGATCGTGAAAGCCGGAATCCTGACAGATTTCGGGCAGAACCCGCTCTAAGCGATCGAGAGAATCCTCGCCGGGTTTGGTCCAGATATCGTGGTTGCCGGCGACGAAGAACCTACGGCCCTTGAATTTGTCGAAAAGGCGGAGGCCATCGCGTACAATGCCCGCGTCCCGGCCGCCGACGTCGCCGAGAACCATCAGGGCGTCGGCGTCGAGGTCGCAGATCTGCTCGGCGACCTTGCGGGCCGGCCCCATGCTGCGGACGATGTCGTAGTGGATGTCGGCAGTAACCACGAGCCTCATGCGGTGCCTCCGGGCGGTGAGTGTACCTGAGGCGACAAGGGGTCACAACGCGAAGGCAGTGCAGGCGGGACTGTGACCCGAGATGGGCGATCCAGCGTTACAGGGTTTGGAAAGAACATGACTGACGTGTTGGTGATTGAGAACCTGCACAAGAGTTATCGGCTGGGCAACCAGGTGATTCGAGCCTTGAACGGCGTCTCGCTTTCCGTGCGCCAAGGCAAATTGGCAGCCATCATGGGAGCCAGCGGTTCGGGCAAGAGCACGCTGCTGCACATGGCCGGCGGGCTGGACCTGCCCGACTCGGGGTCGGTGCGGATCGAGGGCAAAGACCTGACACGCATGTCCGACCGTCAGCGCACGTTGTTCCGGCGACAGCGCATGGGCATCATTTTCCAGGCGTACAACTTGCTCCCCACGCTGACAGCCGAGGAGAACGTGGCCGTACCGCTGCTGATCGACGGCCTGAGCGGCGGGCGGATCAAGTCGCGCGTGGCGGAGATGGTCCAACTGGTGCACCTGGAGCATCGCACCGGTCATCGGCCGCAGGCCATGTCGGGAGGCGAACAGCAGCGCGTGGCCATCGCGCGGGCGCTGCTCAACGACCCGGCCCTGATCCTGGCCGACGAGCCCACGGGCAACATCGACTCGATCAGCGCGGTCGAAGTGTGGGAACTGCTCCGCCGGCTGGCCCACGAGATGGGCAAAACGGTCCTGATGGTCACGCATGAGGCCGCGGCGGCCTCCTACGCGGATAGAGTCTACGTGCTCAAAGACGGACAGATCGTCGGCACGATCGAGGGAATGGAACCAGGTGATGCGGCACTGGTCGCAACTCGGTATACGGAACTGGCGCGTTAAGCCGGGGCGGACGGCCGGGGCTGTCGGGGCTGTTGCACTCGGGGTGGGCGTGGTCATCTGGGTGACCAGCGCTTACGAGTCG
Organism: Sedimentisphaerales bacterium; assembly: GCA_016928975.1. The sequence goes on along the minus strand of JAFGJR010000001.1, from coordinate 599 downwards.
GTGCGTCTGTCCCTCGAAGACCAGGTCTGGCTCTGGGTCGGGCGGAGCCACCTATCCGTCGAATCGGTCTTCGGTCAGACCGGCCAGGTCAACCAGCATCTGGCTGACAAGATTGCCGCCTTGCCGAACGTCGCTCATGTCACCTGTCTCCTGCAGTACTACATGTATCTGCAACCGCTGATCGAGAACCCTGAGACAAAAGAACTTGTTGAGGGCAGGGGCGTCTCGGTCATGGCCACGGGCATCGATCCGGCAACTGAGTACCGCTTCAGGCAATACAAAGAGGAACGACTTGGTGAGGGCGGGCGGCGGCTGACCGCGGATGACGCGGAGGGTCTGCTGGTGGAACGTCAACTCGCCGAGCAGACGGGCCTGGCGATCGGGAACAAGGTTCTGGTCCGTTGCCGCGGTCCGGAATGGCTCAAAGCCACTGAGCGATCCGCGACCTTTACCGTCGTGGGCATCATCGATCACCGGCGAGTAGCCAAACAACAGTCTCCCGTCATTGTCGGGCGGCTCGACCGCATGCAGGAGTTGTCAGAGATCAGCAAGGATGTCGCCCGGGTCACTCGTATTGATATCCTGCTTCACGATCATTC